>CAYYFJ010000010.1:0-21030 GCA_964471385.1 uncultured Candidatus Saccharibacteria bacterium
ACAAAAGGAAATGTGGAAGACAGGGGCTCCGTGTTCATGGAAGTGTGCACCTGCAGGAAGTCTCTGCCGTATGGCAGGCACGAATTAAATCCTTCTTTTTGCTGGTAGAGCGCGGGCTTGATGTAAATGAGCCGCGACTCAAAAATGGAGCGAAGGGTTGTTTCAGTTTTACGCAGTTCCTCAAGGTTGTTCCCGTACGCCGTGATGTACAAGCCAAAGCGGAACATGCGCTCTTGCGCTGTTTGCAAACGATCCCGCAGCTGTTCCAAATCCTGAAACGCTGTTTCCAATGCGGGGTCGCGCACATATCCTTTTTCTTCTTTTTCCATAAGCTCTGACTGCACTTCCGTCACCCGCCTGCGGAGCTGTTTGAGAATGAGCCCGGTGTCAATGGGGTGCACGAACATGGAAATATCCAGCGGAATATCAAGATTGATCACGGGAGCCAGCCATGCGGCAGACAGATAACGCGGGTAGGAAAATACAAAAAAAGACTGGGCAAGGCGCCCCGCCATATTGATATGGTCTGGGTTCACTTTAATGGACCCCGGCGCGATAATGTCCTTTGAAGTTAACACCTCGGTGTCAAATATCTTTTCTTGGGCCTTTGTTTTTTGTTTTTTGAAGAAAGGAAACAGCATATTTTAAAATCTCAATGTCAAAATCCAAGTGTCAAATAAATGTCAAAGTTCAAAGTTCCAATAGCCCACTTGACATTTGGATTTTGGATTTCATTTGGCATTTGATATTTGAGCTTTGACATTTCCTTTTGTGGTTTTACTGCAACACTTCCGGTGGTATTTCAGGGTAGTATCCGACCTCGGCTTCCGAAGGGTGGTGCCAGCTCCAAAACAGCTCAATCAGTTCCTGCGTGTTCAAAGGAGCCACCTGAAGGCCCGCGCGCTTTAACCCAAGCGCCACAAACTCCAGTCTCTGCCAAAGCTGTATTTTCATGCGCTGGATTTGCTCGTCTGATAAATTTCCTGCCACCTTAATCCGTTGAAACACATTTCCTTGGTCCGATAGAGGCAGTGTCTCAATCAGGGTAAATGGCACTGTGACAAAGAAATTCTTTGCCATAATGGAGCCGCCCTTCACCAGCTCTTCAATAAAATTTTTGTAGTCAACAGTCTGCTTTTGCAACAGTGCGTTTGTCTGGCTGTTCGCAAGGTTGTCCAGTTTTTCCAAGTATCCCGTCAGGTTGAGCCGCCGCGATTGGATGAGAATCTGCGCTGAAAAATCAAGCGAATTCAGAAAGTTCTGGAACTGGAAAATAATGGCCTGCTGTTCCTCGTCTGATTTGAGCGCGAAATTTAAAGAGGACACCATTAACACGCCCCGCACCGAACGGTCTTTCAGTATCACCAGTCCTTCTTTGATCGCTTCTATTTCTAAAAATTCTTGCGTTGAACCTCCAGCCATACCTTCTAAAAGTTAAAAGTCAAAATTCAAAAGTTTTCCTTTGCATTTTACCCTTTGAATTTCTTTTTAGTTTTTGGTATTTTCCGCCAGAGGCGGATCCGCCTTGGGCGGAGAATTTGTTTGGTTATTGTTTCTTGGTTATTGGTGTTTAGTTCTTGGTGTTAATCTTGTCGCCAAGTTCTTTGAGTTTGCTTTCCCGCACCAGCTTCACCTTTTTTTCAACTTCTTTCTCTTCGGATTGAGCGTATATTTGCTCGGTCTGCAAAGCAAGTTTTCCTTTTGACGCTTTCCAAATGTATGTTTTCGGAGACAGCCCGAAATTCACAAGGTCAACAATAAGCTGGGGCATTGTTTTGGGCCCGATTTTCACAAATGCCAGCGCCAGCGCGATCAGTCCGAGGGCGACAGCAGAAATGAGGAATATGCCAAAGGGCGCGAGGAAATACAAAAACATGGCAATGCCCGCGGCAACGCCCAAATACACGAACTGGCGAAATGTCAGCGGCCCTATCACTTTTGCCTCGTGCTCAATAAATTGCGGCACCTGGAATTGCATAGGTTATTCAATAGATTCCCTGTATGTATCTTTTTCGCTTAGCCTTTGTCTTTTCTCTGATTTTGATTGAGGAAGCACAATAGATTCCGCGGGCACTGCAGTTTCTTTGGCAGAGAGACCCTTTTCTTGTTCTTGAGGAATATGCAATGCGGCAATTGCTTCCCGATTTGGCACAAATAGATGCCGGCTTATTTCAAGCGCAACTCTTTTTGCTTTTTCAGGACTTATCGTAAGAGTTGTTAACTTTTTTTCAAATTCATTAAACGGCAACATACCCAATAACACTTCACCCACAGCGTCCGTAACTATGGGAAGAAGGGGCATTATGTCGTTGCGTTGACAGGCCGCGTAAATAATATCACCAGTTTCTTCGGAAAATACCGCGTCTTTCAGTTCTTGAGGAAGCGTTTCGTAAAGCTTCCAAAATTCTTTAGGGGTGATCGGCATATTGACATTTATATATTTTATTGTATTATATACAGTTGATGAAAAGGAAGGGGGTTTTTTGATGGAGACAGGATCGATTGTTGCCATTGTTGTGGCGGCAATGGCGACTGGAGTTTTTTTGGGGGGATACTTGGTATCCCTGAAGGACATAAAATCTTCTTCTCCGGTTCTGATTCCGACAAATCCGCCGCCGGTTCCTCCGACTCCTCAGTCGCTGGTCCCTCCTTCACAGACTCCCACTGAGAGTGCCGTAGAAAAAGAGCTCCGGCTGGCTCAAAAAGAAAACACTGAGATCGTCGCAAGGATGCGCGCACATAATTTGCGCATGGCCAATCTAGAGCTTCAGCGGCAACTTGCCTCTCAAGAACATGAGCATGTTGTCGTTGGGAAGCCGCTGACGCTTGTCCCGGAAGGGAGCGCGCCAGACCAGAAGGGACTGTCGGTGATAGTGCGTGGATATCGCATTATGCCAAACGGGGAAGTCCGTATATGGGTACGGCTTCCGCTTCCGTGCGGGTGGGAATCTTTTACCGGGGGATACCCGGGAGAAGTCCATAAGCACGTCGCGACATGCGGAATGTGCCAGGCCGAGCTTGCGCGTCTACTTGCCGAGCAACGCGTCCCCCGTTCCGCCACTTAAGCAGTGCTCATCCCACTGCTTTTTCTTTTAATTTTTTATGAACATTCTTACAGAAGACGCTCTGCTCTTTTGCCCATTCTTTGTATTTCTTCTATGTGTTGCTGCTGTTCTACAGGCAATGCCTCGGTGAGTCGTTGAATTTGTTCGTCAGTTGCACGCAGGTTGTCGTCCGCTTGTTCTAATTGCTCTTGTTGCAGTTCAACATTTTTGTGAAGTGTGTTAAGAGCTTTTGAATCTGCTCCGCTATTTTTCGCCCGATTCTCCCTCCTTTTTTCACCTTGCAGTTCCCGCGTTTCCTTTATTATTTTTTGCTGTTCTTGTATGCGTCGTCCAAGAAGCCGTATAATGTCCGGATTATTGACTCTTAAACTTTTTATAGTTTCTTTTACGCTCATACTCATCAAGAAATCTTCCGGTTTTTCTGTAGGTTGTCCTCCGATATTCACCACAAGGTCTCTTCCTTGCCAGTTGAGTGCGCGTCCGCCAGGTGTAGAAACCAAGGTTCTGATCATGCGAGGGTTGCCGCTCTGGAGCATTTGTTGAATTTTCTCCGGGGAATTTGTGGCAGAATTCAGTCCGCCGCTTCCCGTAACAACATCTTCAAGCGCAGAGTGGCCGAGCGAATCCTGAATCTTTTGTAAATTTGCAGGATTGCCAAACACAATACCTGCTCTTGCTGTGAAATTTGCAAGGTCATCAATTTTTATAATCTGTTCTGGCTTGTATTCTCTTACATGCATAACACTCGCTGACAAGTTTCTTCTCGCACGATCAAGTTCTTGGTCTCCAGCCGCCTCTCTTCTCTGAATTTCAGGACCCACCTGTCTTAAAAGATCGGCGCGAAGAACTTGGTTCGTTCTGCTTTCTCTTAACTGGTCTTGCGCAATAAGGGTTTGTTGTGTGACTGGATCTCTTAATTTTGCTGCGGTTTCAAGCATAAAGTCTTCTTTCAAAAAAGCGTTGAGATGCTGATTTGTTTTGGTGTAATCTCGTTCAAGATCTGCCTCTGCCCTTTGCCGCGCATCCCCTGTTTTACCAGTCAATTTCATGTGCCGGTATGTATCCCAATCCAGTTTTCCAGGAAGCACATCTATAATTGACTTTGCCTCTTTTTTATACCGCGCGTCTTCTTCGTGCATTGCCCTTACTGCGTCCTGTGTCACGGCGTCTTGAAAGGCGCTTGAAGCGGCTGTCAAGGTGCCTTTGTCGGCCATAGCGGAAGCAAGTTGAAGCCGATCTCTGCTTGAAAGATTACGCGCTGTAATCCATGCTTCTTGGCTTTGCGCGGTCCAATTTTCAAATCCTTGAGGCGCTTTTATTTTTTCGTGCGCCGCGGCCTGCTCAAGCATTGTCGCTCCAACGAGGCGGTTCGCGGTTTCTGCTGCCCATCCTAAGGGCCGCAATGCCTTTCCTGCAACACCAAGCGCGCCTCCTCTTGTTGCCAAAGACTTTGTGCCTTCGCCAATTTTTGCAAATGTTTGTTGGCCAGCCCGAAGCGCATTGGCTTGCCAAAGTTGACCCATGCGAGTTGCAAGTATTTTTTTAGGAAGCGAACTAAGAAAATTCATAGTTGCCTTTGCTCCTTCGGGCGCCATCTGCTTGCTTAGCCGTATGCCGATGAACAGGAAGATGATGGCGATTGTCGGGACAATGACTTCCTGAATGGAACGCTCTAGAAGTTGCTGGGGAGCTTGTTTGTCTATTAAGGATATGAGCGGCGCCGAATCTCCAAAGGCGTAAATCCGAGTAATATCCGAGATATGGCGCAATGCGTATGTGGCAAGATAAAGAAAGAATGCAAGCGGAATTCCCATAAAAGACCAAGCAATCAGCTCTTTGAGCCATCTGTTCCACCAAGACCGGGTTTGGGGCAGAATATACGCGAGAAATGCGAACGGAGACAGTATGGAAATTGTCCAAAGCGCCGAGATTCTGACGATAAACAGAAAGAACGCGTAAAAAAACACAACGGCCAGCATGAGAAAGAACGCCGCGTGCACTGCCGCGGTGGTCGCGGGAGTGAGCATGGAAATAAGGTATCCTCTCGGGTCGTTGTCAATGCGAATAAGATTAAGCGTCTGCTCTCCCATTGCCCAACTAAATCTCCAAAGAATTTTAAGGTCTTCCCAAGTGCCCACGCGGGACAAGAAAAAATTTGTGACAATGTTTGAAATGTCAACAATAAATCCCACCAGCAACCCGCTGAAATTCACAAGAACCGCCATCATGAGAAGAAGCGGCAAGGTCTTTTTCATCTGGTAGGAAGGAAGGCGCAGAATGGTCGCAAGCCCGATAAAGACAAGTATGATGAGAAAGAACAAATTCGCAAAATCTCTTGAAAACGCCCATCCAATATCTACGACATTTACTCCTTTTCCGGGAATCACCGGTATATTCAGCGTTGCCTGAATGACGCCGCGGACAAGGATATTATTGAAAGCAATCGCGAGAATTCCGCTCCCGATTGCGACAGCCCACATGAAAACCGTGAAAAACAGGATCGGCATGCCAATGAAGAAGAGAAGGCCGAGATTTGAGAACAGAAAAAAAATCTTTTCCAATATGCAAAAAACGTTGACTCCGCAACCCTTTGATTGTTTTATAATTTCCTGCCGGCTCTGTTCCCACTGGTTCGCATTTTGCTGGGATTGCTCTTGCAATTTGGAAGCTTGCTGGTCTTGAAACGATTTTAGTTCCTTTTGCAGTGCCGGAGTTTTCGCTTCTTTTTTTGCTTGAGCGTCGCGAGCTTGATATTTTTCAAAAAGCGCGGCTGTATTGATGCAGTATTTAGGAGGTTGGTCGGGTTCAACATAGGCGACTATGTATCCGCTGTCGCATAACACAGTTCCGTCTTGTTTTATTACTACACCTTTTGTTTCTTTAGTATTCTTCAGATCGGCGCAGTACGAAATGCTTGCCATGGGTCCCAAAAGAATTTGATCTACTGTCTTTTTTCCATCTCCTACGGCGCCCTGTCTCACTTTTAGTTCGCCTTGCAGACAAGCATATGGATCATCGAGGGCGCTTGCTGGAGCTGGGAACACTGCTCCAACAAACAAAACAACGCCGATAAAACCGACACACAGCGCGGTGAACGCAGGGGATCTTTTCAATGGCGACGGAAAGATTGTTTGGGCAAACAGACTCATTCCATTATTATATTATGGAGACGGAACAAAGTAAAAGATTTATGCCGTAGCGCTATAGTTTTAACTCGTGCCACCGTCCGAATATGTTGATGTTAAACCCGAGAATGTCGAGGAACAGATTGATGAACACCCACGAAAACAGCACAATAAGAAACCCGATCCCCATCGCTTTCCAAATGGATTTTATCTGCACGAGAACTCCCGGGTTTCCAAGAGAAAAATAAAATATCGCTCCCGAAAAAATCGCGTATAAAACCGCAATCGCGGGAATTGCCCGCCACAGCAGAAAAGCAAACAGATTATGCGCGGACAAAACAATGTGTTTAAACTGGCAGGATTCCCTTTCATTCCACGGCGTGGAAATATTATCTTTTGCCCGACCGCAAGGAACAATGCCAAAAAAAGGAGAAGCGGTCGCGGGCTCCCGCACCTGAAAAGTCCAAACGGCAGGCGTCCCTTTTTCTTTGCATTGAGTATCGGTGCACGGCGTTATTTCTGCCTTGTATGTTCCAACGCACGGGGGAGTGTATGAAACGGCTGGAGAATCTGCAATGCCTTCGCTCACCGGTTTTTCTTTTTGATACTGCAGGCAGGAAGCGTTTTTTTCTTCAGGCGATGGTTTCTCGTAAAACACGCGGTACGCGTAGTAGTTTTGCCCCACTGTTTTTTTCCATGAGACGCCAACTTTTGGAGTGTATGCGTCTTGAGACGGAAGGGGAGAAACAGGGTCTGGCGCTTTGAGGGGGGCAGTGGCAATAGGCAGTATTGTCCATTGTCCGCATTCAATGCCCAGCTGATCCGCGCACGTTGCCACCCTTGCATAATATGTTTGTCCGGGCCGCACCGCATTTGACTGCTCTCCGTCAGAGTCTTTGTATGCGACTTCAATCTTTGGATGCTGGTCAGCTTCGCGCACCCCTTTTCTTACGGAAGCGCTGAACGTTTGGTCTGGCGCGATTTCATACGCGTATGACAACGCGCCCTCCTGCGCCTTCCATTGGAGAGTAAAAGGAACACCAGTAAGATTGTTTTCAAAAGGAGAAGTCGCAAGATCTTTTGGCGGAGCTCCCGTTGTCTGGAAAGAAGCCGAAATACTCCACGCGGTACAGGTTGATCCCTGAAGATCGTCGCTCGCGCACGCCGCTACTTTCCATGAATACGCGCTGTTTTTCTGAAGTTCGCTCCAAAGGCGGGCAACAGGAAAGCTGTTTGCGTCCGTTGTTCTTGTTATTCTCTGCGCTGTTTGCGAGTTTTCAATGCGCACCATATAGAAGGGCGCGTATGAAACAAGGTTCCATGAAAGAGAATCTTCCAGATTCACAACTGCCTTGGAGCGCAGGCCAGTCGGCACATCAAGCTCTGAAATAGGCACTACGCTCCATTTTTGGCTTTGCATGGGGCAGTTGTCGGCATTCAAACTTTCGCACGAAAATACTGACCAAACATATCGCAATCCTTTTTTAAATATCGTGAACAGATCAATGTCCGGGTACTTGGTTACATATTTTTCAAAGAGATGCTCATTGGCAACAGTTCCGTCCGGATTTTTGATACTGACCTTATACGCGTTTGCGCTTGGAGAGGCGCACCATTGAAGAGTGACCGGCAGTCCGGATGTTCCGCTTTTTACGGATTCAAAATCAGGATCAAGGGGCGTTTTGGGCTCCGGAGCCAAGCTTGCGGTGAATTGTTTTTCTTGGCTCCATATTCCGCAGTTTTCCCCCTGTGCGTCAATGCATGTTTTTGTTTTCCACGCGTAGGAAGTATGAGGAGAAAGACGACAGTCTTTCATCATTGTCTGGAGTTCGTTTGCGTTTATTGCGCCGGATACCGGCTTTGTCCCTCCCGTAATCTCGTAGACGTAAGAACCCACAGAACATCCGTCAGCTACGATTTGTTTTGCCGCGTTGTCTTGCCAGCCTAACACGACAGGCAATTTTGGTTTTTTAGGGTCTCCTTCGCCTTGAGTTTCAAACACGTTTTTTGGCTGGAGCGTTTCATCTTGCAATTCCTTCGGGGTCGGTGGGATGTAGCACTTGCCTTCGCATGAACACCAGTTTGGGATTGCGTTCGCCCTTTGCCATTCTTCAGGTCCCGCGCACACTCTTGATTGTCCGCATGCCACGGCTGGGGACTCTTCTTCGTATGCCAGTCCGTCATCTTCGCACACGCATTCCCGGATTGGCGTGCGCTTGATTTCCTTTTTTCCATTCACCTCAATTTCAGTTTCCTCCCAATCCACAGTTGTGCACTCCAAATGCCGCAGTTGCGTTACGGTTCTTTTGAGAATGTTGTTTGGTTTTTCTGAAAGACAGACGCCCTTGTTCTCGCATTTGTATTCAGTCCAGCCGACACTTCCGCAACTTCCACCAATCACAACAGCGCCAGCTTGCAGGGGAATCAACGCGACAGCGGCAACAACAAAAAATCCAAGCAACAGCATCTGTTCCCATTTCAATATTCGTTGCGGAGTTTGCATGTTGTTTATTTTATCTTTCCTGCGCGTTCTTTGCCAGTGTTTGCCACTCTTCAATAGTTAAAGTTCCTGCTCTGCGGCTAAAGTCCACGCCTTGAGAGCGGAGCCATTGGGCGGCTTTTTCCTTGTTTCCTTGAAAGAGCGCGGCGAGATTGTTGATCAACTGTTTTTTCGGCTGTTTGAATCCGGCTTTCACAACGCTGAAAAACAGCGCGCTTTTTGTTTCGTCGGGAAAAGTGGAATGCGGAATAATTGATATGATTGCCGAGTCCACGGCGGGAACGGGCCAGAACGACTTTCTGTCCACATACGAAACAATGTTTGGCGTTCCATAATACTGTACTGAAACCGCGAGAAAATTTGATTTTGGCGGCGCGGAGCATATTCTTTGCGCGACCTCTTTCTGTACCGTCAAAACGAGAAGCTTTGGCTTTTGTCCAACCTCTTCCAGAAACTTCCGTATGACCGGAGACGTGATTCCGTACGGCAGATTCGCCACCACTTTGTAATGTTTGACATTTGATATTTGATATTTGACATTGAGCTGTAAGATGTCTTTATGCACTACCTCAAGGTTTACAGGATTGCCGAGGATTTCAGGCAAAAGTCTCGCGAATGTGTCGTCTTTTTCAATCGCAATCACTCTCCCTGCTTTTTCAATAAGCTCTTTTGTCAGCGCGCCAAGTCCGGGGCCTATTTCTACGACCGTGTCCTGTTTGGACAGGTTTGCCGCTTGAACCATGTCTTGGAGCGCCTTTTCGTCAATCAAAAAGTTCTGCCCAAGCGATTTTTTGGCGTGGATTCCGTGTTTTTCCAGCAGTTGTTTGATGTCTTGCGCTGATAAGATGTCCATAGGGGGGTGTGGATAATACCCTTGACCTCCAGCTCTTATTAGGATACCATGAAAGGCACATCCATGAATTCCAGTAATTCAGGTGGAGGCAGTACAAAAGCCAATAGTTTGCGAATTCAACGAGGCAGAAAAAGCCTCGTTTCACTGTTTTCAGCCCTTTTGGCTGTTTTTTTCATGGCGCTGGCGGGAACCGGCACAGCTCAGGGATTTTTCGGAATTTCAGGGCTGTTGGCTCAGGGAACCGCGGCTGCATCTGAATTTTCCCAGCAGTATCTTGGAGCCGCAAAGCCGCTGGTTTCAGAAGCGCCCGAATTTATTTTTGTGAACAAAACAAGCTTAATGGCCGTAACTCCTCCCGTGAGCTTTACCCCCAGAGTGTTTGGCATTATTCTTGGGGAAGAGGGAAGTTTTGACAGCGATTTGAAATCAGATGTTACGAAATACACAGTTGTGGAGGGCGATACCCCTTCTTTGATCGCGAATAAGTTCGGCGTTTCTTTAAACACAATTCTCTGGGCAAACAGTCTTTCAAAGAGCGCAACGCTCAAGCCCGGGCAAGAGCTGGTTGTGCTTCCGGTGTCCGGCGTTTTGCACATGGTGCGGCCCAATGACACGCTAAGCGGAATTGCCGCGGCGTATAATGCAAAAGCAAGAGATGTTGCGGAATTCAACGGCCTTGAATCTGACAGCAAAGTGTTTGCCGGAGACCTGCTCATTATTCCCAACGGGACCATGCCTTCCCGGACACTGGCGCGCCCCGACCTTATTCCTGTCGCAAACTCTTACTTTATCTATCCCATTCCCGCTCCCCATCGCCTGACGCAGGGTCTGCATCCTTTTAACGCGGTTGACTTGAGCAACGGCGCGTGCGGCGACCCGGTATTTGCCGCCGCCGGGGGCACGGTTCAGCGCACCGGATCCACAACGCAGGGAGGAAAATACGTGCGCATTCTGCATCCCAACGGCGTGGTCACTTACTACGGTCATCTTTCCAGTATTACCGCGGTTCCGGAAACCAGCGTCATGCAGGGGCAGATCATCGGGTATGTCGGCTATACGGGATACACCATTCCCAAGGGGCCTGCAGGTTGCCACATTCATTTTGAGGTGCGCGGAGCGATAAACCCGTTTGCCAAGTAACCTATCAGTGCCTTCTTTTTCCATCACCCCCGGCTCTTTTTCAGGAGTCGGTTTGTTTTTTAAGATAGTGCAATGTCAAATGTCAAAATCTAAATGTCAAATGAATGTCAAAACCCAAATGTCAAAATATCTTTATTTGTCATTTGACATTGGGATTTCATTTGGCATTTGACATTTGAATTTTTAATTTATTCTTCCTGTACTCTGTATGCCACTGCTTCCGTAAGGTGGGGAAAGGCAATGCGCTCCGATTGTTCCATGTCAGCTATTGTGCGCGCGACTTTCAGTACCCGGTGATATCCTCGTATGGACAGCTTTCCCGAGTCCACATATTTTTTCATAAACTCTTTGCTTTCTCCGCCTATTTCGCAATGGCGCTGAATTTCAGCGAGGGTCATGACGGAATTTGTCCTGCCCGTTCCCAGCCGTTCCCATTGCATTTCTCTCGCGTTCAGCACATTGTCTTTCAGCGTCTGCTCCTCTTTGAGCGACTGTTCACCGACAGGCGCGATCTCATCAAACTTAATCTGGGGAACCGTAATCAACATATCCATTCTGTCCATTAAAGGTCCTGAAAGTTTTCTGCGGTATTTTTGCACAGATGATGGCGAGCACACGCATCTGTGATCCGGGCTTCTGTAATATCCGCAAGGGCAGGGGTTTGCCGCGGCAATCAGCATAAAGCTGGCGGGCAGGGAAAGGCGGTGTTTCGCGCGCAAGAGCGTGATTGTTCCGTCTTCCATTGGCTGGCGCAGAGATTCCAGCACATCGCGGTGAAATTCCGGAAACTCGTCTAGAAACAACACTCCCTTGTGGGCAAGCGTGATTTCCCCTGGCCTCACAGGATTTCCTCCGCCAATGAGCGCGGCTTCAGAAGAGGTGTGGTGGGGGCTTCGGAACGGCGCGCGGGAGATAAAAGGATTGTTTGGATTGAGAAGGCCCGCCGCGCTATGCACGCGTGTTGCTTCCAAGGCTTCCTCTCGCGAAAGCGGGGGCAGGAGCAAGGACAATGCTTTTGCAAGAAGCGTTTTGCCGGTTCCGGGCGGCCCCTGCAGGAGAATATTGTGGGATCCCGCCGCAGCTAAAGCGAGCGCGCGCTTTGCGTACTGCTGGCCGTGAATGAGAGACAGGGAAAGGGACGGATCCGTCTGCCCGCTGTTTATTTGTGTTTGGCGGGGATGGGGAGGAATGGCAGTCTGCCCCTTCAGGTGCGAGACGACCTGCAAAAGCGTGTCAGCTCCAAGCACGGCCAGAGAGTCGCCGTCTGAAAGGCTAAGAGACGCTTCCTCTGCGTTTTGGCGCGGCAGTATGAGTTCTTTATACCCAAGCTGTTTTGCAAGCAGGGCGCACGCAAACGCCCCTTGTACGGGACGAAGCTTGCCGTCAAGAGACAGCTCGCCGATCAACATGATTCTTGCGGGATTGCACGAAAGCTGTTTTGAAGAAATTAAAAAACCAACCGCAATCGGAAGGTCGTACAATGCCCCTTCTTTTTTCAGGTCGGCCGGGGCCAAACTGACCAGCACGCGGAATGCTTTGGAATGAGGAGCCTTGAATTTCGCGCGTTTCAGAGCAACCGCGATCCGCTCTTTTGATTCTTCTATGGATTTGTCCGCCAGCCCCACAATTTCAAAAAACCGCAAGCCGTAGGAAACATCTGTTTCAACTTCAATACTGTGAGCGTCAATCCCGACAAGAGCTGCCGAATAGACCTTGGAAAGCATACCTTCAAGAAATGTCAAAGCTCAAATTTCAAATGCCAAATAATTTTTTGACATTTGGATTTTGACATTCATTTGACATTTGGACTTTACCATTTGAACTTTTTTATACAGTTTGTTTGGCCGCGCATGCTTTGCAGGTTTGAGCTTCCGGAACCACGGCAAGGCGCTCTTGCTCAATGTCCATTTTGCACTGCCCGCATTTCCCGTTGTACGCGCCTTCTTCAATCTGCGCCAACACGGCGTTCACGTTCGCCAGCTGTGTTTCAAGGCTGGACTCTATGGGAAGATTTGTGGAATATTGCTCCACTTCGTCAGCCGCTTCTTCAATGTTGCCCTCGGGCACTCTCGGGTACGCGGTTTCCCAGTCGTTTTTGTCGTGCTCGTCTTGCGTCGCAAATCTTGAGAGCTCTTTTTCCAGCATTTCTTTTTTTTGAAGCAAAGCTTGTTTGAGCTGTTCTACGGTTTGTTTGTCCATACTATTTTTATTTTACGAAATACCAATAGAAAAACATTGCAATATTAAACAACACGAGGACTGCAATAATTCCCAGCACAACTCTCACCAGAATCTTTTGGCTTACGGAAGGGAGTTCAGGCATACGGAACAAAGAGCTTGGCAAAGCGGCAGAAGAAGCGGCAAGGCGAGAAGCGGGCGGCTCTTTTAAATTCGTTTGCGCGCTTCCCGCAGTCTGCACATTCTGTATTTTTTCCCACTCTTTCAGGGCTTCCTGTTCTTGAAGAGCGGCAATGTCTTTTGCCATAGTGCGCACCTCAGCTCTTTGGAGCAGTTCCAGTTTTTCACCCGCACTGTCTTCCGGCTCCATAATGGTTTTTAGTTAAGGTTTATGCAAGGTGGTCAAGGTCCGACCTTGACCACTCCTTCCCTTGGCTAATTGTTTAGCAGACACGGGGCATTCTATCCCCCGTGGTGTTTTTTATGGCTGGATTTTTCTTCTTTTTCTCCCGCAACATTCAGCGCGAGATTCACTCTGCCCTGATCGTCAATCTCAATGACTTTGACGGGAACGGTGTCTCCAATATTGACCACGTCTGTCACTTTTTCTATGCGGCGGGAGGAAAGCTTGGAAATATGGACCATGCCTTCCTGCCCGGGCCAAAGCTCCACAAACGCGCCAAAAGGCATAATGCGCCGCACCTTCCCCACGTACTGGTCTCCCACTTGCGCTTCTCTCACTATGCCCTCAATGATTTTCATTGCTTTTTCAATGTGTTCCGTGTTCTCGCTTGACACATACACAGTGCCGTCTTCTTCAATGTCTATGGCGACTCCGCAGTCGCTTATGATTTTGTTGATTGTCTTGCCTCCTCCGCCGATGACCATGCCGATTTTTTCAGGGTTAATGCGCATCATCTGAATTTTCGGAGCCCACTTGGAAATCTCAGCTCTTGGTTCGGGAAGCGTTTTTGCAATGACTTCTTCTAAAATTTTTATCCGCGTTTGGCGCGCCTTTTCCAGCGCTTCTTTGAACATTTGCAACGTAATGCCGCGCACCTTTACGTCCATTTGTATTGCCGTGACGCCTTGCGCGGTGCCCGCAACCTTAAAGTCCATGTCGCCGTGGTGGTCTTCGGGCCCCTGAATGTCAGTCAAAATCGCGTATTCGCCTTGTTCGTTTGACATCAAGCCCATGGAAATGCCCGCCACCGGACGCTTTAAGGGAACTCCCGCGTCCATAAGGGCAAGTGAAGTTGAGCACGCGCTTGCCATGGATGTGGATCCGTTTGAAGACACCACTTCCGTCACCACGCGAATGGCGTAGGGGAATTCGTCAAACGAAGGAACCACGGGCAGAAGCGCTTTTTCAGCCAGCATGCCGTGCCCGATTTCTCTGCGTCCGGGTCCTCTCATGGGCTTTACTTCTCCCGAAGAATACGGAGGGAAATTGTAGTGGTGCATGAAGCGTTTTTTTCCTATAAATTCCATTCCCTCCAGAATTTTCTGGTCTCCCGGCGCCCCGAGCGTTGCAATGGAAAGTGTTTTGGTTTGCCCCCTTGTGAACAAAGCGGATCCATGGGTGCGCTCCAGTATTCCGACATTCGCTCCAAGCTCGCGCGTTTCATCCAACACCCTGTCGTCCACGCGCTTTCCTTGTTTGATCGCGGCTTCATGCACAAGCCGGTCAATTTCTTGCTCAAAAAAATCATCCGCGCTTTTTATGTGTTCGGGCATGCTCCCCGCAATATGCTCTATCATTTCTTTTTTCAGGGCGTTCACCGCTTCCATGCGGTGATATTTTGATCCCTGAAAAAGAGAGTCTCGCAGCTTGTCTCCAAAAAACTCCCTTACATGTTTTTTTGCCTCCTCGCTTATTTCGGGAGTTTTTATTTCCGCTTTTGGCTGTTTGACTGTCTGGGGCAGATTTTCCTGAAAGTCAATCAGCGCCTGCAATGCGGGTTCCGCGAACTTCAGCGCTTCTTCAAACACAGATTCTGACGCTTCCTCGCCCGACGCTTCAATCATGTTCAGCGCAATTCCGCCGTTTCCCTTTGCGGCCGCAACAGTAAAGTCTATATCGCTTTTTGCCCGTTCCTCGTATGTCGGGTTCAGCACATAGTTGCCTTCCACTTTTCCAACGCGAAGAGCTCCCAGGGGCCCTGCCCACGGAATGTTTGACAAGGTCAATGCTACCGACGCTCCCAGCAAACCAAGCACGTCGGGATCGTTTTCTCCGTCCCATGCCAGGCACGTTGCAATGACCTGCACTTCCCGCCTCATAAAGCTAGGAAAGAGCGGCCGTATAGCCCGGTCAATCACGCGCGCCGCAATGATTGCTTCGTCGGTCGGCCTCCCCTCCCTTCTTACAAACCGGGATCCGAGAATTTTGCCCGCGGCGTAAAACCGTTCCTCATACTCCACGGTCAAAGGAAAAAAGCCCTGGTTTTGGCTTTCCCCTTTTGACATGACTGCGGTTACGAGCACCGCGGTTTGCCCCGACTTGACGAGCACGCTTCCGTTTGCCTGCTCTGCCCAATTATTGAGTTCAAACCTGATTTCTTTTGTTCCCAGCGTTATTGAAAAATTTTGATCGGCCATGATTTTTTTGCATTAAGAAGAAATTTTTCCGGCGACTCTCCAAGGTCAATAAATTCGTCTGCCGCTTCGCGGAGCTTGGTGGACGTGGACTTGCCAAACGCCATCACTTCCATGCGCCTTCCCTGATTTTGGAGATACTCTATCAGGGGCACATAGTCTCCGTCTCCCGACACCAAAATGATCGTGTCCACGGTGTTTGAAGTTTTAATCATATCCACCGCGATGCCAACGTCCCAGTCTCCTTTTTTCAGCCCGCCGTAATATTCCTGCAAATCTTTGGCGCGGGTTTCAATGCCGAGATTTATCAGCGCGTCAAAAAAAGGCTTTTCTTCCCCTGTTTTTGTGCGTATGACATACGCGAACGCCCGAATAAGTTTGCGGAGCGCGACTCCGTGTTTGAGAATGGAGCCAAAGTCAACTCGCGCTTGGTACAAATGCTTGGCTGAATGATAGAGATTTTGAACGTCAATGAAGACGGATACGCGCTGGTCTTTGTTTTTGAGGCTCATATTGCGTGTGCTCTATCCAGCACATTATGGCATGTGCTTGGCTTCACTTTTTGAGGCCTGTTTTTTTGGCAAATTTCTCGTAGCGCGCCTCGTCTTCCCGTTTAAGGTATGCCAAAAGAGTTCTGCGCTTTGCCACCATAGTTAAAAGCCCGCGCTTTGAATGAAAGTCTTTGGGAAATTTCTTCAAATGCGAAACAAGCCGCTCTATTTCATGCGAAAGAATCGCGATCTGCACTTCTGGAGATCCCGTGTCTGTCGGATGAGTTTTGTATTGCTCTATAACCTTCTCTTTTTCTTTTTGCGTAAGCATATTCTGTTTTGCAACAGTTTTAATCTAGCAGAAAACAAAAAAAATGCAACCCCATGTGAAATAGCTCTGCTCAAAGAACGGCTGCGGCCGCCTCGAGGCGGTCTGTCCGCTTTTAGCGCGGCTTTCGTTTTATAGCAAAGTTCAACATACCGGGCAGAAGCGACAAAACAATGATTCCAGCCACAATCGGCAGTATGTAGCGGTCAATGTCGGGAATGAGTTCTCCCGCGCCGTATCCGATTGCCGTCAGCCCGCCGATCCACAACACGGCTCCGAAGGCGTTGTAGAAAAAAAACTTTCTGTGATTCATTTGTCCCACGCCAGCCAAAATCGGCGCAAAGGTGCGCACAATGGGCATGAACCTGGCGGCGATGAGCGTAAGGATGCCATGTTTCGCATAAAACTCCTGGGCGCGCAGAATGTGATGTTTGCTGAAAAATAGAGACTCTTCTTTGTAAAAAATTCTTGGCCCGAATTTGCGGCCGAAATAATATCCAATTTCGTTTCCCGCGACTGCGGAAACAACTCCGCCTATGCCAAAAATCCACGCGTTAAAATATCCCTGCGAAGCCAAAAGTCCGGCAGTGAACACAAGACTGTCGCCTGGCAGAAAGAAACCGAAAAAAAGCCCCGACTCTGCAAACAGCATAAGCCACGCGCCCGCAACGCCCGCGCTAATCAAAAGTTCCTTGAGATCAAATCCAAAAAATTCCATATTGCAGTGCAATTATACGACAAAGTCCGAACCTATTTTGAGCGGAACTGATCCGCCATATCAAATTTCTTTCGTCCTTAGTTTATCCCATTTGTCAACAACACTCAGGATCGTTTCTTCGCCTTCAGTCAGTGGCTCGCCATTTTTTGCTTTCAACGCAATTTCGGTCAGTCTGCGATTGGTCTCCAAAAACAAGGCTTCCATTGTTGTCATAAATCCAACATCATGATCCATGTGTTCGTTATGTGCTAATTCGTGCGTAAAAATCCCGACGGCTTCCAAAAAATTCTGGTCAAGTTCTTTTTCGTGTATACCGATTGCCTCGCGTCCCATGTTTATTCCTGTCGTTCCAGTGCCGCGAAATAAAAAGAGCTTGTTTTCGATTTTTGCGGCAGTAGTGAGGTAAGCATAAATCCGGAGTAAACCAAGTTGCGCGAGTTGGCGAGCTTCGGGATTAAACACCATTTCAAAATCCTGCACTTCGCCGTCGGGATTTATTTTATTTATAGCTTCTTGAAGTGTGTCTTTTATGCCTTTCAATTGCAAAGAAAGTTGTCTTTCTTCCTCACCTGCTTTATTTACAGCAACCGCAACAGGTATTTCCGCTTTATTGTATGCTGACACAATTTCGCCTAACGCACGACCATTGATATAACCAGCATTTTCTTCGGCGAGTCGGATTGCTTTATCTGAATCTCGCCATTCCTCGTATTTTTCTATTCCAGTTTTTTCTTTAACCCTCGTTTCTCCAATTCTCTGCGTGATATTTTCAAGTTGTTTTATGGCAGAAGCGATGCCAGGCACAACTTTCTCAAGCTCCTTTAATTGTTCAGGCGTTAGAGCTGATTTTACTTCTTTGACAACTATCTCTTGCTTTTTACCTTCTGTTGCCTGTCCAGTCGGCAATTCTCCGACTGCTTCTGGCTTTTCTTGCGTGACAGGCGGGACTGCTTCTTTGGGTTTTGGAGCAGCTTTTGCGCCACCACTCAAAAGCTGCTTGAGCTTTGCGTGTTCATCTTCAAGTTCAAATTCAACAAAAACTCCTTGATCGCTTGCCGCCTTAATATTGCGAACAAACAAAACCGATTCCTCTGTTGCAGAATCATGTTGAGTATCAAAAGTGGTAACGTATTCTCCTTGCGCTAAAAATATTTTCTTAAACACATTTTCTTCCAGTCCTTGAAACGCAACACCACGAAGGAAATAAAGGAGTTTTTGTTGCTCGGTTTTTGGATTCGGCAATATTTTTGCCAAAAGTTCTTTCGGTAAATCTATATTTAATTTGAGACGGACAAGATTTGGGTTAGTTTCATTAAAAATAACCTCAAGACCTTGTGGCGATATTCTATCCCTGATAAGAGTTATTAGCTGATCGGGTTTTAACCGCGATAAATCTTCATAAGCAACTTGGATACCGCTTTCTTCCGCAAGTTTCTCTATTCCACTATCAGCGCGATATGTGTTTGGTTTTTGACTTGCGGCTACTTCCAGGTTGCTCAATCGGCTACTTGCTTTGGCCATTCCGATAGCTTCAAATTCGGCGGGGCATAAAGTATAACCTTGTTGCTGTAAATCTTTTTCTTGAGCTAATGATAGGGTGCTATCTTTCGCCAAATATTTTTTCCCGCCGAAATATTTCTCAAAATCTTCCTTTTTGTATTTTGAGTTCCAACGCAAACTATTTATCAAGGCCGTTACTACAACTGACGCACCAGCCTGTCGCTCATCAATTGTCGTCCAAATCGGTTCAGAGCGTTGAAGTTGTTCAATGACCTGTTCAGGTGTCATTGAGTGGATGATATTTGATAGATAAAGATTTAGTTCATACGACTGAACAGGCGGACGATCAACACTCATTTTATAGGCAACGTTATTTAATTGGAGCGTTACATAGTCTGGTCCCACCCAGTAATTTTCTGCTTTTTCACCTTTCGCGCCATAGTTCATCACTTGGCCGTTAATAAACAATCGTCCTCGCGATTCTTGCCCTTCGCGTGGAGAAAGCCACTTAATAGCTCCAAGATTATTTTTGAAGTCAGGGTTTTGTAAAAATTCATTTCTTTCGGAAACGCCAAGATTTTCAAGCTGATCGAGTGCGGCAAGGACTTGGGGATTATCAGTTTCAATGACATAGGCACACTTCCCACCCTGTTCGGTCGGTTTTAGTTGACCAATGAGCCAATCGTGCCTCATTTTTTTCCCTATTTGTTGTTTAGCTTTTGCAGAGGTTGTCTCAATTTGACTATTAACATCCGCCGCTCGTACTAATTGATAATCTACATTCCAGTTTTCGCCTTGAACCTCAAATCTGCTAACGCCGAAGTCGCGCAAATATCTAATTGCTGTCTGCTTTAGTCCGATACCATTTCCGCCTGCGGTGTGAACATCAGCAGGTTTTTCCGAGTGAGGACTGATAACGCCAGTCGGGTCTTCAAACACCCAATCGCCAGTTATGATATAACGCTTTTTCTTTTCGTCGTCGGGAAAATCTTGCCTTTCAATTGAAACGCCGTTTAATGTTCCTCTTGCTTTTGGATTGTGGTCAACAAAATTTTGAACTAATTCACGAGCAAGCCAATCGGCGTCATACTGCTCACGCGACCTATCAATAAAAGTATCAGTGGCGATTGGGTGTGCTTCGGTGTTTCCGTGAAGCCGTTTGTAATACCAACGAATCAAATTATGATCAGTGCTTGCGCTTTCTAATTCCTGTAAACCTAATTGATAGCCTTCAAGCGCGTGCTCAATAGCGCGCTTTCCTTTTTCAAGTCGGTTTCGCGCTTCCGTGTTCAAACCTTCGGCTTCGCCGGCTAACTTCTCTGTTCTTCCCAAAACTTTGCTTTTGAGCGTGGTTCCTTCCCTCCGTTTTTTATCGCGTTGCTTGCGAACATCACGAACCTCTTGAGCGAGCTTGTCTCGCTGTTCTTGTATCTCAAATGGATATTTTTCTCCGCCTTCTCGCATAGAATTATGAAGTTAAATCGTCAATGCTAATATCAAGGGCTTTCGCAATTTTTTTAAGGGTATCAAGTGTGGGATTGTCATTTTTACCGCCTTCAATCTTGATAATTGTATTATTTGCAACATCCGCCAATCTTGCCAACTTCTCTTGCGAAAGTCCTTTTGCTTCGCGTAGTTTTCTTAATTTTTTTGATATATTTGACATACTATCGTAGGAGTAGAATTATTGTGTAGCTATCAACCTTATACTACTATGATACATAAAAATTCGAAAGTTAACAATTCAGGGAATTCAATTGATGTTGTGTGCACACGGAAGAGTGGGCACACACAACTCTATATTTTTTGCGATGCGTTTTGCTTTGCAAAATACAAATTCTGTTGGCGTTCAAAGCGATGGCGCGGCGGCATTCCTCCAGCCCCTCTTCGAGTCTGAAGATTCTCAGAGTCTGAACGACCCCCTTCCGCCGCGCCCGATCCGAAGCAAAGCTCCGCCGCCCTGCTCGGTCAGAGCAGAACACCAAAGAAAAGTTTTATCTTGGTGTATTTATACAACCACACTCGGACCTATTTTAGCAAAAATTTCTGACTTTGACGAACGCCTCCGCGCCACCGCAGAGCGGCGGCTACGCCTCAACAAAATTTTCTTCCACTTTTTTTATTTGCGTCCCCCATTTTCTTTTTTCAATTAAGGAAGAAGAAAATTTTGTTTCGTCGTTCTCCCCTAACGGGCAGGCGGAGGCGTGCTGACACTCCCGCTCGGGCGCGGCGGAATTCCCCCCACACCTCTTCGAGTCTGAAGACTCTCAGAGTCTGAACGACCCCCTTCCGCCGCGCCCTCGCTTCGGCTGGCAGATTTTTTCGGCGGGCTTAATTCTTTTCCTTGCCCCTCCCTCCCTGCGCGGAAAAGTTTAAAGAACTCCCTGTGAATAAAATACTTGTTGCCCTTTTTCTTTTTGTCTGCTATCATTTGAATATGTATTCAAGTATGAAAAAGAGCGACCTCAAAAAAGAGCTTGGGAATAAAGATGCGATTCTCGCCTGTGCGCAGGAATTTAACATGGTTGGCGACC
>CAYYFJ010000011.1:0-19386 GCA_964471385.1 uncultured Candidatus Saccharibacteria bacterium
GTGCCCCCAGTAGGACTCGAACCTACAACCACTTCCTTAAAAGGGAATTGCTCTACCAATTGAGCTATGGGGGCTTTCATGCGAGCAGTGCGGAGCATGAAGGGCCCGCAAAAGCGGGCTGGGCCGCTATCGTGATATCAGTTTTTTGATTGAGTCCGCTTTGGGCAGACGAGAAATATATTCTTCACAATAGCGATACCATTTTGCTTTCCTTTTACAATCCTTCTTTTTTCAAACGCTCCAGCAGGTCGCGCTGTTCGCGGGTGAGCTTTTTTGGAACTTTCACCTCCAGCTCCACGTATAAATTCCCTCTGCCGATGCCGGCATAATGAGGCACGCCCTTTCCTGCCACGCGCACCACTTTACCAGATTCCGTGCCAGGGTCAATCTGCATAAGCGCTTTGGAACCCTCAAGGGTTGCGATTTCAATCTCGTCTCCAAGCGCCGCCTGCGAAAAGGCAATGGATACTTTTGTGTGCAAGTCGTCCCCTTTTCTCAAAAACACGGGGTGCTTTTTTACGGCAATGCGCACATACAGATCTCCGCTTTTTCCTTTTCTGCGCCCGGCGTCCCCCTTGCCCTCAAACCGCAGAACTTGATTAGTGTCAATGCCCGAAGGTATCACAATGTTCAAGCGTTCCTCGCCTCTGATTCTTCCTTCGCCCTTGCACACATTGCACGCTTTTTCCGGCTTGAGCCCTTCGCCTCCGCATTCAGGGCACGCGCCAACTCTGGTGAATGATCCGAACACGGTGCGGCGGATCTGTTGAACTTCGCCCGTTCCTCTGCACGAAAAACATTCTTTCACTTTGGCGCCGGGCTCCGCTCCCACGCCCTGACAGCGCGAACACGCCACAAGCTTGTGCAAAGATATCGGCTCTTCCCTTCTTGCGAGAACCGCCTCAAGCGGCAGTTCCAGCTCAACCTCAATGTCGCTTCCTTTCCGGATATCTCTGCCGCGCGTTTCTCCTGCTCCGAAAAAGTCCTCAAACATGTCACCCATATCCTGAAAGTCAAACCCAAATCCTCCGGGACCTTCTCCGCCCTCCTCCTCTCCGCGCGAAGACCCGCCTCCCCAATTCCAGCGGAATCCGCCGAATCCGTCTCCCGTCTGCCCCGCGCCGCCGGCTCCCCCGCCCTCAAACACTCTGCCAAACCTGTCGTACTGCGCCTTTTTTTCCGCGTCTGAAAGAATCTGATACGCCTCGTTGACTTCCTTGAATTTTGCTTCGTCTCCTCCTTTGTCGGGATGATGTTTGTGCGCCAGCTTATGGTAGGCCTTTTTTATCTCGTCCACCGAGGAATTTTTCGGCACGCCGAGAATTTTATAATAATCTTTCATAAAAAATCCAAACGACAAATCTCAAATGTCAAATGAATGTCAAAGTCTAAATGTCAAATAAAAAAACTAAGAATTTTTGTCATCCGAGTTGTTTCCTTTCGGTTCTGCGGGATTTTCACCACTGGGATTGTCACCGCCCGGATTCTGGCTGTCGGGGTTTTGCTGGTCTGAAGTTTTGTACAGTTCAGCTCCAACTTTCTGAATCGTTTGCGACAACTGATCTGCCGCGGCTTTGATATCTTCCATGGTATCGCCGTCTTTCACTTTTTTCAATGCTTCAATTTTTTCGTTCACCTCTTTTCTCGCGTCCTCTGAAATTTTATCTCCGGCTTCTTTCATAGTTTTTTCGCTCGTATATACCAAGGTGTCCGCAGTGTTGCGCATCTCCTGCAACTCGCGTTTCTTCTGGTCTTCCTGACTGTGCAGTTCAGCTTCTTTTTTCATGCGCTCTATTTCTTCTTTGGAAAGCCCGGAAGATCCCTCAATGCGAATGGACTGGCTTTTGCTTGTTGCCTTGTCTCTTGCGGTCACGCTCAAAATTCCGTTGGCGTCAATGTCAAACGCAACCTCAACCTGCGGAATGCCGCGGGGAGCCGGCGGAATGCCGTCTAGAATAAATCTGCCAAGAGATTTATTGTCTTTTGCCATGGGACGCTCCCCCTGCACCACATGAATTTCCACAGACGTCTGGCTGTCAGCCGCAGTGGAAAAAACCTGATTCTTGCTTGTCGGAATGGTCGTATTTTTAGAAATGAGCGCGGTGCTCACGCCTCCCAATGTTTCAATGCCAAGCGAAAGCGGGGTTACGTCCAGCAAAAGCACGTCGCGCACATCTCCCTGCAGAATGCCCCCCTGTATGGCAGCTCCAATGGCAACCACCTCGTCAGGGTTAATAGACTTGTTGGGTTCCTTGCCAAACAGATTTTTGACTGCCTCCTGTATGGCGGGCATTCTTGTCTGTCCGCCCACAAGCACAATCTCCTGAATGTCGCTTGCGGAAAGTTTGGCTTCCTGAAGCGTCTGGCGCACAAGGTCAATGGAACGGCCGATGTACTCCTGCACCAGATTTTCAAGCTGGGCTCTCGTCATTTTGTACAGCAAATGTTTCGGGCCCGAAGCGTCCGACGTGATAAACGGCAAATTGATTTCGGTTTCCAAAGAAGTGGAGAGCTCAATTTTCGCTTTTTCCGCCGCCTCTTTCAGGCGCTGAAGCGCGAGAGGATCTTTGGCAAGGTCAATGCCTGCGTCTTTCATATACTGCGCAATCACCCAGTCCATAATCTTGCGGTCAAAATCCTCTCCGCCCAAATGCGTGTCCCCTCCGGTCGCTTTCACTTCAATGGTATCCTCGCCCACTTCCAGCACGGAAATGTCAAATGTGCCCCCTCCAAAATCATACACAATGATTTTCTCGTCTTTTTTCTTGTTCAGGCCGTACGCCAACGCCGCGGCAGTGGGCTCGTTAATCACGCGTTTCACCTCAAGCCCCGCGATTTCACCCGCCACCTTGGTTGCTTTTCTCTGGCTGTCGTCAAAGTAGGCCGGCACCGTAATAATCGCTTCAGTGATTTTTTCTCCAAGCTTTTCCTCCGCGTCCTGTTTGAGCTTTCTCAGCACCATGGCTGAAATTTCAGAGGGCTTGTACCATTTTTCTCCCATTTGAATTTCCACGCTGTTATCGCCAGCTTCCCTGATTTCATAAGGAAGAATTTTTTTATCCCTCTGAACCTCCGCGTCCGCAAATCTGCGCCCGATAAGGCGCTTTATCACGGACAAAGTGTTTTTAGGATTCGTAATCTGCTGGCGCTTTGCCTGCACGCCCACCAAAATTTCTCCATTCTTTGCCAGCGCCGCAACCGAAGGAGTGGTTCTCGCGCCTTCCCTGTTTTCAATAATCGCAGGATCTCCCCCCTGCATGACCGCCATTGCGGAAAACGTTGTGCCCAAATCAATTCCAAGTATTTTCGCCATATTGAATAAAGTTGAAAGTTATTATTTTGTTATTTTTACTTTCGCGGGGCGCAAAAGCTTCCCGCCGAACATATACCCTTTTTCTAAAACTTCCAGCACGGTTCCTTGCGCCCTGCCTTCAGCTTCTGTTTCTTCAATCGCCTCGTGCAAGGCGGGATGAAACGCCGCCCCGCCAGCCTGTATCTCTTCTACGCCCTGATTTTTCAGAAAATCTTTCAGCTGTTTTGCGATTTGCAAAAATCCTTGAGCTACCGTCTGTGTTTTTATATCCTCTGGCAGTTCGCGTTCGGCTCTTTCCAAACTATCAAGCACGGGCAAAAGATCGCGCAAAAGCGCGGCGCGTCTGTATTCTTCCAGTTCCCGCAAACGGCTGATTTCTTCTTTTTTGTAATTCAAAAAATCAGCCTTTGCTCTCTGCCAGCCGGCCAAGTATTCGTCTCTCTGCGCTTGCGTTTCCTCCAGTTCTTTTTTCAGTTGTTCCGCGCCCGCGCTCTCCTTCAGCTCCTGCAAGGCGGGATCGCAGTTTGTTTCTTCTTCTGCCATACGATACGCATTATTTTATTGCTCCGGCTGTAAGGCAAACATCAAAGAATGCAGAAGCCGCAGGTTTCTTCCATAGGGCATTCTCAAGGGGCCGACAAGCGCCAGCACTCCTTTTTCTCCTTTTTGCAGCGTATAGCCGGCAACCATCATACTAAAATCAGCGACGTTTGAAAAGGGATTTTCTTCTCCGATGTACACGGCTATGGAACCGCGCGGGTCCAGTTCATCAATGGAAGATTCAAAATCCTGGAGAAAACGCGAGAGACTGCGGCGGACTTCCCGGTCCTCAAATTCCGGCTCCTGAAGCAGTTCTTCCCATCCTTCCTGAAATAAAATATCGCGGGCCTCAAGAGCGGCAAGCACAAGATGCGAAGAAAGGTCCGACATCTTTTTTGCAAGTTTCGCTAACGCGCGCAGGTCGTTTTCTTCATTGGCGATGTCTTCAAAATAATCGCCATGGCCAGCTTCTGCTCTCTTATGCCCGCTTTTGCGCACAACCCTGTCCACAAACAAACGGTACCCTTTCACGGTTGGAATTCTGCCAGCTGACGTATGGGGCTGATAGAGATATCCCTCGTCAGACAGTGTTTTCATTTCACTGCGCAGAGTGGCGGGAGAAAACTCAAAACCGCGCCTGCGCTCAAGCCATTGGGAGCTGACGGGCTCCGCGGTCTGAATGTATTCCGCGACCAAAGAATCAATGATATGTTCCTGCCGTGCGCTTAGTGTCATAAAGAGCATTGTAGCTCCGCTTCAGTTGGCAGTCAAGATACGCGAGTGCTAAATTTTATGAGGTGTGGATATTCTTCTTTGCGCAGTGAAAGGATAATTTGTTATACTGTACCAATGAGAAACATCATCACTCACGGAACCATTACGTGGATTGACGTTCAGGATCCCGCGGAAGAAGACGTGCGCCACCTGGAAGAAAATTATCATGTGCATCCGGTTGCCTTGTCGGAGCTTATGCCTCCTTCGTGGCGGATGAAAGTGGAGCAATTCCCGGACCACCTTTTTTTGATTATGTATTATCCCGCGTACAACAAACAAAAAAAGGAAACGCGCGGCAAAGAAATAGATATTATTGTTTCCAAAGACACGCTTATCACAAGCCATTATAATTTCATCGTCCCCTTAAAGGCGCTGTTTGACCAGGCAAACCTGTATCCTGAAAAACAAAAAGAATGTATGGGAGGAGGGACCGCAATGCTTTTGTACCATATTCTGGAATCTCTAAGCGCAAGCTGTCTCGTGAAGCTCAGCAGAATCAGCAAAAAACTTGAAGTTGTGGAACAGGAGATATTTTCAGGAAAAGAACGCGAAATCATGACGGAACTTCTGCTCGCAAAAGCCGACATCATTGATTTTCTCAAAATAGTAAGCCCCCAGCAGAGAATTTTTGAATCATTGCGGAGCGTTGCCGGAGAGTTTTTCGGAAAAGAGGCAGTCCCTTATTTTTCTCGCATCGCCGGCAACTGGGAACAGGCAAAAAACGAGCTGGAAACCTATAAAGAGACAATTTTGACGCTGGAGCAGACCAACACGTCCCTGCTTTCTTACAAAACAAGCCAGATACTCAAGGTCCTTACCTTGTTTTCCGTGATCATTTTCCCCCTGACGCTGTTCGCCACGCTTTTTTCCATGAGAGCGCAGGCCGTGCCCATTGTCGGGCTTCCCGGAGACTTCTGGATTATCATAGGGCTCATGGGACTTATTACGTTCCTGATGATCCGGTATTTTAAAAGAAAAAACTGGGTATAAGCTTGCAAAAAATATCACTCACATGCCGCAAACGCGCCGCTATGCCGTGCGCGAAGCTTTTCGTCTTGAATTTTTATTTTTAATTTTAATTTTTGATATTTGATTTATATTTGATATACGCCTGATCTCCAAACCGCAGATCAATATATTCAAGAAATCTCCGCGATTCTGCGGGAATTTTCTTTTCCAGCACCGCCTTCAGTTTTACGCTCTGCCATGCAAGATTTTCCTCGGGATTGATATACGCGTCCCAGCCTTCTTTTGCAACGGCGCGCACGCGTTCAGCTGACAAAAAATCAAAAGAAACAAAAGAAAGCGCTTCGCCTCCGGCAAGCTGAACGGAGCTTGTTCCATCTCTGAATTTCAACAGCGCCTCAAGCAAAGCCGCGTCTATCGCTTTTGCGCCTGCCTTCATACTGTTAGCGCCGAGCGAATCATGCAAAACCGGAAGCTGACTGCTCCATTCCACAAGCGCATTCCCGTCAAGCTCTTTATAGGCAATGCCCTCTTTGTCTGCAAGAAAACACTGCCCTCCGGACGCCGCGCACCACACCGCAGATGGAATGCGCTCCTGCGCGACAGCAAAAAGAGTATTGGGCAATGTTTTGTCTAATGACAAGGCGGCAAGCTCCGGAAATTCCTGCAGAACGCGGGAGCGCACATCTGCTTTGGAAACGAGAAATATGCTGCGCGTAGTCGCGAATCCCGCTTTGCGCGAAAGAAACTCGTCAATTTTGCTTCTCAGTTTTTCAGCTGAAATAAGTTTTGTTCCTTCCACGCGAATGGCATAAATCTGAAAAAAATCGGCAAATGCAATAAGAGAAAAAATCAACGCCAAAACAGCAACAGCGCCTCCCGCCGCCCAAAGCGTTTTCTGTTTCCACCATACCCTTTTCTTTCTCACGCGAATCGGTTTTCTGTATTTTTTCACCATATTAGATTATTCGCAGATTTGTTATTCGCGGCATTCGGATACAATTCGTAGATTTGGATTATAGATGTCTCTTCAATTTACGTATTTTTTCAAAAAGCGCCGTGAACCAATACGACCACGACAAAGGATAATCCTGCGTTTTCACGTATATATGCGCTTCTCCTCCGTATCCCATTTTAAACAGCGTGGGTCCCGCCCACGGATGCCTGGGCTCTTTTACAGGATCAACAAAACCCCAGAAATCATACAGGACGCACCCTCTGCGCTTTGCTTCTTTGATCGCTTCCCATTGCACAAGATAAGGAATGGAAAATTTCGCGTATTTGGAAACGGAAACCGCGTGATGGTAAAACCCAATGCCGCTCCAAAAAATCACAAAGGATGCCGCGGCGATCTCCCCTTTGTACTTTCCAAAAAACAGAAGGGCGCCGTCATCCTGTAAAAACGCTTCAAATTCCTTTCTTAGATATTCAAGAGAAAAAGGAACAAAGCGCTGGCGCTCTGAAACAATGTTGTGAAGTTTGCTGAAAATCTCAATGTCATTGAGATTTCTGCTCTGCATGAGGGCAATATCGGGATTTTTTGCCGCGCGCCCCACAAGGTACCGCGTTGTTTTCCGCATTGCGTCAAAAAGCTCGCTTTCTGAAGGAGTGATGTCCAGCTTCCAGCTCGCTTCAGGATGCATTTGCAGGGGCGCTTCCCTGAATCCGAGTTTTTTGAAAACCGCGCTTTTCTCCTCCGTCCTTTCCCCTATTGGGTTTATCCTCACAAACCCCGCCCCCTCCCCCTCCGCCAGTATTTTTAGTTTTTCTAAAAATACTTTCAATAATTGGAAATTGGAAATTGAAAATTGAAAATTGGGCTTGGTGACAGGCCCATGAGGCACCAGCAAAAACGTTCCTCTTTTCGCGACTTTTTTCTCAACAAACGCGACGGCAAAAAGAACGCCGTTCTCAAATACGCCAAGCCGCCACACTTTTTCTCCCATAGCTTTGCAAAATTCCCCCCACTGCCAAGAATGCAAAAACGTCTTCTCCTCGCATTCTGCTAAAAATCCTTCCCATTGATCTTTGTTTTCTATGCTTTGTATTTCCATATTCACGAGTTTTTCTTTTCCAAAAGAAAATTTGCGATGCGCTCCGCATCCCGCTTTTTGATGTTGATATGCGTGGGAAGGTTGAAGGTTGTTTGGGCAAGGCGTTCGGCTGTGGGGCATGTTCCTTTTATATACCTCATTTTATACAGCCGGGTGTCGTCTGGCGCCACAGGATATGTGTACCAGTCCCCTATCAGCAGATTCTGTTTCCACGCCCGCTTGATAATGTCATGCGCACGATTACTGCGCACGGGATAGCGCAGCCACACGCGTTCTTTGGCGGGATCATCTTGCAAAAAATGAAACTCGGTTTCTTTCAGCGCTTCATTGTAGTATGCGGCCACATTTTTGCGATGGGCATTGAATGCCGCGAGTTTTGAAAACTGGCGCAAAGCGAGAATGGCAAGGGCTGAAGGAAGGCGTTTTGGAAAATAATCGGGCTTGAATCCCCTCTTTTCTTTCCAGTGCACCGCTTTTGAAAGAATGCGCAGGTATTGCAAAACAGGCAGAAGAACTTTTCCTCCGATGCCGTACAAAGGAAGAATTTTCCAGTTCATCGCCACAGGATGCAAAAGCTGCTGCAATACCCAACATCCTGAAGGATATCCGCTTTCTTCCTGATATCTTTTGATTCTTTGGGCTAACGCCCCATTGTTTGTCGCGGCCATGCCTCCATACACGCACGAAATCACCTTGTCTCTGGAAAAACTGAACAGCGCCGCGTCTCCGAATGTTCCCGCATAACGGCCTTTGTACTTTGCTCCAAGCGCGTGCGCGCAGTCTTCAATAAGAAACAAGCCGCGCTCCTTGCATATCTGAACTATTGCATCAATGTCGGCTGGCAATCCGAATGTGTGCTGAAGAATCACCGCTTTGCTTTTTGGAGTGATTTTTCTTTTCAGATCTTCCGCGTCCATGTTCCAATCCGTTTCTTTGCAGTCCACATACACGGGAGTTAATCCTGCCCACAGCGCCGGGTTTGGCACTGCGTTGCACGTGAACGCCTGCAAAAGCACCTCGTCTCCTTCCTGCAGATGAAGGCCGTGAAGAATCGCCATCAAAGAAGACCTGCCGCTGTTAAAGGAAACAGCGTATTGAATATTGAAACGGGACTGAAACTCCCGCTCCAGTTTTTCTTCAGCTGAACCCCGCACCCATTTCCATGGCTGGAACAAAAGCTTGAACGCAAGCAGGGTGTCGTCTTGTTCCGTATTTGGAGACAATGAAATTGATATTGGCTTTATCATGCGCCAACAAGAGAATTGATTATTTCTTTCTGCACCCGCCCTTCCACAAGAATCGCGTCTCCGGGTTCTGCAGTCTTTCCGATTTGTTCCATAATGTGCACTGCATGTTCCATGAAAAGAATATGCTCCTGGCGCATTCCTCCCGCAACAGCTCCCTTTTTCACATCCTCAAACCGTTCTTTTGTCGTAATAACCGCGCGATCGCAGACCTCCGCGATTTTCCTGCCGATTTTTTCATGCGCTTCTTTTGACGCTTTGCCAAGTTCAATCAAGCAAGGCATCACAATGATTTTTCTGCCCTCCCAAAGAGCGAGATACTCCAAGTCTGAAACCACTCCGTCCGGATTCGCGGAATACGAAGAATCAATAATGGTGGAGCCGCCGATTCCCTTCTTGAGCTTCATTGCTCCGATCGCGGGAGTGATGGCGGCGCACGCTCGCGCAATTTCCCGCAATGTCATGCCAAGCTCTTTTGCCGCGCCCGCCGCCAGAAGAATGTTCTGTATGTTGTGTTTTCCCAACACATTCACGCGAAATCCAGCTGACTCCCCTTCTCTTGTCCGCGCAGTAAACTCCACCCATTCTTTTTCAACTTTTATATCCTCCGCCCATATATCCGTTTGTTCTTTGGTTGACGCCCTGATAATTTTTAATTTTGATTTGTCATTTTGATATTTGATTTTTGATTTTTGAATGTGCTGATTGTCCCAGTTGACAATACCAATCCCCTGCATTGGCAGGGCCTCTATAAGTTCAAACTTCGTATCAATAATATTCTGCAGAGACCCGAACGTCGCCATGTGCTGTTCGTTGATTCCGGTCACAATGCCAATGCTTGGATGCGCCATGCCGGCCAAAAGTTTTATTCCCCCTTTTTTGTACGCCCCCATTTCGCACACGAACACCTCATGCTCTTGCTTTAATTCTTCAAGAATTGTCTTTGCGATGCCGACCTCGGAATTTCTGTGCTCCGCCGTTTTGAGCATATTGAATTTTTGAGAAAGAATATGCGCCAAAAATTCTTTCACGGATGTTTTGCCGTAACTTCCCGTAATGCCGACAACGGCAAGGTTTTTGAACTGCTGTCGTTTGCGAGTCGCCAGCCTTACAAGTCGCTTTCTTTCAAAAACAGCAACGGGTTCAAGAGATAAAACGACTGCCGACACAAGAATTGGCGTGCCAAGATCAAGCGCAAGCAACGCCATGACGGCAAGCAAAAGAGAAGAAAAAGCATGAGTAAAGAATAAACCGGCAACGAAAATGACAAAAAAACTTACTCCGTCAAGAACCCTTGCTTTTATCGTCCATACGGGAACTTTTGGCGATCCTCGCATAAAATCGCGCAGATTTTTTACTGTTTCCAGAGCATACCAAACGCAGACAAGAATCAAAATGCTCCACGCGCCAAGAGAACCAGCCAAGGAAAAAGCGCCGCGCGCGTACGCATACGCAATTCCCGCAATGGCAAACAACGCAAATTTAAAAAAGAAAGGAACGGAAAAAAGCGCGCGCGTACCCTGATTTGTCTGAAAATGGTCGGCAAACCGTCCCCACAGATAATCTTTCAACTGCCATAGATACAGCCAAAACCGTATTGCTTTTACTTCGCAACATATCCAAAACGCGAAGAAAAAAATAAGAAACAAATATGCTAAAGACATGAGCGCATATATTCACTGATAACTTCCGCAAGGTGCGCGGGGGCCTGCTTGTTGGGGCTGTGCCCGATGCCAGGCAATATGGTCAGCGTTGCATGCGGAAGCATTTCTTTCCATTTCAACCCCACGCTCAAAGGAACGGTTTTGTCTTCTTCTCCCCAGATAAGGCGAACGGCTCCGCGCAGTTCTTTTATTTCTTCCTGCGCGTCTTCCGCAAGCGTTTTTTTCATGACTTCTCTCATCAAAGGGTTCGCTTTTGCGTAATCCCGTTTGCGGATAAAAAACAGGGCAAGTCTTTTGGCTCCGGCTTTTAAAAAAGACAAAAGAGGCAGGCTTAAAAGCGCGTTTCCAAAATGCGCCGCCATAATGAAAAGCGCAGTCTTCATATCCGGTTCCGGACGAATGCCCGCTGGCGCAACAAGAACCAGCCCTTTGAGAAGGGAAGGATTTACTCTCGCGAACCTGACCGCGATTCTTCCTCCGAACGAGTGCCCGACAAGAAAAAAACCGCGAAGCCCGAGTTTTTCCGCAAAATCTTCAACAAACGCGCAGTACTCCCCTATTCCCCACGGTTCCTTCAGCGTTGACGTTTTGCCCCGCCCGGGAAAATCAGGAACAACCATCCGAAATCCTTTGAGCGCAAGAAGCTCCTGAACTTTTTGCCAGTCGTCTGCCGAATGGCTCCACCCGTGCAGTACCAAAACGGGCTGGCCATTGCCAGCCGTCAGGTAACGCACGGAACAATTTCTGATTTCAACAAATTCCTCATCCATGGCTTGAGGCAAACGATGCTTACTCTTTTGGCTCCTTTGCAATGAATTCTTTTCCGCCCATATAAGGGCGCAAAACTTCTGGAATGCGCACGCTTCCGTCTTCCTGCTGATAGTTTTCCATAATGGCGATAATCGTTCTGCCTATGGCAAACGCGGTAGCATCGTTCATGTGCGCGAATGAGAGAGTTCCGTCTTTGCTTCGCACTCTTGTATTCAGCCGCCGCGCTTGATAATCGGCCATGTAATCTGATGTGTGGGTTTCGCGGTATGTGTTTTGAGAGGGCAGCCACGCTTCAATATCAATCTGCCTTGCGTCGGGCTTCCCCATGTCTCCCGTGCAAATCATCACCACCCTATAGGGAACTTCAAGGGATCTCATCAGATATTCCTGTATCGCCACAAAAAAATTCTGCTCGTTGAGCGCGTTGTCTTTCGCGGTGAATGATTCCATTTCAAGCTTGTCAAACTGGTGCATGCGCAAAATTCCCCGTATGTCCCTTCCGTACGACCCCGCTTCCCTTCTGAACGATGTTGAAAATCCGATGTACCGCAAAGGCAGATCGCATTCCTCTAAAATCTCGTCCATGTGCATTGACCCTATTGTGTGCTCCGCGCTTCCCACAAGATACAAATCATCTTGCGAAAGATGATACCGCTCGTCTTTATCGGCTTCGCTTAAACGAGCCATTCTCTTCAGCACGTCCGGGCGGATCATGACCGGAGGAACCACCGGAACAAAAGGCTTGTGAGAATATCCCCTCTCCATTGTGTCTGCAATCTCGCGGACTTTGTCAGATGAAGTAAGCGTGTGAAGCACATGCTGAATCAACGCAAACTCCAACAGCGCGGCGCCTCCTTTCAGGTACGCAAACCGCGCGCCCGCCACTTTGCCTGCCCTTGCAATGTCAATGACATCAAGCGCCGTTCCAAGCTCCACATGGTCTTTGGGTTGAAAATCAAACTTCTTTGGCTCGCCCCACGATCTCACCGCTTTATTTTCAGACTCGTCTTTGCCTTCGGGCACCCCGTCTGCAAGAATGTTGGGCACTTCAAGCAGAAGCGCTTCAAACTCTTTCTGAATGGCTTCAAGGGTTTCCGAATCTTGCTGAACGCGGATTTTCAATTCTTTGGATTCTGTGATTTTTGCCTCGCGGGCGAATGGCGGCAGAGACGCGATTTCCTCTGAAATCCGGTTGTGCGCGGCCTGCAAATCTTCAAGCTCCCTGATGCTTTTTCTTCTTTTTTCGTCCAGGGCAAGCAGTTTGTCCGCATCAACATCAAGATGCCTTGCTTTGATTGACTTTTTAACCGCGTCAATATTTTCTCGTATGAATTTAATGTCCAACATAGACCTTAGTATTTAGTATTCAGTATTTAGTATTTAGTATTTAGTATAAAGTATTCTGTATACTGCATACTGTATACTTCTTAAGAAAGGCGGGGTCTCATAGTGGGAAATAAAATAACCTCGCGAAGACTGTGGGAGTTGGTCAGCAAAGCAGTGAGCCGGTCAATGCCCATGCCAAATCCGACTGTCGGGGGCATGCCGTATTCCAAGGCCTCCACAAAATCCTCGTCCATGCGCTGTGCGTCTTCAAGCCCCGCTTTGTACAGCTTTTCCTGCTCCTCAAACATCGCTCTCTGCTCTAAAGGATCATTTAACTCATCATACGCTTTCACGAGCTCCCAGCCCCCGCCAAGCAAAACCTGCAAAGACCCGAGGCGCGAAGGATTATCATCCAGCTTTTTTGCCAGGGGCAACATGCCAACAGGATGATGGATAATAAACGCGGGATTCCAAATCTTCGGGCGGCACAGCTTTTTGTATATCTCGTCAATCACGCGGGCTTTGCTGGCGTTTTCGTCAATTTCAACGCCAAGTTTTTTCGCCTTGGCAAACAAGGCATCCCTGCTTGCAGATTCAATGTCAACGCCCGCCTCTTTTTTCAGAAGCTCCGCGTATTCAATTCTCGGCCATGGCGCCTTAAAATTTATCTCCTTTCCTTCATATTCAATCGTTGTCTTGCCTAAAACTTTTTTCAGCACATGCGAAAACATTGTTTCAACGAGCTTCATCATGTCTTTATAGCCGGCATACGCCCAGTAAAATTCAAGCATGGTAAAATCGGGGTTATGCATTCTGTCCACTCCTTCGTTGCGAAATACCCGTCCGATTTCATACACTTTTTCAAATCCGCCCACGATAAGGCGTTTCAGGTATAATTCGGGCGCGATGCGCAAGTACATGTCCATGTCAAACGCGTTCAGGCGCGTCTTGAAAGGCAGCGCTTCCGTGCCTCCGTACAAAGGCTGAAGCACCGGCGTTTCCACTTCAGTAAACCCTTCTTTTTCCAGAAATTCCCGAAGCGCGCTCACGACGCGGGATCTGAGCAAAAACGCCCTTTTTACTTCAGGGGTAAACAAGAGATCAAGATACCGCTTGCGGTATCGTTCATCAATGTCCTGAATGCCATGCCATTTATCGGGCAAAGGCAGTAAAGATTTTGAAAGCAGGGCGTAGTCTGCGGCCTCAATCGTTTTCTCGCCCCGCGCAGTGGTGAAAAGAATGCCGCGAATCTGAATAAAATCCCCGACGTCAAAATGGCTTAGAAAAAATTGGTAGGATTTTTCTCCAAGGCGGTCCCGTTTGAAAAACGCCTGCAGTGCGCCCGTTCCGTCTTCCACGAGCAAAAACGTGGACCCGCCGTGCTCCCTCATCGCCCGTATGCGGCCTGCCACGATAATCTCTTTTTCTTTTTTGGCGAGCGGCGCAAAATCGGCAAGAGCCTGTTCAATGGTATGCGTGCGCCTGACGTTTCCCGGATACGCCAAAAGCCCCGCTTTTCTTACGCTCGCGAGTTTTTCCAGCCGCGCTTTTCTGATGTCTTCAATGGTTGCCATTGTTCATACAGTGTAGCGCATATTGAGATTTTTTCAAAGAAGCGGCTGTGCAAAGAAATCACTGGATTTCAACGATTTTGTACGAAACCGTTCCTTTGGGAGTGTCAATGCGAACTTCCTCTCCCTTCTTTTTTCCGATGAGAGCGGACCCTAAGGGAGACTCCATGGAGATTTTCTTTTCAAGGGGATTCGCGCTTTGAGAGTCGGTGATAAGAAACGCGACGGTCAGGTCTCCCGACTGAAGCGTTGCCCGAGATCCCAACTGCACCGTGTCTTTCTGGCCGGACGATGCGACAATCTGCGCGTTTGCGATTGTTTCTTCCACCTCGGCGATTTTCTGCTCCACCATTGCCTGCTCGTCTTTCGCCGAGGAGTATTCAAAATTCTCGCTCAAATCCCCAAAAGAAATGGCGCGCCGCAGGCGCTCTGCCACCTCCTTTCGCTTGGCGTCTTTGAGATACAAAAGCTCGTCTTGCAATTTCTGCAGACCTTCTTTGGTAATGTATTTTTGCGTCATGCCGTCTTTGTAAAAAAGTGAAACAGCTTGGATTGTTGCACAAACAAAAAATGTTGTAAACCCCTTACTTGTTCCTAAAATACCACTGCAGTGCGTCCCTTGCGACCGGAAGCGTTGCCACCTGGCCTTCATGCACATCTTCCACGGCAACCACAAGCACAATTTCAGGACGGTCATACGGCGCAAACGCGACGGTCCAGCTGGTAAGATAATCCTTGCCTGCCGCGTCCTTTCTTCCGGTTTGCGCGGTGCCGGTTTTGGCGGCGACGGCAACCGGGACTTGGTCCAGCCAATGTGTCGCGCTCCCGGCTGTTACGGTCTGGCGCATGCCCTCTTTCACAATATCCAAAATGTGTTCGGGCATGATGGCGCTTTTCAGTTGTTTGGGTTCAAATGTTTCCACAATATTTTTCTTGTCGTCCAACACCTTTTGGGCAACCTGCGGCTGATACAGCGTTCCTCCGTTTGCTATGGCGGCAAACGCGCTTGCCACTTGCAAAGGAGGAACGGAAAACGCTCCCTGACCTATGGAAAAATGATACGTGTCTCCCAAACGCCACTGCTTTCCAATATCGGGCAGTATGCCCTCTCCTTCCCCGGGAAGGTCAATGCCGGTCTTTCCTCCCCATCCGAACAGCTGGAGGTACTCTTTTATTTTTGCCGCGCCCAGCCCTTTTCTGTCTTCATATCCTCCACCGATAATGTAAAAAAACGGGTTGACTGACTCTGCGATTGCGCGCTTCACATCGGTCCAGCCGTGGAATGTCCAGTCGCTAAAACAATCGTCTTGGCCGCCGTACCTATTTTTTACGCAAAGGTCCAAAGGAGCAAAAATTTTTGTGCGTTCGTCAATAATCCCCTCTTTGAGCGCCGCCGCCGCGATCAATGGTTTGACAACAGACCCCGTGGGATATCCAATGCCCGCCATTGTCCTGTTAAACAAGGATTGTAAAGGATTTTTCGCAAGCGTGTTCCATGCGTCTCTGCTAATGCCTTTTGAAAATATGCTGTTGTCAAATGTCGGCAGACTCACCATGGCAAGCACTCCTCCGGTGTTCGGGTCCAGCGCGACCGCCGCCGCCTTTCTCGTTCCCGTGTCCTGAAATACCTTTTGCAGAGAAGACTGAATGGTATTCTGAAGCCCGGCGTCCAGCCACAGCGCAAGACTTTTGCCGGGTTCCGATGACGCTTCCTGAAAACGCCTGATAGTGGCGCCTTGGGAATTTTTTTCCTCCACAATAGCTCCCGGCGTTCCTCTCAACAACGATTCATACGATTTTTCCACTCCCGATTTCCCTATCAGGTCGCTCACGTCGTATCCTTCGTACGCCTGCAATTCTTCGCCCGTCACTTTCGCCGTGTAGCCGAGCAGGGCGGAAAACGCTCCCTGCCCCGCATACTCGCGGACAATGTTTTCGCGGGCGCGGCACGAGGGCAATTCTCCCGCTTTTGCCTCCAGCACAACCAGCTCTTCATGGGATAAATGTTCTTTCACCAGCAGTTCGGGATAATCGTTCTCATCAAACTGCTTTTTCAGCTCTCCTTGCGTTTTTCCCGCGTAGGAGGCAATAAGAGAAAGCAGTTCTTCTTTCTGCGCCCTTTGCTGGGGCATATCCCGTTTGTCGCATACCAAATCATAACTTGGCTTGTTATACACAAGCTGTTTCATGGCGCTGTCATATATGACTCCCCGCCCTGAAAGCAAGGAGATCCTGCGCGCCGAATTCTTCTGGGATGCCAGAGCAAACGCGTCATGAGAAAACGTCTGCATGGCAAACGCTTTGAGCATGAACACAGACACAATACCGAAAAACGCGATAAAAAGCGCTCTCATCACGCGATGGGACAAAGGAATTTCAAGCTTGCGCTCTCCCAGTTCTTCTGCCCGTTGTTGTTGCGCTAACGCGTCTAAAAACACCTCCTGAAATTCTACTTCTTGCGGAGAAGTTTTCAGGCGGAATTGGCGCCCCCGTTTGTCAGAAAGAGGGAATTCTAACATAGTGTACTGTTGCGTATTTTATTGCCATTCCAAAAATTCCAAAAAACACGCTCCACAAAGGCAGGAGTCCGCCCGAAAATACATCAAACAAGAACCCGGAGGCAATGGCAAATAGAATGCTGTCTGTTGTTGTTTTAGATTCCCGCAAAACAAAAAACACAATCAAAAACGCGAACAGCGCCCCCGAAAACCACAAAGGAACAATATGCGCAAAAAAACTTGTTTCTAAAAGGACAACAAGATACGCCGCGGCAATTCCAAAAATAATGTTACGGGGCATACGAGGTAATGATCAACAGCGGGGACGCCATGCCAATGGAATATGAAAGAGACAACTCTGCCCGGCGAAACGGATCAACATCGGTGGCCTGTATGTCCTGAATGGCGCCCACAAGAAGGTTATCGGGAAATAGTCCGCTTAGTTTGCTTGTTGCCACCAAATCTCCTTTCGCAATATCAGCCCCCTGCGGAACCAGATCTAAAAATGCCTGGAATTTCCCCTTGCCTTTCACAACCCCAATCATGTTGCGCCCCGCCACTTTCGCGTCAAACGAGCTGTGTGCGCTTGAAATAAGCAAAACGCGGGAAAATCCGGGACCAACTTCAATCACGCGCCCCGCAAGTATTTTTGAAGGCGTGATAACGGGCATGCCTTCTTTTATTCCGTCTCCCAATCCCCGGTTCAACACAAGAATATCGTCGTTTATTTCCTTGGCAATGGCGTCCGCGGCAATCGTTGCATATTCTCTTGCGATTGCAATGTCCTGCGCTTTTCTTAGGGCATCGTTTTCCTGCCGCAGCTCTTTTGCGATAACCCCCTCCAGCGCAAGCGCCGCGTTTTCTTGGCGCAACGCGCGCACTTCTTTTTGCAAAGACGCACTATGCGTAACGGCGACAAACGTATTGGTAAACGAAGACCCGGCTCTCCACAAGAACGACTGCAAAGGCGCTGAAAAAGAGTAAAACCCGTTCCTTAAAAATACGCGCGTTGCGCCGTATGAGAAAAGAAGCGCGGCTACAGCGAGCAGAACGGCAAATTTGTAATATCGTTTTTCCATGCGATTACTCAAGATACCATTTCTCCTTCAAAAGAAAAAGCGCCCTTGTGGCGGCTACCTACTTTCGCGGAAAATCCACTATCATCGGCCTTGGAGCATTTCACTGCCGTGTTCGGAATGGGAACGGGTGGGACAACTCCAGTATTGCCGCCACAGCGGCGCTTTTTCTTCCAGTGGAAACGTAAAAAGTAATGACCAAGAATCGTTAGCCAAACTATACTATAGACCATTAGTACTTCTCGGCTTCACGCGTCGCCGCGCTTCCACCTAAAGCCTATCAACCTCATCATCTTTGAGGGGTCTTTAAGTCCTCATCTTGAGGTGAGTTTCGCGCTTATATGCTTTCAGCGCTTATCTCGTCCCAACATAGCTACTCAGCGGTGCCCCTGGCGGGACAGCTGATACACCAGAGGTTAGTTCGTCTCGGTCCTCTCGTCACGAAATCACATATCACTATGTGCGCAGACTATATCTTTACCCATCCAGCACATTTTAAATGTGTTCTGGATTAGGGTATCGGCATATGACCTAGGTTTCACTATTCCTAAGTCTCATCTTTGTAGAATCAGTCGTTACGGGGTCAGATCTAACATCTGGAAAAGCTCACCTTTGGTTTTCTTTCTTTTGGTCACATAATTTTCTCTTTGAATGTCCAAAATACAAGATACCAAAAATGACAATTCCCTCTTGCTGAACAATGCATATTTTGTACTAGATAACAATGTACACGCCCGATAGAGCGCTTGTGCCTGCACTTTCTTAAATTTTATATAGGGCAGTAGATTCTTCAAGATATCCCTTACTTGGCGATATCCGTTTATCCTTAGCTCGGTTATTTTATCATTTCTTTGTGAAAGATAGCCAATCCCAAGGATTTTTTGTATCCAATACAACGTGTGTTTATGTCTGGAATCTTGATAGAAGCAAATTGTTGGCATAAACCGTATTTTGGCCACGCCATCTTTTCGCTTCTTGACTTGGAGCATAAGACTCCCATCACCATCAAGAAAACCAGCGATATACGCAAGGTTGATGTTTAATCGACTTCCCACGGTATTGCCTTTTTATTATCTGGTCCTCAAGTATATTGTACTGCTGTTCATGGACCAATGCAACAGCAGGTATCAACGGATTCAGAAATAAAGAGGTTTCACCGTTATTAGCCGAATTGTCATCACAGATTACTCTGTGAAGTAGCAAAACTTTACTAGAGACGAGTCCTCTCAAGACTCTGCGCCTGCGGTAGATAGGGACCAACCTGTCTCACGCATATTTCTCGCTTATTACTAAGCGTATTGGACTATATCTTAATCCTTATAAATCTATAAGGATTGTCAGCGTTGTAGTCTCTACGGGGTCAATCCTTTAATAATTCTCAGGACGACTTCCCTCGGTATTGTCCGAATACATTCGGATTTTACCGACATAAGCTGACTTCACAAACAGATATTACTATCTGTAGCCGCCGTGATTTTGATGTCTTCTACCCTGGGTTCAAACTGTTCATGCGCCAATAACAATTAGCATATGAACGGTTTGAACCCAGCTCACGTACCTTTTTAACCGGCGAACAGCCGGACCCTTGG
>CAYYFJ010000012.1:0-18882 GCA_964471385.1 uncultured Candidatus Saccharibacteria bacterium
GTGATTTGACAAGAATTTACAAGGCGGCTATATTGAGAAACATAAAATGAAAACTGAAGTGCAAAACAATTTCTTTTTTGGATACTTTACTTGGACAACCGCCATGCTGTCGCGGAGTTTTGGGTATCCAAAATGAAATGTAAATAATTTTCATTAGATATCAGCTCCAGCCGACAGCGGCTGGTTTTGTTTTTGAAAGCCCAATTCAGGAGCAAATAGATTTTGCTTCTGAACCTGGCTTTCAAAAGTCAGGACAGCACGTAGGAGGTGCGTCGGAATGATCGTGATCATGAAGTCGGGGGCCGGGGACCGGGAAATCGCCGCCGTGGTCAACAAGCTCAAGCGTCTTGGCTTTGGCATCCACCTGTCCCGGGGCGAAGAGAAGACCATCATCGGCGCCATAGGCGGCGACCGCAAGGCGCTGGCCGAGGCCAACATTGAGGCCTTCCCTTTTGTGGATCGTATCACCCCCATCACCAAGTCCTACAAGCTTGCCAGCCGGGAGTGGAAGCCGGAGGACACAGTCGTCAATGTGGGGGATGTGCGCATCGGCGGTGACGAAATTTGCGTCATCGCCGGCCCCTGCTCCGTGGAATCCCGCGAACTACTGATTGAGGCGGCCGGCATTTGCCGCGATCTTGGAGCACAGATGCTACGCGGCGGCGCATACAAGCCCCGCACGTCGCCCTACAGCTTCCAGGGAATGGAAGAGGAGGGCCTGCGCATTTTGGCCGAGGCCAGGGAGAGGACCGGCCTTGGCGTGTGCACGGAAGTGATGGAGCCGGCGCGGGTGCCCCTGGTGTCCCAGTACGCCGACATTCTGCAGATCGGCACCCGCAACATGCAGAACTACCCCCTTCTGCGGGCCTGCGGGCGCCAGCCCAAGCCGGTGATGCTAAAGCGGGGATTCTCCAGCACCATTGACGAGTGGCTGCAGGCCGCCGAGTACATCATGAACGAGGGCAACTACGGCGTCATTCTTTGCGAGCGGGGCATCCGCACCTACGAGACCGCCACCCGCTTCACCTTGGACCTCAACGCCGTGCCGTTGCTGAAGCAACTCACCCACCTGCCGGTGTTTGTGGATCCCAGCCACGGCACAGGCAAGCGCTCGCTGGTAACGGCCATGGCTCGGGCGGCCATTGCCGCCGGCGCTGACGGCCTGCTCGTGGAGACGCACCAGCGGCCGGAAGAGGCGATTTCCGATGCGGCCCAGACCATCAGTCCCGACCAACTGGGGCAGATGATGCGCGAGATCAGCGCCATTGCCGCGGCAATAGGACGCGGCATGCCAACGCCGGTTGTCATGCCGCGCGAAGCAACCGCGGCGTGGTAATCAAAGGGGCGAAGAAGTCCGCAAGGATTTCTCCGCCCCCAACTTTTTTCTTGACTCTCTTGTTATATTTTGTATACTAAAACCGTTGCTATGAATTATCAGTATTGCGCGAAAAAAGAATTTGCCGCAACAATCGCTGTCCAGCAGACGATGATTTTTGTTGCCGGGCTTGGCGGGGGATAAAGGTAACGCGCGCTAGCAATTTGACGCTGAAACCGAACCTCCCCCACAGGGGAGGTTTTTAGATGGGTTGAGACTCGCCCGCATATTCTTTAAGGATTTTGAGGGCGGCTCTGAATCAAAATCTATTGAATAAAAAGCCGCGCCCGCACCTTTCAAACATATGAGGAGGTGGTCAGGTCATGATTTTTGGTTTGCACTCCCCTTCTTGGGAAGAGCAGCCTATGGCTGCAAGCATCAACGAGATCCGGACAAAATTGATGGCGCGGGGGTTTTGTGTTGTTGTTTTCAACAACAACTCCGCGTTTCTTACGCAAAAGAAAAATGAACTGTCTCTTGTGGCTTTTCCGATTCCCGCGCAGCTGGCCGGTTGCAATGGATGCGTTTTTGATAACGCGGCCCTTCTGCGCCCGTTTGTGCCAAAAGAGTTTCAATTTGTTCTCGCTCTTGCCGGGATAAAGCACGATATCCCGGCCGATCGAGTAGTCAAGGGGCTGGTGGCTGTAGCAGATCGATGGGAACATTGGTATTATCATGTTCTCTGCCAAGCCCGCGGCCAGATTTTGCGGGGCGAAAAACCATCAGTCTCTCTTGTTCCTCCGTGGGGAGGCAAGGAGGATCCAGACTGGCACAGCCAGTTTTTCAAACTTGCCGTGCCCGCAAAAAGATGAAATTTTACGGGCAAGCCCGTAAAAAGGGCGTCCATTATTGGGCGCCCGTTGTCGTTTTTGAAAAATAATTCTACAGTATATCCATGCTTATTGACACTCACTGCCACCTGAATTTCAGCGCGTTCAAAGACGACGCGGACAGGGTGATCCAAAAAACGCTGAAAGAAAACGTCTGGATGATTATGCCCGGATCGCAGATTTCAACGTCCCGGCGCGGCATTGAGATTGCCGAACGCTATGCTGAAGGCGTGTATGCGGCGGTCGCTCTCCATCCGGTTCATTTGGAAAAGCGCGAGGTTGATGTAAAAGAGGTGCAGTCTGAGGATATGCAGGAAAAGCCATGGATGACGTTTGAAACTCGCGGAGAATTTTTTGATTACGAAGAATATAAAGCGCTGGCGCAAAGTTCAAAAAAAGTGGTCGCGATAGGAGAGTGCGGGCTGGATTATTATCGCAAGCCGAAAGGAACCGCGAAGAAAGAGGCGTTCAAGCAGAGGCAAAGAGATGTTTTTCTGGCGCATATGAAACTTGCTTTGGAGCTGGATTTGCCGATTGCTCTGCATTGCCGCATGGCGCACCATGATATGCTGGCAATCATGCAGGAATTCCAAAAGGAACACAAAGGAAAGCTCCGCGGCGTTCTGCACAGCTATGCGGGAGACGCGAAGCAGGCGGAAGAATTTTTGAAACTTGGACTGCATTTCAGTTTCAACGGGCTGATTTTCAAAACAATTCCATCTCTTCCCGACCCTGCGAACGTTATCTCGTCTCTTCCGCTTGATTATCTTCTCTTGGAAACAGACGCTCCTTACCTGAATGTGCCGCAGGCAACCGAAGAAAGAAACGAACCTTTGAATGTGCGGTTTGTGGCGGAAGAAATCGCGCGCATCAAAGGAATTTCTTTTGATGAAGTTATTCATGCTACCACAGTCAATGCAAAAGAATTGTTTCGCATTGAAAAAAAGCAACCGCTTTTCTAAAACAAGTCAGAACTTGTTCAAGTTACAAATTTTTAGAATTATTGACAGCGCGCTCATTTCCTGTTGAATAGAGATAAGATTCACATAGGAGGGATTTTTGTGGAGCGACGGAAGATTCGAGGGGAAGAAACCATATCAATACCAATGCTAACCGGACCGTTTGACTTCGTCGTCAAACCGCAGGGGTGCCCGACCGCGCACGCCTTGTGGCAGTTTGCCACAGGGGCGCTACTCAACAATTCTGGAGAAGAAGGACACATCGCGCAATGCGCGATGTGCCGTCAGATTGTTGAGAAAATTAGAGAAAACAAGAACTCCCAAGAATTTCTCCTTTCTGTTTTTGCGCACCTGATAAAAATATCGGGTGTGTCAGTTGAAATCCTGTGGCGCGCGTTGCTGCGGCAGGATTGAAATAACGAAGGCGTCCGTTTTGGCGGACGCCCCGTTTCTTTTTACAAAGAGAAACTAAAGCGTTATATGTGTTCCTTTGGTTTTAATCAGGCCGTCTTTTTCCAAAGCGGAAATAATTTGGAGGGGCGTGTATGTTTTTTTGCCCTTTTCAATTTCGTTTTTGAGAAATGCCGTAAGATTTTTTTTAGATGTTTTGCGTTCAGGCTGGATCAATAAAAATTTCATTGCCTGTGTGCGATAAAAGCGGAACGATTCTTTAAACTTGCTCTGTCTGTGATAATGCAGGCTTTTTTTGTTAATGGTTTTGTTTTTTAAGACAAGGGCGCCGTAATCAAACAGCGCGTAGTGCCATTCGCGCGGGTTTTCTTTCCATACGGCTTTTTGCGCGACGGGCAGAATTTCTTTGTCTGAAACCTTTTTTCTGTCTGGGAAAAAGAAATGGAGATACACGCGGCGAATGTTGGTGTCTAAGAATGCCTCGGGATTTTGAAACGCAAAACAAGCTACCGCGCGCGCGGTGTAATGGCCAATGCCGGGCAATGTTTCCAGTATGTTGGGGTCTTTTGGAAACTTGCCGTGAAAATCTTTCATAATGCGCCCCGCGCACTCTTGCAGGAACGCCGCCCGCCTCCAGTATCCAAGCCCTTGCCATACCTTGAGCAGTTCTGCTCTTGGCGCTTTGGCAAGCGTTTTAAGAACGGGGAATGCCTTGAGAAATTCTTTGTATTTTGGCAGAACGCGGGCAATCTGCGTCTGCTGGAGCATGATTTCAGAGACAAGAATGCGGTAAGGGTTTTTGGTTCTGCGGAAAGGCAGATCGCGGCGGTTTGTTTGATGCCATTCCCGTATCTTTTTTTGGAATGTTTTAACTGTCATAAGGACCATTATACTGTCCTTGGAGAGAGTGGACAAACAGGTATAAACTGGCTAGAATCAACCCTATGAGAATACCGCGATACAACCCTGCGGCCATTGAGCCAAAGTGGCAGAAAATTTGGGAAGAAAACGGAGAGGGGCAGGCAGAAGAAGGATCCCTTAAGCCCAAGCTTTATGTCTTGGACATGTTTCCCTATCCTTCGGGAAGCGGTTTGCATGTGGGGCATGTGGAGGGATATACGGCAACTGACATTTACTCCCGCTTTAAGCGCATGCAGGGGTACAATGTTTTGCATCCCATGGGGTGGGACGCGTTTGGGCTTCCTGCCGAAAACTACGCCATTAAAACAAAAATTCATCCCCGCGAGACCACGGAGCAGGCAATTCAGACATTCCGCGCACAGATTAAGCGCATGGGGCTTTCGTATGACTGGACTCGGGAAATCAGCGCGCATACGAGCGAATATTACAAATGGACACAGTGGTTTTTCCTTTTGCTGTACAAACACGGATTGGCATACAAGGCAAAGGCAAATGTAAATTGGTGTTCTTCGTGCCAGACAGTGCTTGCCAACGAGCAGGTGGTGGAAGGCAAATGCGAAAGATGCGCCACCAAAGTGGTGCAAAAAGAGCTGGACCAATGGTTTTTTAAGATTACGGATTTTGCGGAAGATCTTGTGAAAGATCTTGACGGTGTGGATTGGCCCGATTCCACGGTGCGCAATCAGCGGGGGTGGATCGGACGCTCGGAAGGAGCGCTTTTAAAATTTCAAATTACAAATTCCAAATCACAAACAAATTCCAATAACCAAATCACAAACTCTAAACAAGAAATTAGCGTATTTACTACGAGGCCTGATACGCTGTTTGGAGCGACATACCTTGTGCTTAGTCCCGAGCACAGGGAAATCCTACATCTCAAACCACAAATCACAAACTGGGAAGAGGCGGAAAAATATATTGAAAAAACAAGACAGAAGACAGAGCTGGAACGCATTGCGGACGGCAAAGAGAAAACAGGCGTGGAGCTGAAAGGGATAAAAGCGGTGAATCCCGCCAACAACGCGGAGATTCCCGTGTACATCGCCGACTATGTGCTCGCGCATTACGGGACGGGAGCCATTATGGCCGTGCCCGCGCACGACCAGCGAGATTTTGAGTTTGCCCAAACATATAATCTTCCCATTACGCAGGTGATTTGCAATCATTATCCGGCTCCGACATGCCCCGTGCTGGAGGAGGCATACACGGGAACAGGGTATCTGGTGGGGTCGGGACAGTTTGACGGCATGGAGCATGAAAAGGCAAAACGCGCCGTGACGGAGTTTGTTAGAGGAACAATGAAAACAACCTATAAACTTCGCGACTGGCTCATTTCCCGCCAGCGTTATTGGGGAGCTCCCATTCCTATTGTGTACGACCCTGAAGGCAGGCCTCATCCCATTCCAGAAGAACATCTGCCATGGCTTTTGCCAACCGACGTGGAATTCAAACCGTCAGGGCACTCGCCTCTGGCTGATTCCAAAGAACTTGCCGAGAGGACAGAGAAGATATTCGGCAAAGGATGGCATCCGGAAGTTGACACTATGGATACTTTTGTATGTTCTTCGTGGTACTATTTCCGTTTTGCGGACCCTCGCAACGCAAAAGAATTCGCGTCAGAAAAGCAGATTCAGCAATGGCTTCCTGTTGATTTGTACATGGGAGGGGCTGAACACACCGTGCTCCATCTTATGTACGCCCGATTTTTTACCAAAGCCTTGCGCAAGCTTGGATATGTAAAATTTACAGAGCCCTTTCAAAAACTTCGCCATCAGGGCCTTATTCTCGGGGAGGATCGCCACAAGATGTCAAAATCCCGCGGAAACGTCGCGAACCCGGATGAAATAGTGAAACAGCACGGGGCAGACGCCCTTCGGATGTATGAAATGTTTATGGGTCCTCTTGAAGACAGCAAGCCGTGGGACATGAAAAACATACTTGGGGTGCGCCGGTTTTTAGAGCGCGCGTGGAAACTGCAGGCAAAGGTTCGCGATGAAACAGAAGACGGCGTCCTGCAAACAATACTGCATCAAACAATCAAAAAAGTTGGCAAGGATATTGAAGCGCTCAAACTGAACACCGCCATAAGCCAGCTTATGATTTGCGCCAACGCAATGGACGGCCAGGAGAATATTTCCATGCAAACCTACCATACGTTTTTGTTGTTGCTTGCGCCCTTTTGCCCTTTTATTGCCGCAGAGCTTTGGGAGCTGACAGGAGGAAAAGGAAGCGTGCATGGCCGGCAGTTTCCTTCCTATAATCCCTCGTTTGCGAAAGAGGAAAACATCAAGCTTGTTTTGCAAGTAAACGGGAAAGTAAGGGATATTGCCGAGGTTGGCGCAGATCTTACGGAAGAGGCGGCAAAAGAATTGGCTCTAAACAGCGAGAAAGTAAAAAAATGGCTGCATGGCAAAACGCCCCGAAAAGTCGTGTATGTTCAAGGCAAGCTGGTAAACATCGTTCTTTAGATTTTTTGTAATTTGTAATTTCTTTTTGCTTCGCAAAAAGCATGTGCGGCATCATCGGATACATAGGAAAACAGCAGGCGGCCCCTATTCTGTTGGAGGGACTGCGGAGAGAAAGTTACCGCGGATATGATTCCAGCGGCATTGTGGTGTTTGGAAATCCAAGCGCGACGCTGGCAAGAGCTGTCGGGAAACTGGAAGTTCTTGAACAAAAACTGGCAGGCAATATGCCCGACGGCACAATAGGTGTTGGACATTGTCTTGCCCCGAACACTCTTATTCAGATGGCAGACGGCAGTGTCAAACAGATTGCAAACATACAAGACGGCGAGAGCGTGATAACCTTTGATACCGATGCGTTTAAGCTCTCCACCGGAGAAGTAAAAGCATGGAAGCATCGTTCGCCTCTTTATCTTCGGGAAATCCGCACGCCTTCAGGCACTGTCAAAGCTACGGAGGAACATAGAATGTTTGTTTGGACCGAGCATGGAGCGGCGGAGAAAAAAGTCAAAGATATTGTTCCGGGAGATCTTTTAATTGTGCCAAAGCATATTGCTGTACAAGAAGGAAAGAATATACCATTTGAAAGCGTTGCCACCAGGACATATTATCAGCTCCAGCCGCAGGTGAACGCCTCTATAAAACAGCGTATAAAAAGTTTGGACATAAGCATTCCTTCTTTAGCGGAACAAACAGGGGTTGCTGTGTATGACTTGGCGCATATGGTTACGAATGACAGGAATGTTCGTACCGATGTTCTTGAACGCGTCATGCCCGTGCTTTCTTTGCGATTTCCAAGCGAAGGGTTCATACCCAAGCACTCCATTCATGGAAATTTTGTAACGTTGCCAAAAACAAGCTCCCCCGAACTTATGCAGATTATCGGGTATTTTTTGGGAGATGGATGCGCAAGAACAAGAACACTCCGTTTCAAAGACCCAAGAAGAGACGTGCTTCAACGGTACCAAACGCTTTTTACAGGCGTGTTTAATCTTTCCGGGAGGATTGGCACAATGAGTGATACAAGCGCGTATCTTCTTGAAATCAACAGCACCTCACTTGCAGACTGGTTCCATAAAAATGTGATTGCGCGCAAAGAACAGTTGCTGGAAAAAATCGGGGGATTGCCAAAAAAAGAAATCGCGTCGTTTGCGAGAGGTTTATTTGATGCTGAGGGTTCTGTTGGCAATGAGGGGCATCAAATTAGTCTTGTCATGACCAATGAATTGATTGTGCGAACTCTTTATCTTCTTTTACTTCAATTTGGAATAACAAGCTCTATTTCCAGCGCGGTCGGAAACAGGCCATCTCATTGGAAGCGGCCATACAAACTCGCTATCAGCAGCAGGGATTCCATTCAGCGATTTCTGGATAGCATTGGTTTTTCATCAAAAGAAAAGCAGGAAAAGGGAAGAAGATTGGTTCCTTTGATGGTACGCAACGCTTCCATAAGTTTTAAAATTCTTCCGTATTCAAAAAATACGCTCTATCAAAAATGTGTTTCATTTGCCTCTAAGTCTCAACTAAGAAAATTCTTTAGGCCAAGCAAACATTTTAATCATTTTATCAGAGAGAGCACCCTGCGGAATTTTATTGTGTATCTCAAAAAAGAACATGCTCATGCCGGGCATTTCGTCATTAAAGAATTAGAAAGTTTTTTGCAAGGAGATATTCTTTTTCAATCAGTTCTTTCCAATCAAAAGCAAAAAACAACTCATCCTTATGTGTATGATTTGGAGGTGGCAACCCATAATAATTTTTTTGCGAACGGGCTACTTTCCCATAACAGCCGCTGGGCAACACATGGAGGAGTGACGGAAGAAAACGCGCATCCGCATGCAGACTGCAAAGGGAATATCTATGTCGCGCACAACGGCATCATTGAAAACTACAGAGCAATTAAAGAAAAACTGATTGAACGGGGGCATCGCTTTGTTTCGCAAACCGACACGGAAGTTTTGCCGCACTTAATTGAGCATTTGTTCAAGGGCAATCTGGAAGACGCGGTACGCCAAGCCCTGCAGTATGTGAAGGGCACCTACGGCCTTGTGGCTATTGCGAAAGAAGACCCGGGAAAAATCGTGGCGGCTCGCATGTCCAGCCCTCTCGTGCTGTCCGTGAACGGGCATGGCGGATTTGTCGCGTCAGACCCCGCGGCTTTAATTTCGCATTCCAACCGCATGGTGTTTTTGGAAGACAGGGAGGTGGCGGTCATCACGGAGAACGATTTTTTTGTGACTGATTTGAAAAACAACCAGAAGGAAAAAACCGTAACCGAACTTGACTGGACTGTGGAAGAGGCGCAGAAATCCGGCTATGCGCATTTTATGCTCAAAGAAATCATGGAACAGCCCGATACCATTCAGAACGCCATACGGGGCCGTTTGCTTCTGCGGGAGGGAACCGCGAAGCTTGGCGGGTTGGACGCCATTGCCGAGCGCTTGCGAACGATTGAACGGTTCAACATTGTGGCGTGCGGAACCGCGTATTACGCTGGCATGGTTGCAAAATACATGTTTGAAGAGTTGGCGGGCATTCCCGCGGAAGTTGACATCGCGTCCGAGTTCCGCTACAGAAATCCCATTATTTCTCCGACAACCGCCTCGCTTTTTATCTCGCAATCCGGAGAAACAGCCGACACTCTTGCCGCGCTTGGGGAAGTGAAAAGAAAAGGATGTCTGACGCTCGGCATTGTGAATGTGGTGGGCTCTACTCTATCGCGGGAAATTGACGCGGGAGTGTATAATTACGCGGGCCCTGAAGTCGGAGTCGCGTCAACAAAAGCACTGACTTCCCAGTTGAGCGTGTTGGCTCTTTTTACCTTGTTTCTTGGCAGGCAGAGGGGCATGTCTGTTGCAACCGGGCAGAGAATAGCGCAGGCAATCAACCAGCTTCCGGAGTTGGTTCAGAAAGTATTGCACAATGCGCCCGCAATACGACAGCTTGCCCAGACATATTCGTATGCTTCCGATTTTTTATACATTGGGCGCAAGTACCAGTATCCCATTGCGCTGGAGGGCGCGTTAAAGCTCAAGGAGATTTCTTACATACACGCTGAAGGATACGGGGCGGGGGAAATGAAGCACGGGCCCATAGCGTTAATTGAGGAACAATTTCCCACAGTCGCGCTTTGTCCGCAAGACAGCGTGTATGAAAAAATGGTTTCCAACATTCAGGAAATCAAAGCGAGAAAAGGCAGGGTCATTGCCCTTACCACCGAAGGCAATGAAACCATTCGGGAAATTGCCGACGATGTGCTGTATGTTCCAAAAACGCTGGAATTGCTTCAGCCAATCGTGAATGTGATTCCGCTTCAGCTGTTTGCGTATTATATGGCTGTCTTGAAGGGATACGACCCGGACAAACCCCGCAATCTTGCCAAATCGGTGACCGTGGAATAGTCCCGTCAGAGATTTTCTCAATATGAAACTGCTTGAACATCAGGGAAAAGAATTATTAAAGAAACACGGGATTGAAATCCCGGCGTTTGAGCTTGTGGCAAAACACACGCGTTCAACGGCGGTTCACGTTCCGTTTGTGCTGAAATCACAAGTATTGTCTGGCGACAGGAAACAAAAAGGCGGAATTTTATTCGTTGACAGAAAAGAGGATTTTGAACAGGGGAAAGAAGTGCTTTTCCAGACTGCGATAGATGGAGTGTTTCCGGAAATTTTGTTGGCTGAAGAAAAAATCATTGCGGAATCTGAATTGTATTGTTCAATGTCGTATGACACTACAACGAGAACGCCCGTGATTTCAATTTCCAAACGCGGGGGGTCTGGCGTTGCGAGCGCGAACACATATCCTGTTGACATTATGTGGGGACTTTCCGATTTTTTTGTGCGGGACATTCTCCAGCAATCCGGCATTACCCTGTCTTCACCGCTTGTGAAAACGATTCTTGCCATGTGGAAGCTGTTCACGGAGGAGCAGATTCTTTTGTTGGAAGTAAATCCGCTGTTTCAGGCGCAGGACGGCAGGTGCGTGGCGGGAGACGCAAAAGTCATTCTTGACGACGCGATTGCAGATCCTGGCATGCGCCCGTATCTTGATCTTGGCGGAGACATTGCGGTGTTAGCGTCGGGCGGCGGAGCGTCGCTGGTCAATCTGGACGCGCTCATGCATTACGGCGGCAGGCCCGCAAATTATGTTGAGTATTCAGGCAATCCTCCCGCGTCCGTTGTTGATGAGCTGACAAACAAAGTGTTTTCAAAGCCCGGGCTGAAAGGATGCTGGGTGGTCGGAGGCACCGCAAATTTCACGGACATCTATGAAACAATGCTCGGGTTTGTGCAGGGTTTGCGCAAGGTTCAGCCAAAGCCGGCGATCCCCATTGTGATACGCCGAGACGGGCCAAGGCAGAAGGAAGCGTTTGCCATGCTCAAGGAAGTCGGAGAAAAAGAAGGGTATGATTTTCATTTGTTCGGGCCTGAAACCCCCATGTCAGAGTCGGCAAAAATTATTGTGGAGCTGGCGTATACATCATGAGTATTCTTGTTGATACAAACACAAACGTGGTGATTCAGGGAATCACGGGAAAAGAGGGGGCCCGCGCTTCAAAGTCTATGATTTCCTACGGAACAAAAGTGCTTGCCGGAGTTACTCCGGGCAAAGGAGGGACTGTGACGGAAGACGGAGTTCCCGTTTTTCACACAATGCGCGAGGCGCTTGCCGCGTTTCCCGAAATCAACACGTCGCTTATCGCAGTGCCCCCGGCCTTCACTCTGGATGCGGCTCTTGAGGCGATACATCATAGAGTTCAGCTTATTGATATTCTGACGGAAAAAGTTCCGGTGGCGCAGGTTGCGAAAATAATCGCGCTCTCGCGCTCTTGCAGTGTGCGCGTTGTGGGGCCGAGCTCTGTGGGAATTCTCACGCCGGGTGAAGGAAAAATCGGAAGCATTGGAAGCTCCGAGCTCGTGAACACCATTTTTATGCAAGGGCCGGTCGGCGTCATATCAAAAAGCGGCGGAATGACAGCCGAGCTGTCGCGCATTTTGACAACAGCGGGGCTCGGGCAAAGCACAGTGGTCGGCATTGGCGGAGACGTGTTGATTGGGTCTGATTTTCTTGACATCGCGCTTGAGTTTGAAAAGGACGAACGCACGAGCGCGCTGGTTATTTTTGGAGAAGTGGGGGGCGTGTATGAAGAAAAACTGGCTGAAGCCGTGGAACAGGGTATAATAACAAAACCCGTGGTTGCGTTAATTGCGGGGCGCTTTACGGAAATGCTTCCGCAGGAAACGGCGCTTGGGCACGCGGGGGCGATTGTCAATAAAGGCAGGGGATCAGCCGCTTCTAAAATCAGCGCGCTTTCAAAAGCGGGAGCGTTGATAGCCAACACGCCAGAGGAGATACCGGCGCTTGTGAAGCGAGCCATAGATCATGAACACATATCGCATAACAAAAAAGACAATGGAGTTTAAGACAAGCATAAGCAAAACAACTGACGGGAAGCACGCGATTCACGGAAAAGATTTGGCGGAACTTATTGAAAAGCATTCCTTTACAGAGGCAGTGTTTTTATTGCTGAAAGGAAACCTGCCTTCAGAAAAAGAAGCAAAATTGCTGGACGCCATGCTTGTTGCGGCCGTGGAAAACGGCATTGAAGCCCCGTCCATTTTTGTGCCGCGCATTGTGGCTTCGTCGGGCAACGCATTTCACACGGCATTGGCCGGGGGCATGCTTGCCATAGGCGAACATCACGGAGGAGCGGGAGAACAAGCCGCGCAGATTTTTTCCTCGGGGAAAACCGCGCAAGAAGTCGTTGACGAATACGAAACCGCAAAGAAATTCATTCCGGGATTTGGCCATAAAATATACAAGACAGAAGATCCAAGAGCGGCGGCTCTGTATAATAAGGCAAAAGAGCTTGGATTTTCCTGCGAAGCGTTTCACTTGGCGTATGCCATTGAAAAAGAACTGGAACGGCGCAAGGGCAAAAAGCTTCCGCTTAACATTGACGGGGCGCAAGCCGCGTGTATGGCAGAACTTGGGCTTGACTGGCGGCTTGGCAAGGCATTGTTTTTGATCGCGCGCATTGCGGGAATGTCTGCCCATGTGTTGGAAGAAATGAAACAGCAGAACAGTTTTTATCGTTTGGCGGAAAGCGACGTCCATTACGAATCATGAGCAACGATACCAGACAAAAGCGCGTGGTTGTGATAGGGGGAGGCACGGGAACCTATACCGCGTTAATGGGACTGAAAAAATATCCGGCGCATTTGTCCGCGGTTGTTTCCATGGCAGACGACGGGGGAAGCAACAAGGTGATCCGGGATGAGTTTGGACTGCTTCCCACAAGCGACATTCGGCAGTGCTTTGTGGCGCTGGCGGAAGACAACGGGGAAACGGAAAAATTATTCCGCGATCTTTTTATGTACCGCTTCCACAAAGGGAATAACGGCATTAAGGGAATGACGTTCGGCAATCTTTTCCTTGCCGCGCTTTCCGACATTTTAGGATCGCAGGCGGAAGCGATAAAAAAAACAAGCAAGATTTTAAAGCTCAAGGGCCAGGTGCTTCCTGTCACACTTGACGATTCGCGGCTTGCCGCGGTTTATGAAAACGGCCAGAAAGTGATGGGAGAACACTTGATTGACGAGCCCCGGCATGACGGCACATTGCGCATCAAGGAAATTATGCTTGAGCCCGCATCAAAGGCAAACCCGGAAGCCGTGGAGGCGATCAAGCAAGCGGATCTTGTAGTGCTGGGCCCCGGAGATTTGTACACAAGCCTTATTCCGAATCTGCTCGTGGACGGAATTTCAAAAGCGCTGTGCGCGTCGCGGGGGAAAATCGCGTATGTGTTAAATCTTATGACAAAATACGGCCAGACGCACAATCTGTGTGCAACAGACCATGTGAACATTATGGAACGGCACATTGGCAGAAAATGCCTTGACGCCGTGATTGTGAACAACGATCCTATTCCTGATTTTATTCTGAAACAGTACCGGAGAGAAAAAAGTTTTCCGGTTGCCGACGACCTTCAAACAAAAAAACCTCGCGTGATTCGCGCGGGAATCCTCGGAGACATGGAGGTGAAAAAAGTCAAAGGAGACAGATTGAAACGGAGTCTTGTCAGGCACGACTCGGAAAAACTGGCGCAGGTTTTACTATCACTTCTATAATTTTTACCTATGCAGGCAGTCATCATCGCCGCAGGCGAATCTTCGCGCTTTTGGCCGTTCAATAACGGCCGCCACAAATCCCAGTTGAAACTTCTTGGAAAGTCTTTATTGCATTGGACCCTTAAGGGGCTGGCATCCCACGGGGTGAAAAGCGCGGCAATTGTGCATAGTCCTTTCTCGTCCATACAAGAAATGCTTGCAGAAGAGGGAAGCGGCGGCATTGAGCGCATTGAGTATTATACGCAAGACCAGCCAGCTGGCACAGGAAACGCTTTATGGCAGGCAAGAGAATTCGTGCAAGAGCCGTTTTTTGTGTGCTGGCCGGGTAAAATCAACGCGCGTGATATTGTTCCAAAGGTTCTTGAACAAAAGAATAACGGGGCTCAAGCCGTGCTGGCGGGAGCGCGTACCGAAACTCCGTGGGATTACGGCATTGTTCGTTTTGAAGGAGACAAAGCCGTGGAAATCGTGGAGAATCCCGCGCGGGGATCCGAGCCTTCCAATATTAAAACTATCGGTTTCTATTATTTTGAGCCGGATTTTTTTGGATATTATGAAAAGCTTTCTTCGCGCCACGAAGCCGATTTTATTGACGCAATCAATCTGTATTTGAAAGAAAAGAGGGGCGCGCTTGTGTTTTTAGAGCACGATGCTCCGACATTAAAATATCCGTGGCAAGCGTTTGAAATTCTGGACACACTTTTGCGCTCCTCTTTTTTTGAACGGTTGATTGCTCCGTCAGCAATGATTGGCAGAAATGTGACCATTGAAGGCCTCGTACACATTGGCGAGCGGGCCGTGATAAAAAGCGGAACAGCAATTGAGGGACCCTGCTTCATCGGAGATGACTGCGAAATCGGATATAACAACGTGATCCGCGGAGGGTCCAATCTGGAACGGGGCGTGAAAACAGGCGCATTCTGTGAAATTAAACATTCTATTGTCCAGCAGGATACGCATTTTCATTCAGGGTATGTTGGCGACTCTATCATCGGAAAAAACTGCAGATTTGGCGCGGGGTTTATCACCGCGAACAGGCGCATGGACCGATCGTCCATACATTCCATGGTGAAAGGAAAAAAGATTGACACGGGACTGACATTTTTTGGAAGCGCCATCGGAGACGGAGTGCATTCGGGCATTCATACAGGCACCATGCCCGGGGTCTTTATCGGTAGCAAAACAATGATTGGGCCCGGCACAAACGTGTTTGAAAACGTGCAAGACGAAACCATTCTTTATTCAAATCCTTCTTTGGTTCAAAAACAGAATCTTCCTTGACCTGCCGCATGCGCATGGTAACTTACAGAGTAGAACAGGAGGGAAAATTTCCCATGCAGTTACGGGTGCTGTGTGGGACGCCATTCACCCCCTCCTTTTTCTCGGAGGAAAGTCTTCTCTCTTCCTGAAGGCGGCAGGGGGAAGATACTTCCTCTCGCATAGAATGGGGTCGGCTTGCTGTCGGCCCCTTCATTGTTTTTTCAGATATGAAAGTTACTCCTTTCCACAAATGCGCCCCTGATTTTGCCGCGCATGAACTTAAAAAAGGCCGCGTGTTTGCCATGCCTACCGACACGGTGTATGGCTTTGTCGGAGATGTCTCAAATCCAGAAGTGGTTGGAAAAATTTTTCAAATCAAGGGACGTGACGCGCAAAAACCCCTTGGCGTGTTTGCAAAAGACATTGAACAGGCAAAAGAAATCGCGCATATCAGTAAGGCGCAGGAGGCATCCCTGAAAAAAGCATGGCCCGGCAAATATACGGCGATACTGTCTTGCGCGCGCAAATTTCCGGAAGGCGTTGGAACAGGCGCGACCATAGGCATTCGCGTGCCAAATCATCGCTTGCTTTTGGATGTTCTTGAACAATTAGGCAAGCCGCTTGTCCAGACCTCGGCAAATATTTCAGGACGCCCCGTTTTGATGTCTGCCAGGGATGTGGTACAACAATTTCAGGGAAGAAAATTCCAACCGGATTATATTATTGACGCGGGAACGCTTCCAGAGTCTCTTCCTTCAGCCGTTGTTGACATGACAGGCAAAAGAAAAAAGATAGTGCGTAAAGGAGTATGATCAAAGACCCACCCATATATAAATATAAGGTTCAAATATCAAAAAGAAATTTGGCATTTGGATTTTGGTCTTCATTTGACATTTGGATTTTGAAATTTTGATTTATTTATTTCTATGAACACTCAAAAACTTCAATTAGAAGATCCCGACATTTATGAGCTTATTAAGGCAGAGGCGCAGAGGCGCAGGGAGGAACTGGAGATGATTCCTTCCGAGAACCATACGTCTCCCGCTGTGCTTGAGGCGTTGGGCTCCGTGCTTACAGACAAGTATTCCGAAGGGTATCCGGGAAGGCGATATTACGGAGGCAACCAGTTTATTGATCGGGTGGAAAATCTTGCCATTACAAGGGCAAAGCAGGCGTTTTTGGTGCCGCACGCGAATGTCCAGCCGTATTCGGGAAGTCCGGCAAATTTAGCCGTGTACCTGGCAACATGCAAAGTCGGAGACACGGTGATGGGGCAGAACCTTCCCGATGGCGGGCATTTGACGCACGGATGGAAAATCAACTGGTCTGGAACCTTGTTCCACAGCGTTCCCTATCATGTCAAACCGGACGGCTACATTGATGTTGACGAGGTGCGCCGGCTTGCGCGGGAACACAAACCCCGGCTGATATGGTGCGGAGCTACAGCCTATGTCAGAGAATTTCCTTTTGAGGAGTTTGGCAAAATCGCAGATGAGGTTGGCGCGTATTTTGCCGCTGACATAGCGCATATCGCAGGACTTGTTATCGGAGAAGCGCACAAAAGCCCCGTGCCTTATGCCCACATTGTAAGCACCACCACGCACAAAACTCTTCGCGGTCCGAGGGGAGCAATGGTTCTTGTGACAGAAAAAGGCCTGCAAAAAGACCCGGAGCTTGCGGAAAAAATTGACCGCGCCGTGTTTCCGGCGGGAGCCCAGGGCGGGCCCCACAACCATCAAACGGCAGCCATCGCGGTGGCGCTTCAAGAAGCGCTTCAGCCTGAATTCAAAGAATACGCGCGCCAAATTGTGAAGAATGCCAAAGCGTTGGCAGAAGCTCTTATGGCAAAAGGGGTGCGGCTTGTTTCCAATGGGACAGACAACCATTTAATGCTCATTGATCTGACTTTGCAAGGCAAAGGAAAAGGAGTGTTTGCCGAGAATGCTTTGGACGAGGCCGGAATCACAGTCAACAAAAACACGATTCCGGGGGATCTTTCCACGCCTTTTTATCCAAGCGGCGTACGGCTTGGCACTCCGGCGATTACCACGCGGGGAATGAAAGAGGCGGAAATGGAGCTTATCGCAACATACATAGCCGCTGTTCTTGAAGAAATCAAACCGTTCCAGCTTCCCGACGACAAAGAAGAAAGAAACAAATATCTTGCGCAGTTCAGAAAAGAAATTGCGGAACATGCAAGGCTGAAAGAAATAAAAAACGAAGTAAAGGAGCTGTGCGCAAGGTTTCCCCTTCCTTATTGATTGAAATATGGCAACACTTCTTTTGGGCAGGCCCATTGCCGATACAATGCTTGTGGATATTCGCAAGAAATCGGCGGGCAAGAAACTTCAGCTGTGCGTGGTGCAGATTGGAGAAAACAACATTTCAGAAAAATACATCGCGGAAAAACAGAAAGCGTGCGAGCAGGTTGGCATACAGTTTCAGCTCTCAAAATTTCCAAAGACGATTTCCCGGCAATCCGTTGAAAAAGAACTTATCCGTTTTGCGAACAATCCGAACGTGTCCGGTATGATCGTCCAGCTCCCGTTGCCTTCTCACTTGAACGCGCAAAAACTTCTTGACCTTATACCGTTTGAAAAAGATGTTGATGTGCTTTCAAGCAGGGCGTTCGGGAGTTTCGCGCTTGGAATGCACCCCATACTTCCTCCGACTGTCGGGGCGGTGTCCCGCCTTCTCGCGCAGGTTCACGCCAACCTAAAAGGCAAAAAAGTCGCGCTTGTGGGCGCCGGGCGCCTTGTTGGGTTGCCATTGATGTTGTGGATGTTGCGCCAAAAAGCGGATATTGCGGTCGCGACCAGCACAACGAAAAATCTTGCTCAAGTGACGAAACAAGCGGATGTGATTATTTCAGGAGTCGGCAAACCCAATCTTATTCTGGGCAGTATGGTCAAAAAAGGGGCGATTGTGATTGACGCTGGCACAAGCGTGGAAGCGGGGCAGTCGGCGGGAGACGTGGATATAAAAAGCGTTTCAAAAAAAGCCGCGCACATAGCTCCAGTCCCCGGCGGCGTAGGCCCGCTTACCGTTGCCTGCCTTTTGGAGAATTTGGTTGTGCTGTCAGAGGATCGGCGTAATCTATAATGGTATGGAAAATTTCCGAATAGCGGTCAAGGCATTTATCATAAAAGACGGGAAGGCGCTTCTCATCAAACGAAGGTCAAACGATGCGCATAAACCCGGGCAATGGGATATTCCGGGCGGGCGCATGGAGTTTGGCGAGAATCCTTTAGACGGAGTCCTGCGGGAAGCAAAAGAAGAGGTGTCTCTTGATATTGCAATCGTCTTTCCCCTACTGGTCCAGCATTTTACGAGAGACGACGGCCAAACGATTACCATGATTATTTTTCTCTGCAAACCCCTGTCTGACAGCGTGAAACTTTCAGAGGAGCACGCCGAATATCGGTGGGTAAGCGCAGAGAACGAGGCGGAACTTTTTCCCGCATGGCTTCTGCCGGTTCGTGATAATTTTCTGCGCGTCCAGCGCGGCATTGTCATATAAATAACAGA
>CAYYFJ010000013.1:0-18323 GCA_964471385.1 uncultured Candidatus Saccharibacteria bacterium
GCACCGACAATGTGTTCCATTGAGAACAGTATACTACATCCTTTACCGCGCGCAAGATTGTTCACGGAACCCTTGAATGCCTTGCCACAATGCTTCCCAACAAAAAAAATGACAGTCCCGTAAATACAATGATGAACGCAGTGGCAAGATGTGTGGTGCTTTTTCCCGCAAAGTAGAAGAACGCGGCAAGCGGAAGGATAATACTTCCGATCCCCATACACACAGAAGAAAAGCGAATCTTCCAATCTTGCAACTGGGGCAGTCCTTTGAAAAAGGAATATGCAAAGGTCCACGCGGCAATTGTCATAAGCGACGAGTAAGCAAGCGTGAGAGAAAGGTTTGAATGCCAGAAAATCCAGTTTCCATCTTCGCCTATCCTAGGATTTTCAAAGAACACTCCAAACAATAGAAGTATGAATCCAAGAACGATCAGGTATGCCATTGAGTAGAATGTTCGTATCTTTGGGTTGATATATAAAAAGGAAAGCCCCATGACAAATCCGTTCCACGCCCCGAGGCCAAGAGCAAAAATGCCGGCGATAAAAAGAAACCCGGCCATCTTATTTATCTCTGAAAAAACATTGCCAAGTAAAGATGGAAGCGCAAGAAAAGTGAGATACAGCAAGAAAAGGAAAAACCATGAAAACCAGTGCTTTATGAGATACTCACTTGAACGTCGCCTTGCCAGAAGCGAGTATCCAATAACAACAAACACAAACCCAGCCGTAACAATGTGTAAAGCGCCTGTAAATGGGTACAACATATGTAGTTGTACATAATATATAAAATCAAGGAAGAACGCAAAAAGTAAACGCATAAGAAAAACAAGAACTGGCTCTGCGCCCGGTTTTTTTGAAGAGGTTTTGTCGGCTATAGTGTATGTTAAAGATAGGGCATATGGAAATTCCAATCGTTCAACTCACGAATGGCATTCCTGTGTTTGTTCTTGTTTTTGTCGCAGCGCGGATCACCTTGGGATATTTGCCATAGGCTTACTTAATCTGTTTTAATCCTTTTTTATCAACTCTTTTTTACCACGAAAATATCCACCCTTCAGAGTATTAATCACTTCTCTTACTGGTTAAATATTTGATAGTTTTCTCTACACTTTCAGTGTATCACGAAAAGTGTAGAAATGTGTGTGACCCGACGATCGTTGACAAAATAAACGAAATATGTCAATAGAAAAATAGCAAGACCCCAAGCTTTTGATAAGGAGGATGGAGTTGTGGACACCATCAAGACAGCAACTACGAACAGCTTTGCTAAGAGCCTGCTCGCAGTAGCCACGTTCGCGATGCGGGTTTCGGACGAAGCCCCGATCAAGATGCCAGACAACTTCAGACTCTTTCTAAGCTCTCTGCCCGAAGAGCCAACGCTGTCCAGCCTGATTCGATCCTTTCAGAAGGTTTTTTCTGAACCTCCATGGGAGGAGCAATGGGACGAGAATAATGTGCTACATAAGATTACTAGAGAAGCGGGAGGCAAAGATTCATTCCTCGTGGTGATGCAAGGAAACGAAAATCTTATCTCAGGATTTTCGTGGGGCGCCCTTGTGAAAATTCATGAGCTAGCGTCTCGTGTTTCTCTGTCTATTGGAAGCACGATGGATAACCTTGAGGATATCGTGGCCCTTGTCGGACCTGGAAGAATTGTTTATTTCGATGAGTTTGCAATCCTCTCGGGCTTCCGTCGAGGCGTAGATCCTGTCCGCTTTCTCCTCCGTCCAGCCTTGGAACTAGGATATCGACAAGGAGTGACACGGACTATCTTCTGGTCCACACCCGGCTCAAGGATTGTACCATTAGCGAAAATGATGGGGTATGAGATTATCGGCAGAAGAAATCTTCGTAGCAAGGAAAAGGAGATCATATTCCTTTTCCACTCGAATTTCGTGCCCATGCTCAAACTCATCCAACACGCAAGCGAGAGTTTTATAACCGGGCTTATGGCCCGGGTACGACGAAAAAATACGTAGGAGTACTTTCTGACAGGGCCGATGGGGTGACCCACGGCCTTTCCATTTTTTGATTTGTGTTTTTCCTATGCTTCCGATAAAATAAATTTATAGTGGAACTTTATGGATCTTTTATTCCGAAAAGAAAAACTAATAGAGTCTACCATTAGCCCTTTTGAGAATTTTTGCGTTGGATATCCAGGACAAGGATCATATCTTACGGCCTTGGTTATGGGAACCGGAGTTGTGCAAAAAACTTTAGGTCACGAGGGATCTGAAATACTTGATCGCATTGTGGCTTTTGATAAAGCAGAGATTTCAGATACATACCTTGGACAAATTAACATGATTACCGTTTCTTCATTTTGTGGTCCCCAAGGGCTTATTTGGGGACATGATCTTGCAAAAGAAGAACGAGAACTAGCTTCATTATATATTGATAAAAATGTCCGCAGAAAATTTCCCGAGATTATCATTAGAAGTGGAGCAAATTTACGAAAGGCAGGAAAAGCTCTTTTCGGAGTTTTAGAAAAAAGGCGTTACCCTATTCTTCCGGGAAGTCATGTTCCGTGCGCAGGGAAATATTCAACAAAAGCTGGGCCAGCTTTTTTATATGGAGCTCTTGCGATTGGTATCCCAGAAGACCGTGCGAGTAGTGCATGTTTACTCATGGAAGATGTTGGGGAAATCAAAGGAGAAGAAAATACCACTAGGAGACATATTATTACCAGTGTGATTCAGAGCATTCTTGATGTGGGAAAAAATCAAAAAATCTTCTACAAAGAGATATACGTTGATATCGTTACTCAACGCGTTAGCGAGAACGAAATAGGGTGTGTACTTGTTGCCATGCCCTATTTTCTTCTCGCAAAGAATGCTTTTAATGTACACCTTGCAACACAAACTTTACAGGAATGGGAATCCAATCAACACTAAAATGTAACGCATTATGCTTCTCATAGAAACATTTTATTATGTAATTTCTGTCATATTTAGCATTAGTCTTGGTCTTTTTGTTTTCCTTAGAGAACCAAGGGAAAAAATAAATCGTGCATTCTTTGGAGCAGTTTTCTGCGCAAGCGGATGGCTAGTTTCACTGTATCTTTATTACACAATGAACAATCCAGAATTTATTGTATGGATTGGACGTTTTAACTTTGCGATTATCCTTCCAATGCTTTTTTATCTGTTTGAGTTTACATTGCTTTTCCCTCGTCTTCACAGTGATCTTCTTTTTTTACTGCGCGCTGAGGTCTTTATAAGGATATGGGTTTTTATTTTTTCTTTCATTACTCTTTTCACTTCTTTGGTCGCACAACAAGAACTTGTTATTAATGTCACACAGCGAGAGACTATTTATGGTCCTCTTTATTTTTTCTACATTTTTCATTATGTTGTCTTTTCTGCCCTGATTCTTGCCATACTTCTTTTCAAGATAAGAAAAACTCAAATACACATTGAGAGACTCCAATTGATATATGTATTTTTGGGACTTTTGATTGCATTGGTATTTGGTTTTGTCACGAATATTGTTCTTTATTCAGTAGGAATTATCGAAGCAGCCGAATATGGGCCGCTCGCAGTAATTTTTTTCATTTTGTTTACCGCTTATGCAATTCTTAAATACCATCTTTTTGACATCAAAGTTATTGCAACAGAAATTTTTACCGGCCTTCTGCTTTTTCTTCTTATTCTTGATATTCCAAACTATAGTTCTATTCCGCAGCTTGTTTTGAATATTGGCATACTGGCGGGATCCTCTGTGGTTGGTATTTTCCTTATCCGGTCGGTGCTGTGGGAGGTGAAAACGCGCCAGGAAATGGAAATGTTGGTGCAAGAGCTAGGACAGGCGAATGAGGAGTTGAAAAAACTGGACAAGGCAAAGTCGGAGTTCGTGTCCATTGCGTCCCATCAGCTGCGCACCCCGCTGACCGCCATCAAAGGATACATATCCATGCTCCTTGAGGGGACATACGGAGCAATCACGGAAAAACAGCACAAGCCCGTGCAAAATGTGTATGATTCAAACGAGCGGCTCATCAAGCTGGTAAACGATTTGCTGAACGTGTCGCGCATTGACGCCGGGCGCATAGAGCTCAAGCTGGAGAAAAAAGATCTTGCGAACATCATGGAAAGCGCGGTTGCTGAAATTAAAGTGAAAACGCTGAAAACCGGCACAAAGCTTGTGTACAAAAAACCGGCAAAGTCCCTGCCGCTCCTTCGCGTGGACGAGGAAAAAATAAGGAACGTGTTTTTGAACGTGCTGGATAACGCCGTGCGCTACACTCCTGCGGGAACCGTGACCGCCGCTCTTGCTTATCATCCGGAACAGAACATAATCCGCTCTGAAATAAAAGATACGGGGGAGGGAATGACAAAAGAAGAGCTTGATCGTTTGTTTTCCAGCTTTACGCGGGGAGTGGCGGGAGCGCGCTTGTGGACCGAGGGCGCGGGACTGGGACTTTACATTGCAAAAAAATTCGTTGAACTGCACAAAGGAAAAATCTGGGCGGAATCTGGCGGCAAAGGGCGGGGGAGCGTGTTTGTCGTTGAACTGCCGCTTCCGTAACTATTATTGTATGCGCACTATACTTATTGTTGAAGACGAAACGTTTTTGCAGGATATATACAAAACAAAATTTGAGAGCGAAGGATTTACGGTGTTTCTTGCGGCAGACATTAAAGAAGCGATGCGACAGTCTGTGGAGCAAAAGCCGGACATTATTCTGCTGGACATCCTTTTGCGGGATGAAAACGGATTGGCGTTTTTGCGCCAGAAAAAGATGCATCATGCGATCAAGGATATTCCGACAATCGCGTTCTCAAATTTTGACGACGAAACCACAAAAAAAGATGCTCTCAAACTGGGAGTTCTTGACTATATTCTCAAAACAAACTACACGCCAGACGACCTCATCGCCATCACAAAAACCCGCATAAAATAGCGCTGCCTGCAATTGTGGAGAGAAAGATTGATTATGTTCTTTATATTGACATAATCGTATCTTCTTGATACGATTATTCAATATAAATGATACGATTATGATTGAAATTAGCCAGAAACAGCAAAAAATACTTGATTTGTTCCTGCGTTACGAACTTCTAAGTTCTTCGGAAGTTCACGGCCATTTATCGAAGGAGGGAGAAAAAATATCGCTTGTAACGGTCAAGCGAGAATTGTCACGCATGGCTGTACTGGGGCTTTTGACCGTTTCCGGTCGCGGCAGATCGCGCGCGTATGCTGTGAGTGTTTTGGGGCGCATATTCAGCAAGGTGAACCCGGACACATACAATGCCGCGGATCCGGATAAGCGCTATGGTCTGGCGAGTTTTAACTTTGATTTACTGCCGTCGTTCCCTCCGGACATATTTACCTCTGCCGAACTTGCAAAGCTCGAAGAAGTAACCGGCGAATATTATAAAAGGACTATCAATCTACCACAAACCATTGAAAAAAAAGAAATGGAACGGCTGATTATAGAACTATCGTGGAAATCATCAAAGATTGAGGGAAATACATATACGCTTTTGGACACTGAAAAACTTATTCTGGAGCACAAAGAAGCTTTGGGGCATGACAAAAAAGAAGCACGCATGATTCTTAATCATAAAGACGCGTTCACGTTTGTGTATGAGAATAAGAAAAAGTTTCTTACTCTTACACGCGCTAACCTTGAACAGTTGCACGGCATACTAGTGAAGGATCTTAGCGTGAACAAAGGATTGCGCCAAAAACCGGTTGGCGTGACGGGTTCCAGATATCGACCGCTTGATAACGTGCACCAGATTAGAGAAGCGGTGGAGGAACTTGCGGCCGCCATAGCAAGGGTAAAAACTCCTTATGCCAAGGCGCTTTTGGCGCTCCTTGGCATAAGCTATATCCAGCCGTTTGATGACGGCAACAAGCGTACCGCGCGTATTATGGCAAACGCAATGCTGCTCGCGTATAATCGCGCTCCTCTTTCGTATCGGAGCGTAGAGGAAAAAGATTATCGGGAGGCAATCCTCGTGTTCTACGAGATCAATTCAATTATGCCGCTAAAAGATATTTTTATCGGACAATATGTGTTTGCCGCGAAAAATTATGCGGTAAAATAGAAACCCATGGATTTGCGCCCGCGATGGTATCGCAAGAAACTATACCATAGTGTGGTTCCATAGAGTCAAAGAGTTTACCCTGCGCCTATTGAATATCAGCAGGCGTGGGGGTATACTGTCTGTGAAAGGCAGTTTTTTGTTTTATGAGAGCCTGCTGGTCTGGTTTGTTTATTTATTCATTATATTGCCGCAGAATATGCAAAGAACACTTGCAAGAGAGACGCCGCAAAAAATAGGGGAGACAGTAACCATCAAGGGGTGGGTTGCAGTCAGGAGAGACCACGGAAAACTCATTTTCATTGACGCGCGGGATAGGTCGGGAACGGTTCAGGTTGTGTTCACGCCCCAAACCGGAAGCGCGTATGAAAAAGCGCAAGAGATAAGGCCCGAGTGGGTGGTGGAGATAACGGGAACCGTGCAAAAACGCCCCAAAGGCATGGAAACGGAAGGGCAGGCTGGCGCCGTTGAAATAGCGGCGCAGGAACTTGCTGTGCTTTCAGAAGCAAACACCATGCCGTTTCCCATTGACACTGCGGGATACGACATTGACGAAGAAACACGGCTGAAATACCGGTATCTGGACCTGCGCAGGCCCCGGCTTCAGAAAAACCTTGCTTTGCGGTCAGAGTATGTGCGCTCTGCGAGGGAATTTCTCTTTGGCAGGGGATTTACCGAGATTGAAACTCCTTTGCTCACGAAATCAACGCCCGAGGGATCGCGCGATTTTGTGGTGCCGAGCCGCGTGTATCCGGGAAAATTCTACGCGCTTCCCCAGTCTCCCCAGCAGTACAAACAGCTTTTGATGGTGGCTGGAGTTGAACGATATTTCCAAATCGCAAGGTGTCTTCGCGATGAAGATCCCCGCGCTGACCGCGTATTTGAGCATACGCAGATTGACATTGAAATGAGTTTTGCCTCGCAGGAAGAGGTGATGGAAACCGTGGAATCCATGGTGGCGCACGCGGCGGAAAAAATCGGGGCAACCATAGCGAAAAAGCCGTTTCCCATATTCACCTATAAAGAAGCGATGGAACAATTCCACGCTGACAAATTTGATTTGAGAAACGAGCAGGAGAAAAAAGAAAATATTTTGAAATTTGCGTGGGTCGTACAGTTTCCCTTTTTTGAAAAAGACAAGGAAGGAAACTGGACATTCACGCACAACCCTTTTTCAGCGCCCCTAACAGAAGAACACGAACAATGGCTGTTGGAGGGAAAAAATATCGGCGAAATTGTAACCTCGCAGTACGACCTTGTGTGCAACGGGCTTGAGGTGGGAGGCGGGAGCATACGAGCGCACAGGCCTGAAGTTTTAAAAGCCACGCTCCGCGTGCTGGGATACAATGACGAGGCGATTGAACAGCAGTTCGGGCACATGCTGGAGGCGCTCTCTTACGGGGCTCCTCCGCACGGAGGATGCGCTCACGGATTTGAGCGGCTTTTGATGGCATACCTTGGCGAAGAATACATCAGAGAGGTGCAGGCATTCCCGCAAACAGGAAAAGGAAGAACATCAGTCATGGACGCCCCTTCGGAGCTTGACGAAAAACAGCTTGCTGAATTGCAGCTTTCCGTACAAAAAAAGAAATAATGACAACAAACGTTCGTATTTTTATCGGGACGCTCCTTGTGAGCATGCCTTTGTTGTGGGGAGTCAATGCATTGTCAATGCGCTTTGACAATTTTTTCTTTTGGAAAGAAATGGCGACCAACCGCGCCTTGCTCACAGCGCAGGCCGCGGAGCAAAAACTTGAAAAACTTGTGCAGGAAACCCGCCCAACCATAAAACCGGGAATCCCGCCCCTTGATGTTCAGGGCAGGGGAGCGCTCCTGCTTTTTGTCGGAGACAACGGAAAGCAAAAAATCTTGTTTGAAAAAGAAAAAGACAAGCCGTTTCCCATTGCCAGCGTGTCAAAACTCATGGCCGCCTTGGTTGTTTTGCAAAATCAAAACCTTGACCAAAAAGTTACCGTCACCCAAAACGCTTTGCTGGAAGACGGAGAAGCGGGAAACCTTTTGCCCGGAGACGTGTTCACGGTGCGGGACCTTTTGTATCCCATGCTGATAGAATCAAGCAATGACGCGGCAACGGCGTTGGCGCAACTGACAGGACGCCAAATATTTGTCGGCATGATGAATGCCAAAGCAAAAGAGCTAGGGCTTTTGAACACGAACTTTGTCAATCCCACGGGATTAGACCATGGAATTGCGCCGGAATCAAACAATGTGTCAAGCGCGGAAAACATTGGAAAACTCGCGGCATTTTTGCTCCAGCAATACCCTGAAATTTTTGACATTCTTTCGCAGACGAAATTCCGCCTTAAGCGCCTTGACGGATCGTTCCACCATGAGCTTATCAATACAAATGAGCTTTTGGAAAACACCGAATGGCCCGGCCGCGTGATCGGCGGGAAAACAGGGTTCACGGAAAGCGCAAAGGGATGTCTTGTGCTGGTAGTGCGCAGTCCCAAAGAAAAAGGATACATTGTAAGCATTCTGCTGGGATCGGGCGATCGCTTCGGCGAGACCAAAAAAATGATTGATTGGACATACGACGCTTTCAACTGGTAATCGGATTACGGGGTCAGACCCCGTGTATGGGGTCTGACCCCGTATCACAAACTATGCTGACATTGTTCACATTCAACGTCATCAAAATCGCGGCGCTTGGATCGTTCAGTTTTTTGTTTGCGTTTTTAGCGGCCCCTTATCTCATTCGTTTTCTTTATGCAAAACAATTATGGAGAAAAGAAGTGCGCGAAAAAGCGCTCGGGGGAGGAGAGGTGCCGTACTTTAACAAATTTCATAAGGACGGGGAAACCCGAACGCCGCGTTTTGGAGGGTCCTTGATTTGGATGTCAGCTCTTGCCTTGGCTGTTGTTTCATTCGCGCTGTCAAAAACAAACGTGTGGTGGCTCTCTCACCTGAACTTTTTGAGCCGTTCGCAGACATGGCTTCCTTTGGGCACGCTTTTGATGGCTTCGGCGGTCGGGTTTGTGGATGACTTAATTCAGGTGGTCCGCAAGCCGGAAAAAGGGATTTGGCGGCATTTGTGGGGCAGACAACAAGCGTATATCGCGGGCGGCATGACTCTGCGATTAAGAATCTTGTTCATGCTCGCGATAGCCGTAGTCGGGGCATGGTGGTTTTACTTCAAACTGGAACGCTCGTCTCTGCACATTCCGGGCATAGGAGATTTCCAGCTTGGCTGGTGGTATATTGCGCTGTTCATACTCACCATGCTTGCGACCTACAGCGGGGGAGTGATTGACGGTCTGGACGGACTCTCGGGAGGAACGTTCGCTTCCATGTTTGCCGCGTTCGGGCTTATCGCGTTTTCACGCGCGCAAATTGACATCGCGGCGCTCAGCATTATTATTGCGGGGGCTCTGCTGGCGTTTTTATGGTTTAACATTCCGCCGGCAAAATTCTACATGGGAGAAACCGGCATGATGGGCTTGACGGCGACCCTTACGGTCATTGCGTTTCTTACGGATTCCGTTGCCGTGCTTCCTATTATAGGCATACTGCTTGTCGCGGAATCCGGTTCCGTGATTCTGCAATTGTTCTCAAAGCGATTCTTGAACAAAAAACTGTTTCTCGCCGCTCCCTTGCACCACCACTTTGAAGCAAAGGGCTGGCCGCATTATCAGGTAACTATGAGATTCTGGGTGATAGGGATTATCGCCGCCATTGTGGGAGTCGCGATACGGCTTTTGGGATAATATGGAATTCAAAAAACTTGAGAATAAAAAAACACTGATTCTGGGATTTGGGCGCGAGGGAATGGAGACATTTTTATTTTTGGCAAAAAAGTTTCCGGAACAAAAAATTGGAGTCGCGGATAAAAAAGAATTCAAGGAATTTTCTCCGGAAGCGAAAAAATTTTTACGAAAACACAAAAACACGGCATTGCATCTCGGAAAAGAATATCTGCATACAATAGGGGAGTATGACGTGATTGTAAAAACGCCCGGCATTCCGCTTTCGTCCGTCGCACCGCTCCTTACGAAAAAACAAACTATCACTTCGCAGACGGAGATCTTTTTCGCAAACTGCAAGGCGACAATTATTGGAGTGACAGGCACAAAAGGAAAAAGTACGGTATGTTCTCTGTTATATCAGGTATTGAAAACAGCGGGGAAGCGCGCGCATTTGGTCGGCAACATCGGAAACCCGGGGCTCCGGCTTCTTTCATCACTGCGAGTGGAAGATGTTGTCGTGTACGAGCTGTCCAGTTTCCAGCTGATGAATCTCAAGAAAAGCCCGCATATCGCTCTATTGCTGAACGTGTATCCCGAGCATTTTGACCACCACAAAAATTTCGCGGAATACCGGGCGGCAAAAGCAAACATTGCCAGGCATCAAACCGTAAACGATATTCTCATATATAACAAAAATGACCGCATCTGCGCAAAAATCGCAAAGCAAAGCAAAGCAAAAAAAATAGGGTTTATGCCCGGAAGCTCGCGCATAATTCCAAAAGAAAAAAAACAGTGGATAGCCCCCGTGGAACCGGTGCTGTTGGCGGCAAATATTTTTCGCATTCCGCTCTCAACAACTAAAAAGGCTCTGATGAATTTCCAGCCCCTTCCTCACCGCATGGAAAGAGCGGGGGAGTGGAAAGGAATCACATTCATCAACGATTCTGCGGCAACCAACCCCGGAGCGGCAGTCGCGGCATTAGACCACTTTGGCGCTCAAGTTTCATCTCTTATTGCCGGGGGGTCTGAAAAAGGAACTTCGTTCAAAGAATTCGCAGAAGCGATTCTGAAACAGAGCATTGCGACGCTCATTCTTTTCCCTGCAACAGGAGAAACAATCTGGAAAGAAGTACAGCGCGCCTCCCGCAGACTGCGCATTGCTTCTTTGCCCCGCGTGTTTTTTGTCTCGTCCATGAAAGAAGCGGTGCGGCTTTGCTATGCGCACGCAAAACCAAACTCCGTATGCCTTTTATCGCCCGCGTGCGCGAGCTTCACCACATTCAAAGATTACAAAGACAGGGGAGAACAGTTCAAAAAATTCGCGAAACAATTATCTACGACAGAGTATGGTCAAAGCAAAACAACAAAGCGTTGATCAAATTCTCCTTGGAATCTGCGCGGGACTTGTGTTCTTTGGCATTCTGGTGTTAGCTTCCGTGTCCGCGTCTTTTTCCATGCAGAAAGTGGGCAACACGTTTTATTATCTCAACCATCAGCTTTTGTTTGGCCTTCTGCCCGGGCTTGCGGCCGCGGCTGTTGCGTTTTTTATCCCTTTTGAAAAACTGAAGAAATGGAGCGTACTGTTGCTTGCATTCAATGTGCTGCTGCTTTTGTTGGTGTTTGCGCCGGGACTCGGCACAAAATTCGGAGGCGCGCATCGATGGGTTTCGTTGGGTCCTTTCTCGTTTCAGCCGTCTGAATTTTTAAAACTCACCATTATACTGTATCTTGCCGCGTGGCTTGCTCCCCGGACGCGCAAAACCGAAGCTCCCGCAAAACATCACTCTTCAAAACGGTTTGCGCTGAAATTGGAAGGCTGGCATGAAACACTGCTTCCGTTTTTATTCATTATGGGATCTATCGGCGCGCTTCTCCTTTTACAACCCGACATGAGCACATTGGGCATTATCGGACTGACAGCTTTGGTTATGTATTTTCTCGCGGCAACTCCGGCATGGCACACCGTGTTTATGGGAGTTGGCGCTCTTGGAGCGCTGTACGCGCTTATACACATTGCGCCTTACCGCATTCAGCGGCTCGCGATATTTCTCAATCCCATGCTGGATCCTTTAGGCAAGGGGTTTCAGGCAAAGCAGGCATTGATTGCAATAGGATCGGGAGGAATCACGGGAGTGGGGCTTGGCATGAGTTTCCAGAAATTCGGAGTATTGCCAGAACCGATATCAGACTCCATTTTTGCGATTTTTTCAGAAGAGCTTGGATTGTTGGGCGGAGCGATGCTCGTATTGCTGTTTGCCGCGTTCGCGTGGCGCGGTTTTTATGCGGCAAAACAGGCGCGGGACCCTTTTTTGTCGCTTGCCGCGTGCGGCATCACCGCGTGGATCGCTCTGCAGGCGTTTGTGAATATCGGCTCAATGATCGGGCTTATTCCGTTAGCCGGCGTGCCGCTTCCGTTTTTCAGCTATGGGGGCTCCGCGCTGATCACAGAGCTTGCGGCGCTTGGGTTGCTTTTGCGCATATCAAAACAAACAAATTAAGCTATACTGGAACTATGAAGATTGTATTCACGGGAGGGGGAACAGGAGGCCATATTATTCCAATCATAGCGGTGGCGCGCGAAATTCGCAGAATGCGCACGGAGCAGGAAGCGCAGTTTTTCTATATCGGCCCGAAAGACGATTTTTCTGAAATGCTGCTGGAGCAGGAAAGAATTCCCGCGCACCGCATTATGGCGGGAAAAATACGGAGATATCTGAAAGCGGGGGCCATGGCGCAAAACGCGATTGATTTGTTTTTCCGCATTCCTTTCGGGTTTTTGCAGGCGTTTTGGAAACTGTACATGCTTGCTCCCGACCTTATTTTCAGCAAGGGGGGATACGGAGCGCTTGAAGTTGTCCTTGCAGGAAGAATCTTTGGCATTCCGGTTCTTTTGCATGAGTCAGACGTAGTGCCCGGGCTGTCCAACCGCATCGCAGGAAAATTCGTCTCTCAGATTTTTGTGTCATTTCCCCGCACAAGATCGTTTCCCGCGCAGAAAATGATTGTTGTCGGCAATCCCATCAGAAAAGAGTTGCTGTCAGGATCCAAAGAAGAGGGGAAGCGGCTTATGAACTTAAAAGGGGATAAGCCCGTGGTGCTGGTGATGGGTGGTTCGCAGGGAGCACAGCGCATCAATGACATGGCGCTTGTGATTCTCAATGACGCGCTTAAAGAATTTGAAATTGTGCACCAGACAGGAGAAAAAAATTTCAAAGAAGTTGCCGAGGAAGCAAAAGTTGTGGTGGAAGGCGCGCAGGAGCCCTATTATCATCCTGTTGCGTTTTTCAAAGAAACAGACTTGCGCCATGTGTACGCCGCGGCTGATTTTATCGTGAACCGGGCGGGAGCAGGATCCATTTTTGAAATCGCGGCATTGGGCAAGCCAAGTATTCTTGTGCCATTGCCCGAATCCGCCCAAGGCCACCAAATTCAAAACGCGTATGAATACGCCGCAACCGGAGCCGGCGCTGTGTTGGAAGAAACCAACCTGACCCCGCGCTTCTTTTTGGAAAAACTGCGATACTATTTTTCGCACTCCGAAGAACTTGCGAAAATGTCCCAAGCCGCGCTCGCATTCGCAAAACCGGATGCGGCAAGCACAATCGCTAGAGTCATTATTGAACATCTTGCAAAATATGATAGAAAAAAAGAAACCTAATCAAACGGCCAAGATTCACGAGGCCGAACCTCGCCAAGGCCGAACCTCGTAAAAATGGAAGCGACACGAAAAGAAATACGGGTGCGCATTGCCCCGTCTCCAACCGGGCCATTGCACATGGGAAACGCGAGAACCGCGCTGTTTAATTTTTTGTTCGCAAAAAAAGCGGGGGGAACGTTTATCGTGCGTGTGGAAGACACGGACAAAGAACGTTCAAAGACGGAATGGGAAAAAGACGTGCTGGAAAATTTTGAGTGGCTTGGCTTATCGTGGGACGAAGGACCTTTCAATAACGGAAACGACAAAGGGCCATACGCGCCCTACCGGCAGAGCAGGCGCACCGAATTATACAAACCCTACCTGCAAAAATTGCTGGGCGAAGAAAAAGCGTATTACTGCTTTTGCACGCCGGAAGCGCTTGAAGCGCAAAAACAGGCGCAGGCAAGCGCCGGGCAAACACCAAGGTACGCCGGAACATGCCGCAGTCTGCCAAAGCAAGAGCAGGAGCGAAGAATCGCGCAAGGACAGCAAGCCGTGATTCGTTTTAGAATTCCCGAAAAAACTGTCTCGTTTGACGACATCATCAGGGGACAGGTGAAATTTGACTCGTCCCTGCTTGGAGACATTGTCATCGCAAAAGATCTGGAAACGCCCTTGTACAACTTTACCGTGGTGATTGACGACGAACTCATGAAAATTTCGCACGTGATACGGGGAGAAGACCACATTGCCAACACGCCAAAACAAATTCTTTTGCAGGAAGCCTTTGGTTTTAAACCGGTGCTGTATGCCCATTTGCCTTTGCTTTTAGGGGAAGACCGATCCAAATTAAGCAAGCGCCACGGAAACAACTCGGTCGCGCGCTTTCGCAAAGAAGGATATCTGCCCGAAGCCGTGGTGAATTTTCTCGCCCTGCTCGGATGGAATCCGGGCACTGAGCGGGAACTGTTCACCATGCAAGATCTCATAAAAGAATTTGCGCTGGAACGCGTGCAAAAGGGAGGAGCAATTTTTAATGTCAAACGGCTTGACTGGCTGAACGCTTGGTACCTGCGCCAGAAATCAGCAGGGGAGTTGTCCCGGCTTTGCGTTCCGTATCTTATAGAAGCCGGATTCATTGCTCTCAAGGAAGGGTTTCCTGAAAATGAAAAAGGAGAATTTACTTTGCGCGCGCCGGCCTTTTCATTTATTGTTGCGGAAACAGGGGAGGGGATAGGGCTTGGAGAAATAGAAAAAATCGTGTCGTTATGCCAAGAACGCATGAAAAAACTGTCGGATATCGCCGACTTTGCGGATTTCTTTTTCAAAAAATCGCTTCCCGCAACAAAAGAACTTCTCCGATGGAAAGACACGGAAGACGCCGTGATGAAAGCATCTCTTGAAGACCTGATTCAGACGCTTTCTGCGATTCCGGAAGATCAATGGACAAAAGAATATCTTTCATCAATTCTGCTTAAGAAAGCGGAGGCATATTCAAACAGGGGAGTTTTGCTTTGGCCATTGCGCGCGGCGTTGACCGGCAAAGAAGCGTCAGCCGGCCCTTTTGAAGTTGCGGAGGTTCTCGGCAAAGTTAAAACTCTTCAACGTCTTCAGGACGCTTTGGCATTTTATCAATAATTTTGCATACGAGAATGAGAAAAAAACGCGCAAAAGTTTTCAAAATACTTTTTCTAGTTCTCGCCCTCGGCGCAATTGTGTTCGGGGCAGGGAAGTGGCTCATTGCCGCAAAGGGGCTGGCTCAGGCAAACCTTTCCCCTGTGTCATTGCCCGACACCACGGACGAATTGAAAAAAATGTCTGAGGGCGTTAAAGCGCAAATCCCAAACGCGGCAAACACCATGAAAGACGATCTCACGAAAAAAGCTCTGCCCGTGTGGAACCAGATGTCAGCAAAAAGCAAAGAGATATGGCAAAGCAGAATACAGCCATTGGCGAAGAAGGGACAGGACTACGGCCGAAAACTCCTGCAGGATGAAATGGGGGACCGGCTCAAAAAATTTCAGGCAACATACGCAGAGGAAAGCAAAAAATTCAAGGAATCTCTGCGCGAAAAATTTTCACAGATACTCCGCAATATTTTTTCTCCAATCAAATAATTGCGCCTTTACTATTCTCTTGACAGCGCTCTAGGGGAGTGCGCTATAGTAGAGAGTATAAAGTTCGTATAATATACCTTAACCGACATTTAAGATAGGGATGCGCCGGGCAAGAGACATAAAAAGCTTTTTCATACTCCCCTTCCGTTCAAAAAAAATAAATTCACGTTTTATATTTTTAACGTTTTGTAATCAAAATAAATTCTGCAGTATGAAAAAATGCCGCAGAATCTGCGCGCTATCCATCTCTGTTTGAAAATACCTCACTCTTTTGACTGCTTCTTATTTGACCGCTTTTTATGCACAAATCTGAAAAACCAATTATAAGGCACACCCCCGACTTTTTGGATTACTGCGAGGTGGAACGCGGCCTGTCTGACAACACTCAAAAAAACTACCGGAGATTCCTCTATAAGTTTGAGAGATGGCTCAAACTTCAGAAAAAGGCGGCTCTTCTGCCCCATGAGCTTTTATCTGACGATATATGGAATTACCGGCTCTATCTGTCGCGCGGATCTGACGGCGCAGAACAGGCAAAACCCTTGTCAAAAGTCAGTCAGAACTATTATCTTATCGCTCTGCGAGCTCTTCTGCGCTATTTTTTGGCAAAAGACATGGAATCACTGCCCCCAGACAAGGTAACTCTTCCAAAAGACGCCGAAAAACAAAAAACCGTCAAATTCCTGACATTGGAGCAGATTGAAAAACTTTTGCGCGCTCCGGACCATTCCGCTCCGGTCGGATTGCGGGACAGAGCAATTTTAGAGACGCTGTTTTCCACGGGCTTGCGCATAGCAGAACTTGTGGCGTTAAACTTGGAACAATTTGAATCCATTTGGAATAAGCAGGATTTTGAGCTTGGGGTTATAGGAAAAGGCCAGCGCCCCCGCACCGTGTATTTCTCGGAGCGGGCGCTAGACTGGCTGAAAAAATATCTGAAAACGCGCGGAGACAAACACAAGGCGTTGTTTATAAACTACAGGGGGCGCGCCAAAAATGAAAATCGCCTCACTGCCCGCTCCATTGAACGCATCGTGAAGCGCTACGCCATTCAGGCAGGCGTTCCTTTTTTCACAAGCCCGCATACCATTAGACATTCCTATGCAACCGATCTCCTTGAGCAAGGGGTTGACCTGCGCGCCATTCAAGAATTCCTCGGGCACAAAAACATTGTTACCACCCAAATTTATACCCATGTCACCAACAAGCGGCTTCGCGACATCCACCGCCAGTTCCATAGCGGTAAAAACATTAAAGATAACTAAAAACTGCCGGTTTGGCAGTTTTTTTTCTTTTCGGAATGTCGCATAATATAACAACCAAAAACCAAGGGTTACGCTCTCCCCTATTCTAAAGATAAATGCGGTTAAGATCCGCCTGATTTTTTGCGGCGGAATTCACGCCAGGAATTTGAAACAACAGGATGCGTTTTGTCCAGTTCGCCCAACACCATTTCCTGAATGTCAAGCGCCCTTACCTCTTCTTTCCCCAACATCCACGCAATAACCGCGCTAGACACCTGATTAGCTATCTGCGCCGCTTCTTCCCGTGAAAGCCCCGCCTCAAGAGACGAGAGCTCAATCCCCTTTCGCATCTTTTCCCCGTCAAATTCTTCTTTTGTTCCGTCTCTTTTTACAACAATTGTCGCCATAGAATTTTTTTACCTTGTATGACGCATACGCCGACCTTTACTTGTTTTCTTTCTTTTTGAAAAGATAGGTCTTGTTTTTGATTTTGTCTGGCAAAAAACTTTCTTTTGAGTATTTTTCGTATCCTTTGGCGTATCCAAGCTCTTCCATAAGTTTGGTGGGAGCGTTGCGCACAGCCAAGGGTATGGGAAGGTTGCCGTGGTTTTTTACATCTTCCATGGCGCGGTTGTACGCGTCATACGAGCTTCGGTCTTTTTTGCACAGGCACAAATACGCGACTCCGTGAGCAAGATTGATGCCGCATTCGGGAAGCCCGATTGTCTCCACCGCGCGAAACACGTCGTTTGCCACGACAAGCGCGGTTGGATGCGCCAGGCCGATATCCTCGCTTGCAAAAATCACCATGCGCCGCGCAATAAATTTGGGATCCTCGCCCGCGTCAATCATGCGCGCCAGATAATACAGCGCGGCGTCAGGCTGGCTTGCCCTCATGCTCTTAATAAACGCTGAAATGGTGTTGTAGTGCTCCTCCCCCGCTTTGTCGTATCGCAGGAATTTTGACTGCAAAGTGTTTTTCAGCGTGTCAACCGTAATAGTTCCATAGAGTTGCGCGGTATTCTCCAGCATAGTAATTGCCTGCCTCGCATCCCCATTTGCCATACGCGCCAGCCATTCTTTCGCATCTTTTTTCAATTTCAATTTGGTTCGGTCAATAATTCTGTTCATCTCTTCGTCTGAAAACTCGTTGAGCACAAACACGCGGCACCGGGAAAGCAAGGGGGCAATCACTTCAAAGCTTGGGTTTTCCGTGGTGGCTCCAATAAGCGTGATCTCCCCGCTTTCCACATACGGCAAGAGATAATCCTGCTGTGCTTTGTTGAATCGGTGGATTTCGTCTAAAAACAGCACCTTGGGCTGGTTCCATGTTTTGGTGTCCACAATTTTTTTAATATCCGCCTTGCCCGCTGACACCGCGGAAAGCTCAACCAAATGCGCGTTCAAGCTTTTGGCGTATATTTTCGCCAGAGTGGTCTTTCCCACCCCGGGCGGCCCCCACAAAATAAAAGAAAACAAATGTTTTGTTTCAACGGCAACGCGCAGGGGTTTCCCCTCCCCCGCCAAATGGCTCTGCCCGATAAACTCGTCTAACGTTTTGGGCCT
>CAYYFJ010000014.1:0-7348 GCA_964471385.1 uncultured Candidatus Saccharibacteria bacterium
GCCCCCTACCCGTCATAGCCTTGGTAGGCCGTTACCCCACCAACAAGCTGATAGGACGCAGACCTTTCCCATACCGGATTGCTCCTTTACCATCCGCATCTCGCCACGCTCAATGCGTTTGAAATGTCAAATGTCAAAATCTAAATGTCAAATGAATGACTAAAGTCCAAAATCCAAATAAAGAGTTTGACATTTGGGTTTTGGATTTCATTTGGCATTTGTCATTTGAGCTTTGTCATTTCGCATTGAACAAAGTGAGATGCGGACGGACCATCGGGAATTAGTTCGCCTTTCGGCGAATTATGCCCGTGTACGGGGTAAGTATCCACGTGTTACTAACTCGTTCGCCGCTAATCACTTGCCTTCTTGCGAAGGCAGGTGATCCGCACGACTTGCATGCCTTATCCACGCCGCCAGCGTTCATCCTGAGCTAGGATCAAACTCTCTGTAAAATCCTTTGCGCCTTGCGACGCAAAAAATAAAAGAGTCGAAACAACTCTCAAAGAATCAACACTTCGACTCGTCCTTTAGCTTCGCTCAGGACTCGCTCAGTGCAAGCTTCCAATAGAAACGAAGCAAAAAAACTTATCGAAAAACTTCTTATGCACTTGTTAAGGTGCGGCTAACTTCTCCATACTAGACAAATTTTCACCGTTGTCAATAGACGCGCAAATGAAAATAGCGGAGAACAGGTCTCCGCTATTTTCATTCAGATACTCTTCGGAAAGCGCCATTTGATTTAGCGTGTCAAATGGTGATCTCGGTTAGAGGGAGATAAGGTCTATATTTTTTCAATATATATTTTCTTGTATATTGCCTTATCTCCTTAACTCCCCTTATTCTCCGGCAAGGGCGGGAGTTTTACCCTTAGCCACCTAGTTCGTCTGGCGAGAGGAGCCAGACCGCGGAAGGCATGTCCTTATGGTAAAATGCATTTCCATAAGCGACACGGCCGCTCCGATTTTTGTAACCCGGTTATTCGGAAACCGGGGTGGCCGTTGCCACCTCAATCGTCAGGGAGTTGTAATCCCCTGACAACTTGAGGCTGGCGCCACAACGGACACATCCCACCCCATCCAGATAGAAGGAGGTGAGGTTTGCGTCAGCGAAACTCGGGTATGTAACCGAATACACCCCGAGATCTGCCCCGCACGAGGGGCAGGCGACGGCCACTGTTCCACCCCCAGAAGGGGCGGAAAAAGTCTTCTCCATTTTTTCCCCTCCTTCTGCTCGGCGGATGGCGCCTCTCGCGCCAAATTAAAAGCAATAATTTTGCTTTCTTCCGAGCGTTGAATCCTCAATTTTTTAAAGACTAAACGCTTGGAGCAAAACAAATATGCTGTTCAGGTTTATCAGACCACTAGATTTTTCTACTGATCTTATGAACCCAGGGAACGCATTATGCAAAGCGTTCCCCCTTGGGGAGACTTCTGTTCCCAGGTCTCTCCCCGATAACCCGGGCCGGCTTTCCCGGCCAGGGGCCCTTCCAGGGCTGCTATTTCGCAGCCTTCCGGATGGCCCCTTCTTGGGTTGCATCCAAGAAGGGAACGCCACCCTGCAGGACAACGAACCAGCCGCCCCGCGAGGGGGGCAACTGCCCATTCTGCGCGCGCTTCACGCGCTTGCGCAGAGTGGAGAGTCGCCCCAACGGACTCTTCCTCACTAGAACACCTCCTTCCTGCTGGCTTGAAGGGCCCAGCTCCCTATTTTTATGAGTATATTGTAGCATATATAACAAAAAAGTCAAGCGCGCCCGCCTGACTCATAAAGGAGAAACAATCTCGTGAGCGATGCCAAGGCTTTGCGCCTCTTCTGCAGAAATCTCGGCATCGCGCTTCATCATGCCGCGAAGCATCTCTAAGGAAAGCTTGTCGCTCCGCGAGCATAGAAAAGCAATGTATTCTTCTTCATTTTGGCGCATAGCCTTGGCAATTTCTGCCAAATCACGCGCCTTATAGGGACCCGCAGAAACCTCCTGCAGGTCCAGGTGCGTTTCATGAAAATGAAACGCGGTTCCGGTCACTGCAAACCTTCTTCTGCACGCCATAAAAATGGCAACTGCAGAAGAGGCAACAGTGCCGGTATTGAGCGCATCTATCGCAATGCCAAGTTTTTCTATGAACTTTGCAAGGCGAAGCGCCGCCTCCAAAGACCCTCCTTGCGAGTTTAAAACCAGAAGAACGGATCTTTCTTTTCTCTGAGCCGCGGCGATCTTCTTGTGAATTTGCCGGACTCCCGAATGCGTCACCGTTCCTCTTAATTCAACCAAGACGGTCTCCGGAGAAAATTGCACCTTCATTCACCCCATTTCTGTCATTTGAGAATGTAACTATTATACATATATCTTAAGCTATGTCAAATTTTTGGCGGGTGATTGGCGGGCAAAACCAGGTTTCACCAAAAGAATAGCGGAGAACCGTTCTCCGCTATTTTCATTTTAAACTTAGCTTAAAAAAACAGACCCCCGAAGGAGCCTGAAAGACAAAGACTTATTTAGGGCGGCGATCCATGCGCCGCGCAAGAGCATACCAACAAAGAAATACAACAGCGCCGGCGCCAAGAGCCGCAAGAGAAATTTTCGTTCCTTCGTTCCAGCGTACATTGGGATCAACCCTATAAAGAATAAAAGAAAGAACTGAAAAAAGAAACACTGAACTCCACAAACTCACAAAACGGTTCATCGCGATCCCTCCCCTGCCTCATATGTACATCGTCAATCCCGCAGAGCTTGGGGTGGTGGAGCCCGCCTTTATCCCTCAACAAAGTTCGGGCCTGCTTGTCAACAGACAAAGCTACGGCGGACAAACTTCCGCTCTTTTCTAACTTCTGTTAACTAACTGAACAAAACACACTATTTTTATATTCCCATGCCGGGATTAATTTAGCATATTTTTTTTCCAAAGCAAGATATTGAGATTTTAAGATAACTTCCAATGAAATAGATGGATATAATTTTCTGAATTTTTCATCTCTTTCTTTTGAATACCTCCACCAAAAATTTTTGACTTCTACGTATATATCCCGCTTTGGAAGATAAAAATCTGGCGTATATGTCTGACCATCTAATTGAAAAGTGGTCGGAGCATACTTCCATTGTATTCCAATATAATTATAAAGGCGCGCAATGTTTGCTTCCCATCTACTGTAAAAATAAATAGTATCACTAATATCCTTTCGAATTCCCGCCTTTCCTCGTGCTGCACGAGGAGATGTGGTCTGACCTCCAATAATATCCATGGCACACTGATTACTGCAGAATTTTCTTGTTTTGATTTTATATCTTTCAACAAGAAATATGATCTTACAAGCTGGATTAGAACATACCATTTCAACACGAGGAACTTTCAGTGTGCCTCTATAAGGATTTTGTTTTCCTTTTAAAGCTACTGATATCCTTTGTTTTACTTCTTGGGACCATCTCCGTTTTGTATTATTAACTTTTGCGGCACAACTATGACTACAGAATATCCTTGGGACGCTTGGGATAATTTCAAATTGCTTACCACAATCTTTTCGTGCACAAATTCTTTTTTCTTTCTTACAGAGAAAAACAAATTTGCCTTCTCTCCAGTATTTTTTGGTCAAGACACTTTGCTTTAATCTATATTCAGATAATTGATAAAAAGCATGCGACATTATTATAATTGTATCAAAAAATCGCCAGTCCGTCAGCTGGTAGAGATGTTTTTTCAAAAAAGAGCCTGGGGTGGGGCATGATCCCACAACCTTCGCTTTACAAAAGCGTTGCTCCGCCAATTGAGCTACCCAGGCCCAACCACGCTCCAATTACAATCGGAGCTTCGATGGACGAGCAATGCACAAGAATATAACACACTCGCCCTTCCGAAGTCCCGACTAAACGAGGAACGAAGGAAGAAGCTATACAGGCTCCCAAATTACGCCGACTCCCAGCTTAAGAAACCTTCAGTTTCTTGGATCGCTCGCTTCCCGCAAGCGCCGCTCGCTCGGGTACCTGATTCCTTTACTTCTTTGAAGATTTTTTCAGCCGGCCCCAGTACTGCTGGGAAAATCGAGCTTGTTTGTCTTTTGCCTGCTTGCGCACCTGTTCAAGAGACATGCTCGCGGCGTGTTCAATGCGCAAGGCGATAATCCGTATCGTTGAAAGGACTTTTTGCAGGGCGTATTCGGGGCGCGCGAAAAATTTTCCGGGCCGCGTGCGCAAAGCATACTCTTTTGCCAATGCAATCAAACTTGCGTTGCCTTCCGCCCTCGCATCCCTCGCGGAAAGTTTGAGTAAAAGAGGAATTTTCGCCGCAACAATGCATGCCGCTCCCAAAAAACCTGTTGCCGCAATTCCAAGAGCAATGAGATTGACCATGTTAAAAACTGCAACCCGCCTCCGGCTTTCAGCAAAGCAGGAAGGACAGATTTTAAATTTCAAAACGGGAAAACCTTTCAACCTTGATGTTTTCTCCAAGCTTCGCAATCACACTTTGGATGAGATCGCGCGCCGTCAGGGACGTGTCGCGAATATAGGGCTGGCTTAGCAATTCTTCCGTGTTTTCGGGCGCCATGCTTACAATCTGAAGAGCAAGCTCATGGCCTAAATTCTTAAAGTCGTCGGAGCGCGCCACAAAATCGGTTTCGCACCGCAGTTCAATAAGCGCACCCGCCTTGCCTGTCCCATGGACATACGAAACAACAAGGCCTGCGCCTACCCCTCTTTCCTGCTTTTTCCGGGCAACGGTCTTACCCCATTCTTTTAAAATGTCTTTTGCTTTTTCAATGCTCCCCCCGGCCTCGTCAAGCGCTTTTTTGCACTCTGACACGGAAAGGCCGGTTTCTTCCCGCAGTTGTTTGAGTTGTTCAATTGCGCTCATAGAATATTATGCTTTCTCTTGAGTTTCTTCACTTGGCGCTGGCGCCGCGGATTTCGCGCTCAACACGGCTTCCTTGAGTTTTCCAAGGATATAGCGCGCGGAGCTGACCGCGTCGTCATTTGCGGGAATAGGATAGTCAATGCCGGTAGGATCAATGTTTGTGTCGCAGACCGCGATAATCTTGATGCCTTTCCTCCGCGCCTCTCTCGCTGTAAGATTGTTCTGGTCAAGATCGCAGATAAACACCATACTGGGCGGCTGTGTAACATCGCGCAATCCCCCGAACGCCTTTTCCAAATCTTCCTTTGATTTGCGCAAGCGCGCCTGCTCCTGTTTGGTGTACTTGGCAAGCTCGCCCTCCTCTTCCTGCTTTCGCAGGTCATTCATATACTTGATCCTTTTCAAAATAGTCGGAAAGTTCGTAAACGTGCCTCCGACCCAGCGCTCTGAAACATACGGAAGATTGCAAAAGCGCGCCGTCTCTTCCACAAGTTTTTTGATCTGCACTTTTGTTCCGACCAAAAAAAGCGCCTTTCCCTCGGCAATTCCCTGCCTGACCGCCGCAAGGGCTTCTTCCAGCATGGCGTGGGTTTTTGTAACATCAATCACGTGCACGGTATTGCGCACGCCTGAAATATAGGGCTTCATTTTGGGATGCGTCTTTGATGTCCGGTGCCCGAAATGCACGCCCGCTTTCATCATTTCCTCGCCAACGCCTGTACTCTGTTTTTCTGTTTCCGTAAGCATATGGTTGTTTGTATCATAGCCGCCTCTAAAAATCAAGTAAGGGCCCAGCAAGAGGTTTATGAGATTTTCACGGGATTTTTTCACGGGATTTTTTCACGGGATCAAAGTTCACGGGTGAGCCCCTCTGTAAAAATTTGACACACAACAAATTCCGTGTCGGAGACACACTCCGTGTGTCTCCGACACGAATTATCAGATTGTCAAATTTGATTGTCAACAATTTGATTTCTCCATAAAGGAATGATACCCTGTACTAGATAAAGGAATAATACCCTGTACTAGTGTCAACACCCTGCTAGTAGCGTAAGCGCCCTGCGGGGGCAAACATTTAATCAACATGCTATGAAAAAGGATATCCATCCGACCTATTATCCCAATGCAAAGGTAACGTGCGCGTGCGGCAACTCGTTTGCGGTCGGCGCGACCAAAGAGCACATTGAAGTGGAAACGTGCTCGGCTTGCCACCCTTTTTACACGGGAAAAGAAAAAGCTCTTGATAAAGTGGGACAGGTTCAGAAATTCAGAAAGCGCGCCGCGCAAAAGAAACCAAAAAAGGCGTAATTCCATGGAACGTCTTGAGGACTTGCAGAAAGAATATGATTCTCTCACGGAACGGCTCACCGACCCTGAGCTGATTTCTAATTGGGAAAAAATGCAGGAGCTTTCAAAGCGCCGGGGAACTCTGGAAAAAGTTATCAAAAAAGCCGAGGAGCTCAAAGACCTGGAGGCAAAGATTGAGGAGAACCGCGAAATACTGTTAGCTCAAGAAGACCCCGAGCTTTCGTCTCTGGCAAACGCGGAACTTCTCTCGCTCAAGGCAAAAGAAGAAGAGTTGAAAAAAGAGCTGGACCGCATGCTTTTAGGCAAAGAAACAGAATTTCCAAAAGCCGTCATTATTGAAATCAGAGCGGGAACAGGAGGAGAAGAGGCGGCTCTGTTTGCTTCGTCTTTGCTTGATATGTACACCAAGTACGCGGCAAAAAGGGGCTGGGAAACAACTTTGCTCAATATTCATGAAAGCGAACTGAAAGGAATTAAAGAGGCGGAGCTGGAAATAAAAGGAGAAACCGCGTTTCAGGAACTGCGCCATGAGGGAGGAGTGCACAGGGTTCAGCGCATTCCTGCGACCGAAAAAGCGGGGCGCGTGCACACGTCCACCGCGTCTGTCGCCGTGCTCGCAAAACCCGAGCGGTCGCAAGTCCATCTAAATCCCGCAGATCTCACCGTTGACTTTTACAACTCGTCTGGCCCCGGGGGACAAAACGTGAACAAAAGAAAAACCGCAGTGCGCGTAACCCATATTCCAAGCGGGCTTGTCGTCGCGGTGCAGGAATCCCGCAACCAGCTGAAAAATAAAGAATACGCAATGGCCCTGCTTGAGGCAAAACTGCTTGAACAAGAACGGGAGGAAAAAGAATCAGCGGAAGCCGGGCAAAGAAAATCGCAGATAGGGCAGGCAAAACGCGCGGAAAAAATACGCACCTACAACTTTCCGCAGGATCGCATCACAGACCACCGCGTGGAAAAAAGCTGGCACAACATTGAACAAATCATGGAAGGCAATCTGGAATCATTTTTCGCAGAATTAGACGACCTCGTCTCACAGCAGGAAACGGCAAACCCCTTTCAGTAAATCCGCACACCTCGTTCTATTCAATGAAGAATGCCAAAGCTCAAATGACAAATGGCAAATGAAATCTAAAATCCAAAGCTCAAATTATTTATTTGGATTTTGGACTTTAGTCATTCATTTGACATTT
>CAYYFJ010000014.1:7448-17603 GCA_964471385.1 uncultured Candidatus Saccharibacteria bacterium
ATATCAGCTTCGTACTGCCTTGCGATGGCAATGACGTTATCGCCGTAAAAGCGGTAGCGCATGTTGACTGTGCCTGAAAAATACATCATGGCGGCGCGCCATTCAGCGTCCTGCGTTTGTTTTGCCGCTCCCTTGTCTGCAAGATAGAGGCCGGCCGCAAGAAACGCGTCGCGGATGTCCCACGGATCCCCTGCCTTGCCTGTAATCGCGGAAAGGCGGTCGCGATACCCAATCCATGTGGCAGGGATAAACTGCGCGGGCCCCATTGCTCCTCCGTATCCGCCCACGCTTGGAATCGGGCAGGACACGGACGTACTGAAGGGATCGCGTCCCAGCTCTGCGGTAATAGTAAGGAACGGCTGAACGTCTCTTGAGGGCTTCATCACGTTCCGTACGCTTGCCCCGCTTGAAATTTTCACTCCGCTTCCGGTCTTTGTGTCTTTCAAAAAACACTGTCCCACGTTTTTTCCGATGTTGGACTCTTGCGTGAGCACTGCAAGTAAAAGCGCGGGGCGCACGCCGGTTTGCGAGGAAACATACGTTGCGATTTCAACCGCCTGCCCGAATGTCGGGGCTTTGGGCACTCCGATCAGTTCAAAGATGCGCGACCTGATTTCCTGCGCGCGCTTTCGTTTGTCTACGAGCAATTTTTGGTATTCGGTCTCTTTGCCTTTGGTGACATTCAAAAGTTTTTGCTGTTGTTCTTGCGAAATTTGGTTTTGCAGTTTCTGAAGCATTTGAATTTTCACAAAGTTTTCCTCCTCCGCCTTGTCGCTTTCCAGCGCCTCTTTCTGGTTTCCAAGATACGCGTTCAGCTTTTCCATGTTTTCCAGCAAATCTTTGCTTCTGCCGTTCAGCGCTTCCAGAGCCGCGAGATTCCCAAAAAAATCGGAAAGGGAGCGCCCGGCCAAAAGAATTTCAAGCTGTCCCTTCTGGCTTTCCTCATACAAAGACTGGAGCACGCCTGAAAGCTGTGCTTTCGCGTTCTCAATATCCTGCATGGTCTTATCAATGGAAGCTGTCGTGTCTTTGATTTGAGACCGCAAATCATTGATGATTTTATTGCTCTGGCTTATTTGAAGGTCAAGCTTTTTTATCTTGTTTTTCAGCGCCGCGATCTGGTTTTGAAGAGTGTTTTTTTCCGCCTGCGTTTTTGTGATGTCGTGTTCAATATTTTGGATCTGGGCTTCTAAATCTTCCAGCTCTTTTTCAAGCTGTGCGCGTTCTTCCTGAGAAGTCAGCGCGGCCGCCTCCCGAACATACGCAAAACCTCCTGCCGCCAGCACAAGAACACCGACCAAGAGTATATTTTTATACCTTTGCATACCACTCAAGTATATACGATTCTACCGTTCCGGGCAAAACAAAAACGGAGCGCAACGCTCCGTTCCCGAGATTACTGCTTTTTTTCTTCTTTCTTTTCTTTTCCCTCTTTCTCCTCTCCTTCTTCCTCTTTCTTTTCTTTTTCCACCACCTTCACCTCTTCCACTTTTTCTTCCATGGGTTTGGCGAGTTCGGCTTCCACGTCTTCTGCCGGAACGACCTGCGCAACAACGTCATTGGAATTGGCGAGAATTTTCACTTTGTCGGTCTGAATGAGATCGCTCACTAAAATTTTATCTTCAAACGTCGCAAGTCTTGAAATGTCCACGCGGATTTCATGGGGAAGGTCCTGGGGCAAAGCGCTCACCTCCACCTCCTGAATCTGTTTGATGAATGTTCCTCCAAGATCTTTCACGGCCGGCGCTTCTCCTTCAAACACAAGGGGCACCTCAATTTTCACCTGCTTTTTTAGCGAGGGCTGGTAAAAATCGGCGTGAATCACCTTGCCGGTTACCGCATGGCGCTGAATTTCATGAATGAGCACGGGATGGCGTTCTCCTTCCACGTCCAAATCAACAAGAGAGCTCTCTCCCGCTTCCCTGAGTGTTTTTAAAAATTCCTTTTCATCGGCATGCACCAAAATCCCTTTTACTTCAGGGCCGTACAGCGCCGCCGGAATCCTTCCCTCTTTGCGCACGGATGATGCCTTCTGACTCTCCCCTTTTCTTTTTTGAACGCGCAATGTTACCACCATATATTGATATAAGCTGTTTTGTTTATATTTTGTCTGCCGATCCAAACAATTTCATTTTTTCCTCGGCAATCTTCTGAACGGCAGAAATGGCAGGAGGGAAAAACGCGTACGGAGCAATTTCCTCGGGATGCTCTGCCAGAGAAGTTCTTAGCGCGCCCGCAAACGCCAAGCGCAGTTCCGTGCTGATGTTTATTTTCACAATGCCAAGCTGAATTGCCTGCCGTATTTCATTTTCCGGAATGCCCGACCCTCCATGAAGCACCAAAAAGCATTCTACACGTTTTTTGATTTCCTGCAACCTCTCAAAGTCAAGGTGGGGCATTTGCTCGTACACGCCGTGCACGTTCCCGAAAATAACAGCCAGGCTGTCCACTCTGGTTTCTTTTGCAAAACGCTCCGCTTCGTCGGGATTCGTGAAATCGCCTTTTGAAAGAGTAACTGTTTTTTCTTGATGAATCTGCGAACGGCCGAAAATTTTTCCAAGCTCCCCCTCCACAACCAAAATCTTTGCCGCCCTTGCCATACTAACTGCCTGTTTTGTCTTCGCGATATTTTCTTCCAATCCAAGCCCTGAAGCGTCACAGTGAATGGCGTCATACCCGGCGTTCATCGCGGCTTGTATGTTTTCCAGCGACTTTCCGTGGTCAAAATTCAAAAATATGGGAAGCCCGGTTTCTTTGCGGTATGCGCCAACAATCGCGGCGGCTTGCGCAATGCCAATAAGCGCGCTGTCGCCCTCCGAAGTTCCCAACAGCAAAGGCGAGCGCAGATTCTGCGCCGCCGCGACAATTCCCTTCAGCTGTTCGGCTGACGAAAAATTAAACTGCCCCAGCGCCCAGCCTCCTTCCCGCGCTTTTTCAAGATAATAGCGAAGATCTTTTTTTGTAGCCATATGATTGATTATACACAAAACAAAAGCCGCTTTACAGGGCGGTCATTTGTTTTTTCATCATTTCGTTTCGTCCTGAAAACGCTTCTCCCCTTCCTGCACAATCGCTTCCGCTTCTTCTTTGGACTTAAAATCAGTCACCTTCACCCATTTGTTGGGCTCCAGCCGTTTGTATGTCTCAAAAAATTCTTTTATCTCCGCTCTTTGGTGCTCCGTTAAATCTTTCGCGTCTTGCACATGCGCAAAGCGGGGATCAATCTTCGCAACCGGAACCGCCACAATCTTATGATCCACGCCTCCCTCATCCTCCATTTGGAGGTATCCTATCGCTTCAGCTTTCACAAGGCACCCGGGAAACGTGGGCGAGCTTGAAAGAAGCACGGCATCCAATGGATCGCCGTCCTCCCCTTTTGTGCCTTCAATGGATCCGTACTCAAAAGGAAAATGCACGGGGCCGTGCAGAACGCGATCCAGCTTGATTCTGCCGCTTTTCTCGTCCAGTTCGTACTTGTTGTGGGACCCTTTCGGGATTTCCACGAAAATGGTGATGGTCATATCTTTATGAATAGTAATGAAAAGAAACTCTTTGAAGGTAATCCGCAGACGCATTTGCTCGGTGTCCCGCCTTTTGCGGGACAAATGCGGCGAGGACTTAGTGAGCTTGCCGCAGGAGCAAGCGAACGACGTTCAAAGAGTTTCTTGGAATGGTATAAAGCGACAATGAAAAGAAACTCTTTGAAGGTAATCCGCAGACGCATTTGCTCGGTGTCCCGCCTTTTGCGGGACAAATGCGGCGAGGACTTAGTGAGCTTGCCGCAGGAGCAAGCGAACGACGTTCAAAGAGTTTCTTGGAATGGTATAAAGCGACAATGAAAAGAAACTCTTTGAATAGTAAACCTGCTTGCGGAAAACTGCTTTTGTTATGACAAGGTTTTTGCGACCATTTCAATGTGCTTCACGAGCGTGGCAACATACCCCCACTCGTTGTCATACCACGATAATACTTTTACCAGGTCGCCGTCAACAACCCGCGTGAAATTCAAATCAACAATTGCGCCGTAAGGTTCCTTTAAAATATCGGTGGAAACAAGCTGGTCGTGTGTCACTTTCAAAATTCCTTTCCAGCGCGGAGACTCCGCGGCTTTCGCGAGAATGGCGTTCACTTCCTCAACGCTTGTTTTTCTTTTTGCAAGAAACGTGATGTCGGCTATGGAACCCGCGATCACAGGCACTCTCAGCGCAATGCCGTCAAACTTTCCTTGCAAAGAAGGAATCGCCTTTGCCACGGAAATGGCGGCTCCCGTGCTGGAAGGCACAATATTAAGCGCGGCCGCCCTTCCCCTTCTGAAATCTTTTCCCTTTGCCGCGCCGTCCACAAGATTTTGCGTGGCAGTGTATCCGTGCGCCGTGTTCAGCAAAGCTTTTTCAATGCCAAGCTCCTCTTGCAATATCTGAATCACGGGCGATGCCGCGTTTGTGGTGCAAGATCCGTTGGACGTGAGCAGACATGCTGCCGCCTCCTCCTCGTTGACGCCCATGAGCACGGTCTTGGCATCCTCCGTATCCTCATCCTTTGCGGGAGCTGTAATCACCACGCGTTTGGCTCCGGCTTGCAAATGCACTCTGGCTTTTTCATACGATTCAAAAACTCCGGTCGCTTCAACCACAATGCCAATGGCAAGATCTTTCCATGGAAGTTTTGACGCGTCCTTTTCCTGCAACATGCGCACACGCGATTTTCCCGCGACAAGAGCGCCGTCTTCCAAAGAAACTTGCTCTTCAAACGGCCCGTACACGGAATCTCTTTGCAATACATACGCCAAATCCTCCGCGTCCCCCAAATCGTTCACGGCAGAAATCTTCAATTGGGGGTGTTTGTACATTTGCCTGAACAGCAAACGGCCGATGCGCCCGAACCCGTTGATTGCGATATTTACCATATCAAATACTTTAATGTTCCGTACTAAACATTTATTATTCCCGGATTGCTGACGGCAAAGCGTCAATCAAGTCGGCGGCGACCAGCGATTCTCCGAATTTCTCAGCCGCGATTTCCCCCGCCCTTCCATTGAGATACGCGGCACCCTGCGCCGCGACAAAAGGCGTATTGCCTCGCGCCAGCAAAGTTGCCGCAATGCCAGCCAGTGTATCCCCCGTTCCGCCAACGGTAAGATACGGGGAACCGGTTTCATTCACCGCGACTTCGTTTCCGTCCGAAATAATATCTTGCCGCAGTTTCAAAAGAATTGTTACGCCGAGCTTCCCTGCTTCCGTTTTCACAAGCTCCATGCGCTCTTCATGGGAAAGTTCTCGCACGTTTTTGCCCGTCAGCAAAAAGAATTCATACGTGTTGGGAGTCAGGAGAAACGGCTTGCCCGCGAGAATATCAAGGCGCTTTTGGATCGCGTAAAACGCGTCCGCGTCAATCACGACGGGAATATCAAGGTCAGCTAAAAATTCCGCTACGGCGTCCAGCGTTTCTCTTGATCTGCCAAGCCCTCCGCCAATGACCACCGCGGCATTTCCATGCGCGCTCTCTTTCGCGGTTTCTGTCAAAGAACGGAGAGTCGCAATATGGCTTTTGTTCAAATGGTCTCCCTCCAAGGGATATGCCGCGAGAATCGGAGAAAACCCCGCGATAATGTCCGCGGCACGCCGGGGAGCTATGATGCGCGCCATGTCAAGCCCGGCGCGAAAGCCGGCTAACGCGGACAACGCGGGCGGCCCTGAATAAAATTCAGATCCGCCTATGGCAACCATCAAACCAAAATCATATTTTTTTGCCTCCGCCGCCCTTTCAGGATACAACTGCTTTACAATATCCTTGGAAACGATAATCATACATGTTCTTTCATTGTAGATTGTTAACCCCCAATAGACAAGATTACTAATGTCAAATGTCAAAATCTAAAATCCAAATAAATAGAATCTTTTGACATTGAGGCTTTAGATTTCATTTGGCATTTGGCATTTGAATTTTGACATTTTATATCATTCGTTCTTCCTTGAGAAACTTTCTTATTGCCGCTCCGAATTCCGGGTGTTTAAGCGTGTAGTGCAGGTGCGTTTTCAGCCAGCTCTCCTTGTCCCCTGTTCCCCATCTTGTTCCTTCAAACTCATACCCGTACACCAGCTTTCCGTCTTTCACCATTTCCCCGAACGCTTCCGTGAGCACAATCTCTCCTTTTTTGTTAGGCTGAGTTTTTTTAATGTAATCAAAAACCTCGGGCGTTACAATGCGCCGCCCGGTGATGGCAAGATCGGACGGAGCGTCAGCTGGCAGAGGCTTTTCCACAATCTTTTTTATTTTATAAAACCTGTTCGCGATTTTTTCTCCGGCGACAATGCCAAAAGAAGAAATCTCTTCGGGCATTGCCTTAAACAGCCCCATCACAGGTTTTTGCGCAGTCTTGAACACTTGAGCCAACTGCACGGCGCAGGGAGTCCGCGATTCAATAATGCCCGGCGTTACCACAAAACATGCGTCGTCCCCGGCAAATTTTTTTCCCTGCAAAACCGCATGCGCGTCTCCGAGCGGCTTGTCAACAATGATGGAAAACGATATCCCCTCCATTGCCCTGTCCGCCGACTGCAGTTCCTCCAATAAATGGACCTGCTTGCGCTCTGAAAGCACTTTTTCAAGGCTTGTGTTTTTCTGAAAATATTCGGCAACCGCGTTTTTGTTGAGCTGGCTCGCCACAAAAAGAATATGCGTTACTCCGGCCGCCTGCAGTTCCTCCACCAGATAATGCAGGACGGGTTTGTCCAGCACGGGCATGAATTCCTTGGGCAGAACTTTTGACATTGGCAAAAACCGCGTCCCAAGGCCGGCTATTGGCACAATTGCTTTGGTAATATCGCTCATAATAAAGAATCAGAGCTATGAAAGAGGCTTTCTTCTCAAAAACGAGGGGATGTCCCACTCTTTTTCTTTTTTCTCAAGCTCTTTGATCTCTTCGTCCACCGCCTTTTTCAGCTCAAGCCCGCTTCTCCGTATTCCTGAAAACTTGCCGTTTGCCGCAGATGACTGGTTTGCATCCTCTGCCATAAAAGGCATTTTTAAAGTTGCTTCTTCCATAACTTCTTCCTGATTGGGCGTGTTCTGCTGTTCAGGTTTCTGGCGCTTTGGAGTTTCTTGTTTTGAGCCCCTCGTTCTGCCAACAGATCTGCCCTGTTTATCCCGAGCCCTGTCAAGGGAAGCCTTATGAGCGAGTTTCTTCGGCGTCTTATTCATAATCATCGGCTGTTTTTCAGAATGAGATTCTTGTGGACGGGAAATTTTCAGTATCCCGCCTTTTTCCTGTTCGCATCCCACCGCAAACAAAGTGATGCGCAAGGCATCTTTGAATTTCGGGTGGAAGGAAATGCCGAATATAATTTTTGCCTTTGGATTGTGTTTTGAAATTGCCGCGCTGATTTCCGCAACCTCCTGCATTTTGAGATTTTTGTCTCCCGTAATGTTAAACAGCATGCGGTCCGCCCCTGAAATTACGTACGCGTTTAAGGGATTGGCAAGCACTTCCTTGACCGCCTCTTGCGCTTTTCCCGCACCCGCCGCTTTCGCGCTGTTCAGATACGAGAGCCGCCCTCTTCCTTCCAGAATGGAGCGCACGTCCGCAAAATCAATGTTCACGAGCCCTGGCAGAAAAATAGTTTCAATAAACCCTTCCAGCGTTGAAGCGAGCCTGCGGTTCACCGCGGAAAGCGATTCTTTGAAAGGAGTCTTTTTGTCAATGATGCCGAAAATATTTTCATTGGGAATCACCACATACGCGTTCACAAACGGTTTGACGCGCTCCAGGGCGGCTTCCGCCATTTGCTTTCTTTTTTCTCCCTCAAAGGAAAAAGGCATTGTGAAAATGCCTATCGTGAGATTTTTGAGTTCGCGCGAGACTTCGGCAAACACCGGAACTGCGCCAGATCCCGTGCCTCCGCCGAGCGCGGCGACAAACACGCAAATGTCTTGTCCCTCCAGAACCTTCTTGATTTTCTCTTTCTCAAGGTTCGCCGCCCTCATGCCAAGGTTGTCATCCATGCCGCATCCCAGCCCGTGAGTCAGCTCATGCCCGAACGACAATGTCTTCACGTTTTTAGGCAATGTGTTGAGCGCCTGAACATCGGTGTTCGCCGCCACAAAATCGGTTTTAGGCACGCGCTGGGCGATTTCCGCGATGACGCTTCCCCCCCCGCCCCCAATCCCAATAATGCGCATTTTGGTGCGGTGCATGCCGTCTGTCACATCTACTTTGGTTTCAGTAAGCCCCTTGATTTGCGCAGGAACAACAATGTTTTGTTTTTGAATACGAGTCGCCGCTTTTTTTTGTTTGAGCGCCTGTTTTGTTTTTTTCACTTGCTTTTTTATGCTGGATTTTTTATTTGTCGCGCTTTTTATTTTTTTCTTTCCTTGCGCAACAGCGGCTCTCTTTTTCTTTGGAGCTTGTTTCGCCTTATGGCTGACTGTCTTCGTTGCTTTCTTCGCCTTTTTTGCCGTTTTTTTCTTGCCCTTATTCATGGCTCCAGTGTAGAAAAGAACCCCTAAAAATGCAAGGGGGCGGCGCTCTTACATGAACAGCGCCGCCCCGTTGATAATTGAGAAATATTTTATCTCATCGCAGAGCTAAAACTGAAGTAAACCAAGGTTTATTCCAAGGCCTACAAAGCGGAACAAAAAAAACAGGGGCTGGAGGCCCCTGGCTGGACTCCGGAAGCGTTGGGATGGAACGCTTCCGGAAAATGGGTGTGCGCTTCCGCGCGCGGATTGCGCGCGGAAAATGAAAAAATAAGTGCGGACGGCCAAGCCGCGGTGTTAGTATAATTATTACATTAATCTAACCCGCGACCCGACCGCCGACCGCCCAAAGGGGGCTTGAGGGGGGATGCAGATGAAACTAACCTCCTTTCTGTTTTACTGATTTTATAGTAACACGGCAAAAAAATTGTGTCAACTCCGTGAGAAGCCTTACGGCCTCATCGCGGGGTACGACCCCGCGACAGAACCACGCGACAAAGCCACGCGATGGAGCGTACGATGTTTTTAATGGATCAAAGAACCCGGGGCAACTTCTTTGTCTGGCTGAAGCAAAACAGGTTCCTTCTCTCCTGCCGCCAAGAGCATACCCTGACTTTCAAGGCCCATAAGCTGGCGCGGTTCAAGATTCGCAACAATGATAATTTCTCTGCCAACAAGTTCCTCAGGATTGTAGTGTTTTCCAATGCCGGCAATAATCTGCCGCTCCCCGTCTCCAATGCTGACTTGCAGGCGAACCAGTTTTTCTGAACCTTCCACTTTTTCCGCGCTCATCACTTTTGCCGCGCGCAGTTCAAGTTTTTTAAAATCCTCAAAAGAAATGGTTTCCATGCTTATAGCGCTAGTACCGTTCAATAAATTTCTCAAAAAATCTTACCGGGGATCCGACTGCGCCCTTTGCAAGATATTCTCCTTCAATGGCAACCATGCGGGGCGCAATGTCAATGTGCACAAACGGCAGATCTTTTGCGAACTCATGCAAAAACATTGCCGCGGTAATCGCGCCTCCGTACCTGTCTTTCCCGGTGTTGGCAATGTCTCCGAATGTGCCCTTGATGTCTTCCATATATTCGTCCCACAAAGGCAGAGGCCACATATAGTCTCCGGACTCCTCGCCAAGCTCGCGCACCAGTTTTTCCAGTCTTTCATCCCGTGTAAAAAATGCGTTTGTTCTTTTGCCGACCGCCACAAGCGCGGCTCCGGTCAGAGTCGCCGCGTCCAGCATAATTCTCGGCTCATAGCGCTTGGCGTATGTCAGCGCGTCAGCAAGAATAATTCTTCCTTCAGCGTCCGTGTTCAGCACCTCTATGGTTTTGCCCGACATTGACCGCAATACATCCCCGGGCCTGTAGCTGGAGCCCGAGGGCATATTTTCCACCGCCGGAATAATGCCCACCACATTTTTCTTGAGTTTGAGTTTCGCGGCAAGCGCCAAAGAATGAATCACGGCCGCTCCCCCTGACATATCCATGTGCATTTCATACATGCTCTCTCCCGGCTTCACGTTCAGCCCGCCCGTGTCAAACGTTACCCCTTTTCCGACAAGCGCGATGGGCTTTTCTTTTTTCCCGCCCATGTATTCCATCACAATGAATTTTGGCTCTTCAGGAGACCCTTTTGCCACTCCGAGAATTCCGCCCATGTTCAGCTTTTCCATTTCTT
>CAYYFJ010000015.1:0-16713 GCA_964471385.1 uncultured Candidatus Saccharibacteria bacterium
GAAGCAGTATGATTGACGAAAATATAAACGATGGCGATGTGGTTTTGGTGCGTCATCAGGAAACTGCCGAAAACGGACAAAAGGTTGTCGCTCTTATAGACAATCACGAGGCAACCTTAAAGAAATTCTACAAAGAAAGGGGGCATATCCGCTTACAACCTGCAAACAAAGCTATGGAGCCACTTATTTTTAGAAATGGGCGGGATGTTTCAATTCAAGGAGTTGTGCTTGATGTTATTCGCGAGGAAACACCAATCTCTATTGTTTTTCCGGAAATCAAAAATGAAACAAAACAATATAAAAAACTTCCATTGAACGAGATTTTGTGTGGAGATTCAATTGAGGAAATGAGAAAAATACCTGATAACTCAATTGATATGACTTTTGCCGACCCACCATTTAATCTAAATAAAAAATATGGCAACTACAAAGATAAAAAGGCGACGGATGATTACATAAAATGGTGCGAGCAATGGCTAACCGAAATGGTCAGGATAACTAAACCAACTGGTTCAATTTTGGTCCATAATATTCCAAAGTGGCTGATTTATTATGCCAATCACCTAAATAAAATTGCCATTTTCAAACATTGGATTGCATGGGATTCTATGAGTATGCCTTTAGGTAAAACATTGTTACCGGCACATTATGGGATACTATTTTATACAAAAATTCCAAAAGGGTTTAAATTCCACGAGCTTCGTTCGCCGCATAAAAAATGTCGAACTTGCGGCGAAATGATAAAAGATTATGGAGGGAAAAAGAGCCAGATAAATCCTCATGGCACACTATTAAGCGATTGCTGGGCGGATATACATCGTATTAGACACAACGCTCGCAGGGACGCTCATCCATGCCAACTCCCCGAACCTCTACTTGAACGGTTAGTCCTTATGACTACTGACGAAAATGATGTGGTTTTGGATCCTTTTATTGGGGCTGGAACAACGGCATTAGCAGCAAAAAGACTAGGCCGAAATTATATCGGTATTGATATAGATCCAAAATATAAGAAGATAGTTGCTGATAAAATTAAAAAAGTTAATTACAGATCAAGCAATGGCTATAAATATGGGGACAACGCAACGGAAACTGCCTCAAAGTATTTGAGCAACCTTACTCTATCCGAGGACGAAGGGATATACCCTATAGATAATCCAAAGATTTCTAGCAACAAAAAACAGAATAGCAGGTCTGTTAATCCAACTCTTTTTTAGGAATCTCCGCCGCCCTTTTAATTATTAGGCGGTGTCTTTTGATAATTCGTTTCGATCTATAAACGATAGTTTTATTAAGTAATTCCTCGAATTGCTTCAGCGTCTTGATTGGTAGTTCAATCCCAAAGTTTTTTGGGCGTAGATTGCCGTCCTTTTCCCGATACTTGAGAAACTTACCACTATTAAGACCTATAAATTGATAGAAGGGAGCTACTTGAACACTTAAAACTTCTTTCGTTGTGTCATTAAAATTATAGATTACAAAAATATAGTAGATGTTATCACCGCCAAATTTTTCAATTTTTCTTGGCCACTCATTGAGCGTACCCATATCATTTTCGCTATTCTTTACCATAACCCATTTGCCATTTCTGTATTGACTTTTGTTGCCTGATTTAAATTCAATAGCGAGGGACGGAGTAGTTTTTAGCTCAAAATCTGGAAAGTAATTTTTGTTTGGCGAAACCGCAAAATCCGAGCTATTTTTGATAAAACCTCCTTCGGTTAAGATTTTAACAATTGCGTCCGTCAAGTGCTCCTCGATTGCCGTTCCAAATGTCCGGTAACTAAAATCCTTACTACCTACGATTTTCTTTAGATAACTCAAAATCTTACCTTCCGCAGATTGAAGATATTTAATTACCTCTCTGGATTTTTTAGTGCTCGCAATCATCATTTTAAAAAGAAATCAACGGGTTTTTTATAAATAGTTGCAAATTTTTTGATTTCCGCAACATCAAGCCATCTTTCTACGGATTCAATTTTTGAGATACAGGATTGCGACTTGTGAAATTTATTTATTACCACAGAAGTAAAAAACTTAACAGAAACTAGGTTGACCTAATTCGTACTTTCTGATCTGGCATTCTTGAGAGAAAAAAGGGGAATTTGGTACTTTATTCTCTTTTTTGTTAAAAATAAACCTACTATAAAAACAAGATTATAATGACTTACAAAACTTACCTTTTCAGCATTTCTTTAAGGACCTCTATTGCAATCTCGGACAAACCAGAAATTAATATATTTTTCCCTAATTCGCGCACAATATTTGAAAGTTTTTCAAATGCTTTCTTAATGAGAGATCTGTCTGTAGACGTACGTATGGTATGTACGGCATTTTTGTATTCCTCTTTATTAAATGAAAGTGAAAGATTCTGTTCAATAAAATCGGCAAGTCTGTCAATGTGAACATCAATCTGATTACCTGTAATGCGTACACTTCCATCACTATAGACTTCCATATTACCATTCACAGTAACATCACCATTGAATTGGATAGACATATTTTCTTGTTTTTCTTAATTATATACTGGGCTTCGGCGATCCCCCTTCGCATAAAGCTACGGGGGGGCACTTGTCTTCGCAAAAACTTTGTTTTGGCTCCGGCGCCTGGATTCGAACCAGGAACCATCTCCTTAACAGGGAGCTGCTCTACCGTTGAGCTACGCCGGAATATGTTGTGTATGTGCTTCGTTCTTATGTCCCGGCCAAGTACCCCGGCACCCGCTCTTTTTGGCGGAGTGTCGGGGCTACGCCGGAATGAGCGCGCCAAAAAAGCGCGCTTTGTGTCAAAAAATACGTATTGTTTGAAAAAAGAACCGTATTCAATCGTATCGCACTGAGAAAATTTTTTCAATATCCGCGGAGTTTTTTGAGAGACCTGTGGTCGCGGATTCTTTCAAGGGCTTTCGCCTCAATCTGGCGGATGCGCTCACGCGTAACGCCAAACTCCTGCCCCACCTCTTCAAGCGTGTGCGTAACGCCGTCATCCAAGCCAAAGCGCATGGCAAGGATTTTCTGCTCGCGGGGCGAAAGATCGCTCAAAATCTCTTTGATGCGCTCGCGCAGTAAGTTGCGCGCGGCTTCCACGGAAGGAGGCGGCACTTTTTCATCCTCCACAAATTCCGCAAGCACGCTGTCCTCGTCGTCCTCCCCGACCGGAGTTTCAAGGGACACGGTCTCTTGCGAAATGCGCTGAATCTGGTGTATCTTTTCCACCTCCAATCCCATTTCAGAAGCGACTTCCTCTGGCAATGGCTCTCTGCCCAAGTCCTGCAAAAGCCGGCGGCGGATTTGCGTATATTTGGAAATCGTTTCAATCATGTGCACGGGAATGCGTATAGTGCGCGCCTGATCGGCCAACGCCCGGGTGATCGCCTGCCTGATCCACCAAGTGGCGTAGGTTGAAAATTTGTATCCCTTTCTCCAGTCAAACTTTTCCACCGCGCGAAACAGCCCGAGGTTGCCCTCCTGGATCAGGTCCAGCAAAGTCATGTTGGCGGACCTGCCCACGTATTTTTTCGCAATGGAAACCACAAGCCGCAGGTTTGCCCTTGCCAGCCGTTTTTTCGCCTCCTCGTCTCCGGTTTCAATGCGCTTTGCAAGCTCTCTTTCCTGCTCGCCTGTTACAAACGAAATCCTTCCGATTTCCTTCAGGTACATTTGCACGGGATCTAAAGGAGCTTCCGCGTCAAATGAAATTTTCTTTTTCTCTTCAGCCGTCGCCACCGCAAGATAATCTTTTACCTCTTCCAGACGTATGCCCTCCTCTTCAATCCTTCCGAGAAACGCGTCAAGACCCTTCACGTCTCTTTCAAGATCGGGAAAATCATAAAGGATTTCAGAATACGTGACAAACCCGCGCGGCCTTGCCTTTTCAAGCACCTGCCGGATTTTTTCATCAGAAAACACGCGCGATGTTTTTGCCTTTGTCTTTGCCGGCGGTTTCTTTTTCTGAGAGACAGCCGCTTTTTTCGCGCCAGGCTGAGACGCTACCCATCGCGCTTCGGCTTCCTGCGCCTGACTGCGCAAAAACGCCTGTTTAGAGCGCGTGACGACAGTCTGAATTTTCTTTGGAGGTTGTTGTTTTTTCATGGACAAAAAAATCTAACGAGTCCGCGGCGCGCCATTCAACAGCCGCGCTTGCCTTGCATGCACCTTGTTGTGCGGGGTTCAGCGCTGTTCAAATTGCCGAGACAGCGCATGAAACTCTTGTTTTAACGCGTCAATGTTTTGCTGGTCGCCTGCGGCTTCCGCCTGTTTTATTTCCGCATTGATTCTGTTAAGCTCGTTCCTTATATATATCCCCTTTAACTCCTGAAGGCAAATTGCAATCTCTTTTTTCCAATCCATTTCTTCCGGTTCTTCAATTTCAGAGCGCAAAGACAGCACGTTCAAAAACTCCGCGATTTCGCTTGAGAACACGCTGTTCCACCCGTTGGCTGAAAGTTCGGGATGCATATTGAGTCCGCTCACAATCTCTCTCGTCTGCAAAGAAAGAAACGGCATATGCTCCTCTGTGAGCAAAGCAAGATGTTCTTGTCCTTTGAGAACGCCGCACAGTAATTTCTCCTCCAAAAGCTGTTTTCGCGTCTTTGGCTCTCGCTGGAAAGTTTCTTTTGAAACTCCGGCAAAAGACGGCGCGTCGTCCTTGATTTTTTCAAGTTCTTCTCGGATAACCTCCTCGCGCGCGCCCATTTCCTGCGCCAATCGCTGAACCCAGTGGGATTGTTCAATGGCGTTGGGAATTTTCTTGAACACGGGAAGCAAAGACGCGGCAATGCGCTTTTTTCCTTCGGGCGTTTGCTTGTCATTGCTTTCAAGCGCGGTGCGGAAATAATAATCAATTATGGGAACCGCGCCTTGAACAATCTGCTTCCATATCTCTTCCCCCGCTGAAGCAATGTCCGCGGGATCCTTGCCTTGAGGCATTATAACGACCTTCAAAGAGAACCCCTGGGAAATGGCAAGGTCAATGCCCCGTTTTGTCGCGGCGTCTCCGGCAAGGTCCATGTCATACGCGAGCAAAAGATTGCCGGTGTGCCGTTTGAGAATGCGCAATTGGGAAGGCGTGAGCGCGGTTCCCGAGCTTGCCACCGCGTTCGCGCACCCTGATTGCCACACCATAATGGCGTCCATATATCCTTCCACCAGCACGCACTCGTCTTGCTTTCGTATCGCAACTTTTGCCTTGTCCAATCCGTAAAGCGTACTGCTTTTCTCATACAAAGGAGTGTTCGGCGTGTTCACATATTTTGCCAGCCCCTGCCCTTCTTTTCTGCCGAATATCCTGCCGCCAAATCCAATCACCTGGCCTTGACTGTCGCAAATGGGAAACATGATCCTTCCGCGGAACCTGTCAAACACCGCGCCTTCCGAAAACGCGGAAAGCCCCGCCCTGCCAGCCTCGTCTTCCCGAAAGCCCTTGGATTTTAGAAAATCCAAAAGCCCGCGGGCGGTGTCCGGCGCGTATCCCAAACGCCACGCCTTGATTGTTTCTTCTTTCACTCCACGGCCCTGCAAATACGCAAGCACTTCGGCGCCGGTTTGCGAAGACAGCTGGTGCTCAAAAAATTTCGCCGCCCATTCCGCAAGTTCCAGCAAACGGGCGCGCTCTGTCTGCAATTTCGCAAACGCGGGATCTGGCGGGCGCAGTTCAACGCCTGCTTTCTGCGCAAGCTGGCGCAAAGCGTCTCCAAACTCCACTCCCTCAATACGCATGACAAACGCGAATATATCCCCTCCGGTTCCGCATCCTCCAAAACAATGCCACATCTGGCGCGAGGGAGAAACAAAAAACGAAGGAGTTTTTTCTTCGTGAAAAGGGCAGAGGCCCCGCCAGTTTCCTCCCGCTTTCTGGAGTTTTACATAGCCCCCCACAACCTCCAGAATATCAAGACGATTTTTGATTTCTTCAACCGGTGAGTTCATACGCGGTTATCCTATCGCGACAGCAGAACCAAGGCAAGAGAAGCAAACAAAAGCCCGCCATCGCGAAACGTAACATCAAGAACGCCAAGGTTGGTGAACAGAATGCCCGCGAGAAAAAGAGATGCGGCAATCGCTCCAAGCGCCAGTTTTTTGCCAGACAACAGCCAGAGCGCAAGCAAAAGCTCCAGAATGGCGATGATATCCAGAGCCGCGAACTCCGAAATAAATCCGGGAAAAATATTCCTGCTCCACAATGGCAAAAACCCAATCCAATTGAAAGGGCGCACGAACGAGGAAATAGCGGCATAGAAAAATACCCACGCCAACCCCGCGCGCAAAAGAAACACCGCAACCCTCTTATTGTCAAACGAGAAAGAAATCATGGGCTATTCCACAATAACGACGCCCGCGTCTCGCGGATTTAAATGATTGTGGTATTGCCACGTTCCGGCGGAGGTGAACTGGAACGACCAATCCTGCCCCGCGCCAGCTGGCGCGCATTGGTCAAACGCGCTGGCAACGCATCCTCCTTTGACCGGGTACGCGTTGTGCGCAGGATGAGGGTTTGACGCGGTCCACATCAGCCGGGAGCTCACATTGCGAAATGTGACCATGTCTCCAAACTTTATCTTCAAAACGGCTGGCGAATAGCCATTGTTCATATAGAGAACCAGAGTTTCGGAATTTTGATTTTGATTGCCGGTTTTTTGCTTGCCTTGGTCTGTTGCCAGATTGGAAGACTGTTGGGGCTGCGCCGCTTTTGTTTCAGACTCTTGAGGCAGTGTTCTTGTTTTTTTGAAAACAGCATACCCGCCGATAAAAGCGGCAAGAACGCCAACGGTAATCGTTAAAACAACAATCTTCTTTTGCATATGATAAAAAATGAAATGGCAAGGTTGGATATTATTTTTAAATTTTGAGTCGTGATTTTGATTTTTGATATTTGATTTTTGATTTTTCAATGCATTGCTTCCTGGCGCAATCGCGGAGGAAGTTTTTCAACGGCATAGCGCAGAGCGGTTCGCGGCATTTCTTTTTTGCGCTTCATCACATAGTGAAACACCTCCCTCGGATACGCATTGCTCGCCTCTTTTAATGTCCACCCGTATCCCTTTTGCACCAAGTCTTCGCTGTCCTTGAGAAGAATGTCTGAAACTTCAAAAATGTTCTTCAGAAATTTTTTCTTGCGCGCCGCAAAAATAAGAGAGACTGCCGCGGCTCTCCTCATCCATCGGTTTTGAGAGCGCGTCCACGCTTGCGCGCGCGGAAGAAATTCGGGAAACTCCGCGAGAAAATATCCAAGGGCATGCGTGCACAAATCATCGCATGACGCCCAGTTTGACACGTATTTTTCAAGCCAGTTCTCAAATGTCGCAAAATCTTTTGGCTCGTAATGATCTTTTAGACGCCACGCCCAATCAAGCGCTATGGTTATCTCTTCGCTCTGCCCCGAGCGCAAAAGACGGGAACACAATGCGAATATGTCTTTTTTCTTGAGCCGCCGGATCTTTTGAAAATACCGGGCGGCAATATCCCTCACCACGGGCGTACGCACTCCAAGCATCTTCACCTGTTCTTTGAAAAACTTTCCGTTCTGCTCTTTGAAAAGAGGTTCAATGCGCTCCTGAAGCTCTTTGCGGATTTTAACAAGAAAATTTTCATCCATTGCTCAACTATACCACAAAAATGAAGCTGGCATCATCCTGTATATGCAAGGGGAATTGTTTCGTCTGGCGAATGCGCCACTTCCAGAACATATCCGTCAGGATCGCGGAAATCCACGGTGTAGTATCCCTCGGGATACGGATCTCCCGGCATTTCCGTTGGCCCTCGTATAATTTTGCATCCGTGCACGAGCAAAAACGCGCCGACCTCGTCCACCATCTTTTTTGACAAGGCGTGAAAGCAGATATGCCGGGGACCTAGAGAATCAAGCAGTTTCCCTTCGCGCTGTCTGAAATATATCTTGGTGTCGCCCAAAACAAACATATTCTCTCCCTTTTGGCGCCACTTGATAACCGCAAAAAGCCTTGAATAAAATTCAAGAGATTTCTTCAGGTCCGAGACCCAAAATTCAATATGCCGTATGCCCTCTCTCATAGCGTTTAGAGAAAGATTGGTTCTCTTGTTTCCACTCTACGCCCAACAAAATCTGTTGTCCACTGTCAAAAAGAAAGAGGCGGTACCGTTTTTTCGATACCATCTCCAAATGAAAAACAAAACAGAACACCTGCCAAGCTCTCACAATACATCTACGGATATCTCTTGTATCTTTTTGAGCGCCTTGTCGTTGGTGATAAACTTCTGCGCGCCCTCGCTTATGGCTGTGGCAACATGTATGGCATCGGGCGTGGAGATTCCATATCGCGCGCGCAAATCGGAAGAAATATCAACAATATTCTCGTTGATGCCAATAATTGAGAGGTGGGGAAAATGCGTTATGATTTCCAGATAGCGCGCGGCTAATTCGTATTCTCCCTGTTTCTTTGGCCCCGTCAAAATTTCAATAAGTCCAATACTGGAAAACACAGCATGGCATCTCCCCAATTGAACCCTGCGCATAATGGATCGCGCTTTCTCAACATATTTTCTATCGCTCTGTAAAAGATAAATAAGAATTGGGGTGTCTATGCCTATTTTTTTTGCCATGATGCCCGTTCTCCGCGAATATATTTTTCTGCCCCGCCAAGCGCTTCCCACACTTCTTTCCCAAGCCCTTCCAGCGCGGCCACATAATCCTTGGGATGCCTTACCAAGACCGCGCGATGCGCGTCTATCCCATACAGCGAAACCTGCTCTCCCACGCGGAGCTTCATTTGTTCCCGCACCGCTTTTGGCACAACCACCTGATATTTTTTAGAAAGTGTTGTTTTATTCATAATAGCACATGCATATCGTTTTACTTTATTAAATACTGTAATACAGTATATGAAATGTAAAATTTATTGTCAATACTACATCCCACACGTATGAATAAGACAGAAAAAACCGCGAAGAACAGTTCTTCGTGGAACTAATCAACCTTCTGCGATTTCCGCGGCAAGTCACACGGCACAATCAGCGCTGGATCAAAAAACCGCCGGCCTGCAGATTCCAGAGTTTGGCATACATGCTGTCAGGACTCTTCAGGAGTTCTTCATGGGCTCCCTGCTCGGCAACCACTCCATTGTCAATGACAATGACGCGGTCCATTTTCCGTATGGTGGAAAGCCGGTGCGCAATAACAATTGTCGTCCTGTTTTTCATCAGCGTTTCCAAAGCGTTTTGAATGAGCATTTCAGATTCCGAGTCCAGGCTTGAAGTCGCCTCGTCTAGGACCAAAATCGGAGCATTCTTCAGTATTGCCCTTGCGATTGCCACGCGCTGTCTCTCGCCTCCTGAAAGTTTCACCCCCCGCTCCCCAACCAGCGTGTCATATCCGTACGAAAGATTCTTGATGAAATCATGGCAATGCGCCAGTTTTGACGCGCGCAAAACTTGCGCATCTGTAGCGTCGCGTTTTCCATACCGGATGTTTTCCATAAGCGTTCGGTGAAACAGCACGGTATCTTGCGGAACCAGCCCAATGCACGATCGCAGGCTTTCCTGCGTAACGCGCCTGATATCCTGCCCGTCAATAAGTATGGCGCCCGCATCCACGTCATACAAGCGAAAGAGAAGTTTTACTATGGTGGATTTTCCCGCGCCCGAAGGCCCCACCAAAGCCACTTTTTCTCCGGGCCGGATACAAATGTTCAGGTTTTTCAAAACGGCGCGCGTCTGTTTGAAGAAAAACTGGACATCCCGGAATTCAATCTCCCCCTTGGAAACGCGCAGGATTTTCGCGGCCGAGCTGTTTTGTATTTCGTGAGGAGTCTCAAAAATTTCAACCATTTCCGCGGCGTCCGCGAAACTTTCGTATATCCCGCGCACGATTCTGCCAAAATCCCAAAGCCGCGACATTAACTGAAGAAGATACGCCTGAATCATGACAAACATGCCTATGGTCGCAAGGCCTATTGACCAGTATTTGAGCGCAAAGAAAAACAAAAGAAATTCCGCCGCAAGCACAAAAAATCCCTGCACGGCTTCAATAAGCACCTCAAGATTCCAAGTGAAAAGGGCGATATTCTGCAGATCGCGCACAACCCTGCCAAATCTTCCAGACTCGTAGGAAAATCCCCCGAAAAGCTGTATGGCGCTTTGGTTTGTCACCGCGTCCGCGAGGGCCGCTGTGGTGCGGGAATCTTCCTGCGCTTTTTTGATGTTGTATTTCATTTTCCAGAACGAGAGCGCGAAATTCACAGCGATAAAAAGCGCAACCCACACCATCACGACAAGCGCAATGGTTTTATTGAACGCCCACAAAATAACGCTTACGCCCGCAATGCGAAACGCCAAAGGAAGCAAGTCCCAAAACAGACGGTCCGTGAATTGCGCGAATGATCTTGGAAGGCGCCCAACCTTTTGCACGAGCGAACCTGAAAAATTATCGGCAAAAAATCCGTGGGAATGCAAAAGAAGATAATCAAAAGCGCGCTGGCGGAGATCTGTCATAACCCGCGCTTGAAAAAGCGCGGTTGCCCATCCTCCCAAGCGGTATCCGACCCACACCAGCCCATTAAATCCTAAAATCCAAAACAGTACGGGCAGTATCTGACGCGAACTTTCCAAGGAAGGGACAAGCAGGGCAAGCGCGTCAAAAAACCGCTTGTACACGAGCGGAATCATAAGGTTTGCTCCGGACGAAAGAAAAACGGAAAAAAGCACGCAAAATATGAGCGGCTTATATTTCTTTGACTCTTTCCAGTACACGCGAATTACCTGCAGTGCCGGAAAGCGCATTTTTTCTGCCGTATAAGTTTTTTCCATGCCTTCCAAAACAAAATATTCCGTGGAGAACAGTTCTCCGTGACATTCTACAGACTGCGTCACGCCGTAGCCCAGACCACACTGTGTGGGCTGGACGAAAGCGGTGAAATTATATCCTTTGCGCGAACCTTTTTCGAGAAGAAGCCCTGACCGTACCCCGCCTCTTTTTTTTGGGGAAAATGGTGGCGAGGTGCGAAATGCAGTCTCGCCCGCGCGGAGGAGGGGTCTGGGAAGGCCTTCCAGAGACGGGTAAAAATCCGCGTGGGCTTCGGCTTTCTTTTTTGAAAAAACTGGCGGCATTCGTACCAGCAACGCTGGCACACCGGATTAACTTTTCTCTAATTGTTCTATAACTTTTAATTTTTGCTCGACCTGTTCGCGTGGTTTAAGTATAACCAATGATTGTCTCAGAAAATCGTCAAAAGAAATTCCTCGATTTTCTGAGACATATTGAGAAATTGAGGAAACATATTCAGAAACCCTTGGATCATCTCTGCGTTTTTCAATGTCGGGATGTGTCAAAAGTTGTTCACGAATAACTTTCTGGTCGTGTATCATTTCCAATAGTGGAGAAATTAAATTCCACGTTTCATGTACTTTTTCCGCAACCATGCGTTCTGTTTCCTCAATTTCTCCCTCTAATACTTGGCGCAACATTGCAAAATCTTTTTCTTGTAGATTTGGTCTTAATCTTTGCAAGTCGGTCAGGTCGTATGGGCGGTTTGAATGTAATTTATGATACGCAACAACTGCTGGTTGAGAAAGATTAATTTCTTTGCTATTTGCAAGTTCTTTTTTGACTGGTTCAAAATATTCTTTTGGCAATGTTGCGCCAGTATAATTAATAACTGTATTTCCTTCATGGTCTTTGCTGTGAATATGTAGGTCAACAAAGTTGAACGGCTCGGCGGTTTCTCTCTCTATTTTTCCGTTTGCGCCAATTTTACAAATAGACAAATCCAACTTACCAGGAGTTGAGAGTTCTTCTGTCGTTGCTCGCCTCATTAATCTTTTTCCATTTTCGTCGTAATTCACGAAAACTCCAAACCCTTGTCGAGACAATAACTCTACCAACTTTTCAGAATCTTCGTTGAAGACGCTCATATCTAAATCTTTGTGGTCGCGCATTTGGTTATCGCGATATAAAGAAATATTTACTGCACCATCGAGATACCACTGAAAATCTGCGCCTTCAAAGATTTCTGCCACACGCTCATTTCTTTTTTGGAATTTTTCTCTCTGTTCTGATGTTGGCTCTGTGTACTCGCCAACTTCATCTATTTCACCACCAGAAAATTCACCCCAAAAAGGACGATGTTCTTCTTTCTGCTTTAATCGCTCAGCTCCTTGATATTCTTCGGTTGATTTTGCGGTTGCCAAAATTTCTTTTCGCTTTTCCTTGTCGGGCTCTTGGCGAATTTCTTTTGCCAAACCATCTCTATATTTTTGTGATTCAAAATTTTCCATGTTTCTAAATTAAATCTTTAGCGTTTACGCCAAGAGCCTTAGCAATTTTCTGTACCGTTAAAAGTGATGGATTTCTCATTCCTCTTTCAAGCCCGCTTATGTATGAGCGATGGACTTTCAAAACCCGAGAAACATCACCTTGCGATAATTTCTTTTTTAAGCGGATTTCTCGAAGTTTTTTGCCAAATTGTGTAATCTCTTTTTTCATGGGGATTTTATCCACTCTTGCTTTGATTTTATCAAATGTTATATGATTGGTCTATGGAGAGCAATCATACGACTTTAATTTTTCGTCCGGTGTATTTCGCGAAGCGAAAAATGAACATCGCCGAACTTGCGGAGAAAGTCGGGATCATAATGATCAATGTCTCTATATGAAAAAATAAACCGCGGAGAACAGTTCTCCGTGGAATTCTATACCAAAAATCCGCGATTGCGGATTTTTGATACAAACATCAGAAACATCAGACAGGTGAATAATACGCAAAGTGCAAGATAAAAACAAAAGGGCGGTGTCTGTTTGAAAAAATTCGAACTGATTTCGCCCTTTGGCGGCAAATTCTTATTTATTCTTCGCAACAATTTTAATCTGCGTTACTTCGCTAAATCCGTATTTGCCATGTTCTCGTCCAAATCCAGAATTTTTGTATCCGCCGAATGGATTAAACGGCATGATGTAATTTGCGCCGTTCACGCTCACCATGCCGGATTGGATTGCTTGTGAAACTCTCTCTGCTTTTTCATAGTTTTTTGTGAATACATATGAACCTAAACCATATGCCGTTTGATTGGCAAGCTCAATGGCTTGTTGTTCGGTCTTGAATTTTACAATCGGCAAGACCGGGCCAAATACTTCTTCTTTCCAAACCCTCATATCATTTGTGACATTAGTCAGTACAGTCGGCTCAAAAAATGCACCACCAAGTTTATCCTCAAGTGAATTTCCACCGGTTATTGCTTTTGCTCCCTTTTCTTTCGCGTCCTCAACTTGAGAAATGAGCAAGTCAAGTTGCCTTTTGGCAACCAGCGGCCCTACTTCTGTTTCTTTATCTTCAGCATTTCCTACTTTTTTGACGGAAAAAGTAGAAGCAACTTTTTTTACCACTTCATCAAACACGTTTTCATGCACAATAAGACGCTTTAGTCCGTCGCAACATTGTCCTTGATTCAGCAATCTATTAAAACAAACATTTCCAACAGCCAAATCAAGATCGGCGTCTTCAAAGATCACGCCGGGCGCAGAACCACCCAATTCCATAACGGCTTTTATAAATTTCTTTCCAGCTAATTCATAAAGATGTTTTCCGGTTTTGCTACTTCCTGTAAAAGCAACCATGTTTACATTTTGATTGACCAAAGCATTCCCCACCTCTCCGGCTCCATACACTTCGTTAAAAACTCCTTGAGGTAAATGTTTGGTCAAAATGTCCTCAATAAATTTTCCACTTAGCAGACATTCTTCGGAGTGTTTGAAAACAATGGCATTGCCAGCGATTAAACTTTGCAGCGCACCCCAAACAAAATTAGCCAAAGGAAAATTCCAAGGTACGATAACAGCCGAAACTCCAATCGGTTCATGAAAAACTTGGTGGATTTCTTTGTCGTTCTCAAAAGTAGTTTCTGGGCTCAAATACTTTTCGGCATTATCAAAGTACCAATTTACATAATCAAAAGTCGCATCAAAATCTGTAAGAGTTTCGTTTATGGGCATTCCCATCTCTCTTGCTTCCAAAAGAGTGAATTCTACTTTCTGTTTTTTCAAATCTTCAAAAGCTTTTTTCAAAAGTGATACTCTTTCGGAAACACCTAAATTAGCCCACTCTTCTTGTGCGCCCCTAGCAAGCTTAACTTTGTCCTCAATTTCTTTGGCCGTTGAAATATCAACAGAACCAAGAACTTGGTAGTTCGAGGGATTGATGGATTGTAGCTTTTGCATGCTGCTCATTTTAGTAAAACTTCAACTGACACACCAAGTGATTTTGCGATTTTTACTATCATCTGAATGCTTGGTTTCTGCATAAAACCACCTTCAATGCTGGCGGTGTGTGTTCGAAAAAATTCGAACAGATTTCGCCAAAAATTTGTAGGGCGGGCAGAATTCCCCCCCACACCTCTTCGAGTCTGAAGACTCTCAGAGTCTGAACGACCTCCTTCCGCCCGCCTGCGGAAGCGACCCTTTCGGATTGGACGATTTCAAGTTTTTCGTTCCGCTTTTGGCGGAACTCCAAGTTTCGCTCGGTTTGGCGGCAAATTCGCTTGAAGAGAAATGTCAAAACCATCTGAATTATAGACCTTCATCGATTCTGGCAAATATGATCTGAGGGCATCTCTCAGTGTTGGATGATCAGTCCCAAGTTTTTGTGAAAATGCTTGCCCCACATGTTGGGATATTACTTTTTCCATTTGTGCAAAAATATCTTTTCTTTGTTTGTCTTTTTCCAAATAATCAAGCTCTTGTTTTTCAATTTCTTCTTTCTTTCTAATAAGTTCTTCCAGCTCTGTGGTATCGGCGTGATATCCAGTTTCGGTTTCTAAATCGCTTATTATTTTTCTAACGCGATTGTCTATGTAAGCATAGCCCATTTTAGCAAGACCTAGTGGTAAATCCGCAAGTGTCGCGTCTAATAAATCAGCAGGTACCATAACACCAGTTATGTTTTCTCTTCTCACTTCATGACTGACGAATGCCTCGTCCGGATATCCGCTGTCTCGAGAAGAGCCTTTAGGCGCTTTAAATGCATGTTCCCCTGCAATAACAAAACTAATTCCTCCTTTAATATAAGTACCAAAACATCCGAAAGTAAATGAATTGTTTATTGCTGGTGATTCCGCCACAGAAACACTATCGCCCAGATTATAACCACCATAATTTCTTTTTAATTCCACCCCATTCGTTCTAGCTACCTGTTCTGACAAAATACCCTTTTCTAAAATACTATGGAGTCTTATTAGGTCAAAACCAACGCCGTGAAAAATTAATGATTTGTCATATAATATTTCGCCGTATTTTGGTTCCTTTTCTATTGCATTTTCTGGGGTTGGTACTTGTTCTCCTGGAATAAATTGTGGGGGTTTTTCAAATGGTGTTTCCATATTTTTATTTCATTAAATCCTCTACTGAGACGCCAAGCGTTTTGGCTAATTTTGCCATAATAAGTACAGACGGATTTCTAATAACATTACTTTCAATCTTTGTAAGAGTAGTGTATTTCACGCCAGATTTCTTGGCAAAATCCTCAAAAAGAGTAAAGAACTCGTCGTCCTTAATCTTGTGCGCTTTATGTAATGATTTTTGGCGAATTAAGAAACAGTTTTTTCTCTTGTCTGTCTCACTCTCGCTTTTTTCAAAGACTCTAAATGTAAAACCCCACTTTGTCTATCGGTATCCATATTACCAAGAAGTCGGAAACTGCCTTCGCCAAAAGTTTTTTCAACTAACCGTGCAAGTGGCAAAAGTCTTCCAGTAAAATGCGCGTTCAAAAATGTTTTGTAAACATCATCCGCACTTTGATATTCATCTGGAAACTGTTTTTGTATCTCGGCGCAAACGTAATTTAGCACATCTCTTTGTCGAAGATACGAAACAGTTTCCCAATCATTCTCACCTTTCTTACCAACCCAAATAATATCGTCTTCCGGAATTTCTTTTTTCTCGGCAAGTTTTTTTCTTATTTTTTTTGCCTCGTCAGAAGCCAACCACTCTTTTTCTTTTGCAAGCTCAGGACGATCAAGAAGTTTCCCTAAAAGTCTTTTTTCTGTTTCGGCAACAATACCTTCGTGTAGACCGACGAAATGTTGGTGATATTTTCCATGATGACCGTAGCTCTGCAACGCTCGTATCGTTACTCCCTCGCGGTAAGGTGTTTTACTTACTTTATCGTCTTTTTCTTGAACCTCCATAGAAAAATGTGCTTTGAGGTGCAAAGATTCGTGAAGGGCGACAGCACCAAAATTCACCGGATTATCTCGAAATTCTTGAGCGTCAAAAATTATTTCCTGTTTTGTATTAAAAGTTGTGGCGTTTCCACTATCGCCCGCAGCTTTTTTATACAACTCTGATGGAATAATATGATAATTCTCTACAGGCACATCGTATGGTTCTATTCCGGCCTCTTGCATTAGTCGAGAAGTTTCTTCATTGGCAAATTGAATGAGAGCAAGCTCTTTTTCAGATTTTGGATATTCAAGTTTTTCAAACTGTTCTCGCTCTTGTGGAGAAAGTGATTCAAAATGACTGAAAAGAGCTTGCTCCACTTCTTTTTTCACTTGCTCTTTTTTCTCTTCTGAAGCTCCGCCAACAATTCTTATTTCTGGTCCTTGTTCCATATTTTAAAATTATTTTAATAATTCCTCCATTGGAACACCTAACGACTTGGCGATTTTTTGGATTGTTTGAACACTTGGTTTGGTAACGACACCACCCTCAATTTTGGTGAGGGTAGAGTATTTTATATTGGCTTTCTTCGCC
>CAYYFJ010000016.1:0-14822 GCA_964471385.1 uncultured Candidatus Saccharibacteria bacterium
CCATGAAAAACCTCACAAAAAACTTTTTGGTTGTGTTTTTGATTTTGCTGTTCGCATCGGCGCTTTTTACAGTGTCTTCGGATTCCTTCAAGGCAGTAAAGCGCGTGCCGTTGAGCCAGCTTGTTACGGATGTAAACGCTGAAAAGGTAAAACAGATTGTGGTGTCGGGAAACGCGTTGTTTGTCACCTACACGGACGACGCGAAGGCGCAGTCGCGCAAAGAAACGGAAACCGGGCTCGCGGAAACTCTTCTGAACTACGGAGCCGACAAAGCAAAGCTTGGCAAGATTGAAGTTGAATCGCGGGAAGAAGGCGGATTTGCCTCGTGGATCGGGCCGCTTTCATTTATCATTCTGCCTCTGCTCTCGTTTGTATTCTTTTTCTGGCTCATGATGCGCCAGGCAAAAGCAGGCATGAGCCAGGCGTTTGACTTCACCCGCGCAAAAGCGCGGCTGTTCGGAGCTGACGGGCAAACCAAAGAACGCGTGAGCTTCAAGGATGTGGCAGGGCTCAAAGAAGCGAAAGAAGAAGTGCAAGAAGTGGTGGATTTTCTCAAAAATCCGCTGAAATACCAAAAAATGGGGGCCCGCATTCCGCGAGGCGTGCTGTTGGTGGGCGCGCCCGGAACCGGAAAAACTCTGCTGGCGCGCGCGGTCGCCTCTGAAGCGGGCGTGCCTTTCTTTTCAGCGTCGGGCTCTGAATTCATTGAACTCTTTGTCGGGGTGGGTTCGGGCCGGGTTCGCGATCTTTTTGCCACGGCAAAAAAAGCAGGCCGCTCCATTGTGTTTATTGACGAACTTGACGCCATAGGCAGAGTGCGGGGAATGGGATTTGGAGGAGGGCATGACGAACGGGAGCAAACGCTTAACCAAATTCTCGTGGAAATGGACGGATTTGAAAAAGATTCCGCAACGATCATCATATCAGCGACGAACCGCCCTGATGTCTTGGATCCCGCGCTTTTGCGGCCGGGCCGCTTTGACAGGACCATCATTCTTGACCTTCCGGACGTGAACGACAGGGAAGAAATAATGAACATACACGCGAAAGGAAAGCCGTTCGCGCCTGACGTGAAACTGCGCGAAATCGCAGAGCGCACTCCGGGATTTTCAGGAGCTGACTTGGCTAACCTTGTGAACGAGGCAGCGATTCTCGCGGCGCGGCGCAACAAAACGCAGGTGTACCAGACAGAACTTCTTGAGGCAATAGAAAAAGTGCTCTTGGGGCCTGAACGCAAAAGCCACGTGCTTTCAAAAAAAGAAAAAGAGATAACCGCCTTTCACGAGGCGGGGCATGCGCTTATCGCTTCTTCGTTGTCAAACACCGATCCTGTGAGAAAGGTGTCCATTATCGCGCGCGGAAGGGCGGGCGGCTACACATTGAAACTTCCCACTGAAGACAAACACTTAAAATCAAGAAAAGAATTTTTGGACGACCTTGCTGTTTTGCTTGGAGGATACGAGGCGGAAAAACTCGTGTTCAAGGATATCACCACGGGAGCTGGCAACGACTTGAAAAAGGCTTCTGAAATCGCGCGGAGTTTGGTGAAAGAATACGGCATGTCAGAAAAGCTTGGCCCAATCACGTTCGGAGAAAAAGAAGAGATGATGTTTTTAAGGAAAGAAGCCGGGGAATACAAAAACTATTCCAACGAAATAGCGGCCCAAATTGACAAAGAGGTGAGTTTATTTATCGCGAATGCGGGAAAAACCGCGCGAAGCGTTCTTGCCAAAAAGCGAAATACCCTTGAAAAAATAGCCAAAGTCCTGGTAGAAAAAGAAACCATAGAGCGGGAGGAGTTTGAGAAGTTAATAGGGAAAACCCGCTAGCAACCAAACACAGCTAGACAGGCCAGTCTCAATGTGCCCCCAAAGCGCTCTACGCGCATAGAAGACGCACCTTAGACGGAGAAGATGATAGAAAAGAAAAGAGTTTGAAAAAACAGTCAAAAGAATATAATTTGTTCTTTATAATGTTTCTGCTGTTGATAATAATGAACATATGATATGTTTATCTAATATACAATCTCAATAGTTCAAATATGGCTAGGACAAAAGATCGATCTCATGTGTTGACTTTACGCAAACAAGGGATGAGTTATAGTCAAATCAAAACTATCACAGGCATCTGTAAAGGAACATTGAGTGCGTGGCTACACGATCTACCACTCTCAAAAGAACGCATAAGCGAACTACGTGATCGAAGTGCACAACGGATTGAAAAGTTTCGTGCTACAATGCAAGCAAAACAAAAGGCACAACTTGCAATAATATATCAGAAAGAAAAAGAACGAATTCTACCTTTATCAAAAAAAGAACTATTCCTTGCAGGACTTTTGCTGTATTGGGCAGAAGGAACGAAAAATCCAAAACGTGGATTAAATTTTTCTAATTCCAACCCGGCAATGATTAAATTTTTTTTGCGCTGGGTCCAAGAAATACTCCGTATTCCCATATCTTCATATAAAATACTGCTGCACCTATACAACGATATGAATATGAATGATGAAATTCAGTATTGGTCAAACATTTTACAAATTCCAAGAGAAAATTTTTCAAAACCATATATTAAACCCACAACACGAGATAAAATTACATACAAAGGAACATTCACCCATGGAACTTGTAATGTTCGTATAGGAAGCGTCGTGCTTGCAAAAAAAACATTAATGGGAATACAGGTCATTGCGGATTCAATGGGAAGGGGCCAGTGGCGCAACGGTTAGCGCATCCGGCTTATATCCGGATGGTTAGTGGTTCGAATCCACTCTGGCCCACTATGGCTCGTAGGTTACCCGCCCACAGCTCCGCAGTGTGGCGGACCCGCCTCAATGTGCGCAACGCACTTTGGGCGGGGAGCGCATTTATAGTGGGAGGGCGGTTAGCTCAACTGGTTAGAGCGCGTCGTTGACATCGACGAGGTAACAGGTTCGACCCCTGTACCGCCCACTCTATGTCAACGAGGTTGAAAATTATCTACGAAGATGATACGGTGGCTGTGCTGGAAAAGCCGCCGGGCATGGATGTTGATGCGTTGGGAAAAGAACTCGCTTCTTATACTGAACCGTTCCGGCTCATGGGAGAAGAACTGCGGTTTGGCATTGTCCATCGGTTAGACAAAGACACATCCGGCGTTCTCCTTGCCGCAAAAACCAAAGAGGCGTTTCTTTTTTTTCAGCGCCAGTTTCAGGAGCGCAGGGTTGAAAAAGAATATGTGTGCCTTGCGGTTGGAACCGTAAAAAAAGACAGGGGCGCAATTGAGACATTGCTTGTCAGGTCCCCGGCTGACAGAAGAAAACAAAAAGCGGTCCCATTGCAGGAATCCGGGCTTCAGGGAGCGCGCGTTGCACTTACGGAGTACGAAGTCATGGAACGGCTTCCGGGATTCACGCTCCTGCGGGTGCGTCCAAAAACAGGCAGGAAACACCAGATAAGGGCGCATCTTGCCTTCTTGGGCAATCCCATTGCGGGAGACAAGCTGTACGCGTTCAAAAATCAACAAGCGCCAGCAAGTTTGACGCGGCAGTTTCTTCACGCCTCAACTCTGGCAATCGCCATGCCAGACGGAAAAAGAAAAGAATTCCGGTCGGAACTTCCTGCGGATCTTAAAAATGCGCTAGAGGCAGTAAAAGTAAATAGATAAGAGAAAATAAATAATATGTCCACAAAACTTGAAGAATTTAATCAGACACTGGTCAAACAAGGAGTGCCTGAAATAAAAGCCGGCGACACCGTCAAGGTGCACCAGCGCGTGAAAGAAGGAGAAAAGACGAGAATTCAGGTATTTGAAGGGGTTGCGCTCGCGGTCAAACACGGCAAGGGCGTAAACGCCACTTTCACGGTGCGAAAAATCAGCCAGGGAATCGGAGTGGAACGAATTTTTCCTTTGCACTCGCCCGTCATTGAAAAAATTGAGGTGGTGAAACACGCGAAAGTCCGCAGAGCAAAACTGTACTATCTGAGAGCCGCCAAAGGAAAGAAAGCGCGGCTCAAGGCAAAAGCGCTTCATCTTGCGCCAACAGATAAACAAAAACAAGAAGAAATAAAAAAGGAGGAATAATTTCTCCTTTTGCGCGGGTGGTGAAATTGGCAAACACGCCACTTTGAGGGGGTGGTGGGCGCAAGCCCTTGGAGGTTCAAGTCCTCTCCCGCGCACCAGAAGAGCAGTTAACAATGAGCTGTTCATTGCTAACTGACAAAGAGGACGAGTAGCTCAACGGCAGAGCACTTGGTTTACATCCAAGGGGTTATAGGTCCGAATCCTATCTCGTCCACCAATATTTTGTTTCTAACCTCTCGATATAATAGAACCAACATGCTATTGTGAAATAATAAATAGCACTATGGTTTACTTATGAAGGCTACGGAAAAACAGTTTGCAAAAGAATTAAGAGCAAAGGGATGGCCTCTAAATAAAATCCAGAGAAAATTAGGCGTCTCAAAAAGTAGTATAAGTGTCTGGGTGCGAAAAGTTGAACTCACAGAGCATCAAAAAGAAAAGATCCACAAAGGCAGATTTACTCGCGCAGTGATTGAACGCACAAGACAAACGCGTCTTAGGAACGAAGATGCGCGAAGACAGACCATTATCAATGTAGCAAAAGAGGATCTCCAGAAGATATCATCACGGGAACTTTTCCTAATCGGAATATCCTTATACTGGGGAGAAGGAGGCAAGACGGGAGGGATCGTCCGCTTCTCAAACAGCGACCCGAAAATGATTCGGGTCATGATGAGGTTTTTTCGAATTCTCTGTGGAGTGTCTGAAAAGAAATTTCGTGGTTATATACATATTCATCCCCATCTTGATCATATAGAAGCAAGAAAATACTGGTCACAGATTTCCGGTATACCGGAAAACCAATTCTATAAAACATATAGAATTCCAAGCAAAGCAAGTAAACAAAAGAAAGACTCATTGCCGTTTGGTACTTTTAATATTTATATTTGCAATAAAGAACTTTTGTTAAAGTTGACAGGATGGACAGAGAAGGTTTACGAGCTTGCAACCTCCAGTAATAATACGCTCTAGAAATGGGAGATGTTGTGGTGCACCCCACATCAGCACAACCACAGGGTTGATTTTTGGCGCAAAACATCATACAATCGTTGGTATGCCGCGGTAGCTCAGTGGTAGAGCGCAGCCCTGAAGAGGCTGGCGTCGAGTGTTCGATTCACTCCCGCGGCACAGAAAAACCGGCGGCTCGCCGCGCAGGCGGGTTTACCTCGCCGCAGGCGGGCGTAGCACAATGGTAGTGCATCTGGTTGCCAATCAGAGTACGTGGGTTCGATTCCCATCGCCCGCTCCAGAACAAAACAAGCCCTTAAGGGCTTGTTTTGTTTTTTACCAAACATTTTACGCGGCTTGTCTCACGGCGAACCTTCTTGCCAGCACTTCCCGGCAAAACTCATACGCTCCGAAAAAGACTCCAGTGTACAACAGGTCGCCAAGAACCATAGTCTTAAAGAACGGAATGGCGAGGGTGTAGGAGAGCAAAAGGTCTGACAGCGTTTTTTGATACATGGGAGAAAATGCCCACACCGCCGCGTTTGTCGCAAGGTAAAACATCACGGATCCCGCAAAGCTTGCTCCAATAACCGCAGCGGAAGTGTTTTGTTTTGCCGAGATTATGCCAAACAATCCGTACAGCAAGAAGCTTGCGTACACCACAGCCATAATGCGCCAGTCGTAAAATCCAATGAACAGATCAGACACGAGCATCGCGCCAAGCGGAACCGCAAGCCACCATCGGCTTTTCTGGGAAAGATGTGCTCCGGCAAAAAGCGCGAGCGCGCCTATAGGCGTGAAGTTCGCGGGATGGGGCAAAAACCGCGCCGCAACGCTCATCAGTACCGCAACGCCCGCAAACAAAAAAAGAAATCTCATATTCATACATTGCTTGTTTCCTGTTTCTTATTTCCCCCTACCTGTTTCTTGTTTCCTGTTCCTTGTTACTTGTTACTTGTATTTCGGTTTTGCTTCCCGTTTTCCTTTTGGAACGCCCTCTCTCGCAAGCGCGTACAAATAGCTTGAGAGGCGGTTAAGATATACCAGAATTTCATCTGGAAGCGGATGTTTTTTATGAAGAATGTATGCTTTTCTTTCAACCCTGCGTGACACCGCGCGCAGATAATCAAGCCACGAAGAAATAAGATTGTCCCCCGGAATGATGAACCCCCGTTCCGGTTTCAGCCGGGTTTCAATGGTTGCAATCTCCCTTTCAAGAGCCAGAATCTTTTCTTTGGCAATCACCGGAGGCTTGAACTTTGGAATCATTATGCACGCAACCTGCGCCTGAATGATAAACAAGTTTTCCTGCGCGTTCTGAAGTTTCTCTGAAAGTTTTTTGTTTTTGAGCGCGCTTTTTGCAAGCCCCATAAGACTGTTCAGCTCGTCCAATTCCCCCAGCGTTTCCAGAATAACGGAATCTTTTGGAATTTTTTTCCCTCCCACATGCGATGTTCCTTTATCCCCTTTGCCTGTATAAAATAACATACTATGAACAGCGGCTGAAGCCGCAGGACTTGCACGCAATGCATCCCTCCTGCATTTGCAAAGGAGAGCCACAGTCGGGACATCCGGGCATAAATCCAAAGTCGGCAATCGCTTTTTCTTCCTTCACGAACGGCAGGACCTCCTGATTTTCCGGCCTGCTGATAATCTCCTCCACCCGCGCGACAGAGCCCACATGCTCTTCCAGCACCTTTCCCAGCGCGTCGGGCAAAGAAAGGATAGTGCCTGTTTCCGTGAACACGGGCATTGGCCCCCTGATGCCTTTTAGGTTGTCCACAACCTCCTCCACTTTAATGCCAGACCTCAAAGCAAGCGAAACCATTCTGGTAATTGCTTCTGACTGCTCCTGATAAAACCCTCCGCTCTTTCCTATGGTCGCAAACATTTCAAAAGGAATCCCGCGCTCGTCATTATTCACGGTTACGTACAAATTGCCGTATCCCGTTTTCATTTTGTAGGTTTTGCCAGACATCACCTGCGGCCGGGGACGGGGAGCTAAACGCTGTTTGTCTATGGGAAGATCCGTTTCTTTCTTTTGGACGGCCGAGGGAATTTCTGTGGGCGCCACGATGTTTTCTCCCGTCCCCACATTGAGCACCTGAATGGTCCTGCTTCCGTCGCGATACACGGTACAGCTCTTGCATCCAAGCTTCCATGCCGACACAAACACATTTGCGACATCCTCTTTGGTCGCGGAATTCGGGAAGTTCACGGTCTTGGATATTGAGTTGTCCACGTGCCGCTGAAACGCCGCTTGCATGTTCATGTGGTCTTCTCCTGAAATATCCATGGAGATCACGAATGTGTCCCGAAACTCTTTGGGAAGTTTTGCAATATGCTGAATGCTTCCGGTTTTCACGACCTCCTGCATAATCTCGTCCTTTTCTTTTTTGGAAAGCTTGAGTGCGTTGAGCGCTTCTTCAAAATAGCTGTTGAAATAACGGTACTGATTGCCGTCCTTGTCCTGCTTCACATACACAAGCGCGAAATTGGGCTCAATGCCAGAAGACGCGTCCATCATCATGGAAATGGATCCTGTGGGAGCCACGGTCGTAAGCGCGGCGTTTCGCATGTTAAGCTTTTTCTTGGCGTACACGCTAAGTTCAAGGTTTGGAAACGCCCCTTTTTCCTTGGCAAGCTCCATGGACATTTTGCGCGCTTCTTCGTTGATAAAACCCATGACTTTTTCCGCCACGGCAAACCCCTTCTTTGAGTCGTACCGCACGCCAAGCTGGTAAAGCATGTCGGCAAACCCCATAATGCCAAGCCCTATCCTGCGGTTTTTCTTCGCCATGTCCGTCACCTGCGCCACCGGATAGTCAAACCGGTCAATCACATTGTCTGTCAGGCGCGTCGCGGTTCTCACCGCGAATTGAAGCCGCTTAAAATCCACTTTTTTGTCTTTCACAAACACCGCAAGGTTAATGGAACTCAAGTTGCAGTTGTCGTAAGGATGGAGCACCTGTTCCCCGCAATTTGAAATCACAAACCCGTTGGCAATGAAAGAGTGGGTAAGCGCTTCCGTTAAATCATACACTTTTTTATCCCCGACAAGGGCGATTTCTTGGATTTCTTCTTCAAACTTCTCTCGGTAAAATTCTTTTTGTTTCAGCGCGTCTGTTTTCTCCCGATAATGGGTCCCAAGAAATCCTATATTTTCAAGAAAAACCGGAATGCTTGTTTTCGCAATCTGAAGTTCAAAAAGAATCCCGTCGTTAGCGTATCCCAATGCCATTCTTGGTTTTCTGCTTCGGTTGTATAAAGAAGTTTTTACGCCAAAATTGAGCAGAAGAATCTGAACCTGTCTTAACAGCTTCTCTGATTTTGAAGTAAGGCGAATGTATCGGGTCTGATTTTTTTCATGCACGTTCACTGTTCCGTCTGCTGAAAAAAGCCCCTGCAAAAACCCGACAACCGCTTCTTTGGGAGCACTCCACAATGTATGGGGCACTTCCTTTTCCTGCGCGCGCACCGCTTTCACTCCAAGCTGTTTCACATATTCCACGAACGGCCGGGCTCCGTATATAAGATGAAACACGCCATTGTCCCGCTTTATTTCTTTCCTGTCTCTGCCATAGAAGCGGTTGATATGCGCTTTGAGATATTCCATTACTGCCGAATCTTCCTGTGAAAATGTGAGCCCAACGGCATAATGCTTTTTTACGTCTCTCACCCATCCATCCCCGACCAGCCATCCTAGCATCTGCCCGAGTTCTTTGCTCCACCGGTTTGGAAAAGCATATCGGTATGTTCGTCCGTTATTTCCCTGAAAAATGTTGGAAACATCAAATGGAATGCGCTCGTCTTTATTCCATAATCCTTCTTGGGACTGAATGAGAATTCTGTCGCCTGCTTGAAGATCGGCAAGCGGCTTTTTGCCTTCAGGAGTAAAGAGCTTGTGGTCTGCCGTTGCTTCAAGCTGATACCCGGATTTGGTTGTTATCCTGTACACTGGCTTTATTCCAGTCAGCCATGCTTTTGTCATCTCTCCAATGCCTTCCATGTTGGGAGCTGAAAAAAGAAGAGTGGAACCGCTCTCGCTGGATTGGTCCGCGTTTCCGGCAAAAACTTTTTTCTGTAAAGGCACGGCAAATGTTCTAAACACTCTCCTGTCAGTCGCAATCTTCACGCCTCCGTCTCCGTATTGAACTGCAAGCTCTTCCATGCGCACAATGCCGTGTTCCGTCACCACCATGGAATCTCCGGTAATGCACGGGTTTGTGGATGCCAAAGGCCCCAAGCCCGGGAGCGGGTTTGTCTTGTTCCATGTGTCAACAAACGCGATGCCCGGCTCCCCGTTCAACCACGCGGCTTCCACAAGCTTGTCAAACAATTCTTTGACCGTAATATCCACGTCTTCCGTTTCATACACGCTTCCGTTGGGATGGCGCAAAACCTTGTGCGGCTTTGTTTTGACTCCCTTAAACGTGCAGTACCACTGCTTGTTTGGCGTTTTTTCAAGCGCCTGCATGAACTCGTCTGTCACGGTCACTGAAATGTTAAAATTGCGAATATCCCCTTCCTTCTTTTTGCATTCAATAAAATCAAGCACATCCGGATGATCCACCCGCATCATTGACATATTGGCTCCATGCCTTGAATTTTTTGTATACAGTCCAGCATTAATCATATGCACCTCTTCTACCTCAAAGTCGTACACCTCCTGTTTGCCTGCTTTTTCAATACTTTGCAAACGGACTGGCAAAAAGCCGGTCCAGTCAACTTTTTCTTGAGTTGCCAATTCTGCTTGCCGCAAAAAAGCTCTTTGCTGAATTTGTAAAAGCACAGAGTAACTCATTGTGTTCCGTGCGCCGTCGTGCAAACGTTTGATATCTCCCCAAGAATATCCAAGGTCGCGCACGGGGTGAAATGGGAAAATCCAGCCAAAATCTTTTATTTCTCTTTTCTTTCGGATTTTCCACGAGCGCCGGGATATCAAACTATAGAATCTATGAGTAGAATCTCTGCCGATAATTCCTACACGGTAGAGCAGGCGCCAATGTGCTTCCTTCCCCTGCTCTGCTTTAATTTTTGCCCCTACACCATTCGCCAAAAGCATTAATTGGAGCTGCTGAACAAATCTCTTGCTTGTGGAATTTAAGCGATAATTCTTTCCGTTGTCTCCGTCACCGTCAAAAAACCCAGCTATGAATGACATCTGAACAGGCCCGGGAGATCGCAGAATTTTTTCTGGAATTTGAATTTCATGCGCATATTGTTTAACAAGCCCATTGACTTGCAAATATCGTTTCAGCATTTTTGAAAATACCTGCACTTTTCTGCATTTTTCTTCCTGAGGCTTTTTGATGGCAAAACCTAAATTAAATAAAGATCGCAGAAGATGAGAAAAATAATGTTCAACAGTATCGTCGTCAGGAATAGCGATACTCATGCCCTCTTTCGTATTATGACCATCTGCAAAATACCAACCCAATAAATATGCTAAATCTTCGGTAAGCGCAGTCGGTTGTTGAATATTTTTTAATTGAGAACTTGTATGTTTGCTTTTTGCATAGGATATCTGTTCAAGTTTTATTTTTTGAAAATTATTTGTTTCATCGCCCAACTTCATTAAAAGCACGTCTTCCATCCCGAGATCTTTCACTTGTTTAAGTCCAATAGCTCCGTTTTCTATCACCGCCACTTTGTGTTCAGGAGTAAGTTCAATTTCAAAACCGGAATCAAGCGTAAGTTTGAGAGTATCGCGCACACCGTTAAAAAATACTTCAGAAATCCGTTTCCAGCCTTTTTCAGTGTATGTTTCGTCCCCAACACATATCTCTTCAATAGGAACAAGACCGCGCTTTGTCACAATGCGCGTTCCTTTTGCAAAGCACTGCTGTTTGATGGTGGCAAAACAGGCGTTGTACGCCCTTAAAAAAGAAACAGGCCCCGAAGCTACGCCTCGGGACTTTTTGGTGGGGGAGTTCGCGGGCCGCAATTCGGAAAAATCAAATCCAAGCCCGCATCCTGCCTGCTGGAGCAATGCGGAGTCTTTCAAGGTTTGGAAAATGCTCTCCATGGAATCGCGAATGGGAAGCACCACGCAGTTTGCGATAAGCGGAGTCGGCCCGCCGGCATTCGTTAATGTGCGGCCTGCGGGAGTGAATTCCTTGCGGGACATAATGTCAAAAAAATCCTGCGCTATTTTTTCCACCTCGTGCGGCTTCTTTCCGTACTCTTTTTCCACGCCAGCCAATGCCGAGGCAACCCGCGCAAACATGTCAGCCGTGGTTTCTTGAGCGCCATCGTCGTGTGAAAGAAGATAACGCTTTTTCATCATTTTTTGGGCATTGTCTGAAAATCGGGCGTTAATTGCGTCTTTTTGTTTTTTGGTGAGTTTTATCATACGTGCCAAAAAATTTTAAAGGATAAAAAAAGAAGATAGGACAAACACTATTATACCGCTATGCCGCAGACTTCTCCAGCTTTTCAATTTCTTTTTCAAAAGCTTTGGGACTGCGGAAATTCCTGTACACGGAAGCAAACCGAAGATAGGCGACCTGATCAAACTTCTTGAGATGGGACAGCACAATATGTCCTATCTGTTCTGAAGAGACTTCCTCTTTTTCCAGATTGAAAATATCGTGCTCAATGCTTGAAATCAGCTTCTGGAACTGCTCCTCTGACACCGGACGCTTTTCCAGCGCCTTTCTCACTCCTATTTCCAGCTTGTGCTGATAATAGGGCTCTTTGGATCCGTTGCGTTTGAGCACGGTAAGCCCAAGAAGTTCAATGCGTTCGTAGGTAGTAAAACGGCGTCCACATTTGGTACATATGCGTCGCCGTTTTATCGCCTTTCCATGGTCTGCCCGCCGTGAATTTGTCACTCTTGTGGAGGTTTTACACACGGGGCAAGTCATACAAATATGTCAATATATTGTATAGTAAGTGCAAAGTACTCTACTACTGTCTGCGTAGAAATTTTATCATGCCCCAAAACGCTGTCAAACAGGACGTCTGTGGATAAAACGCGAGTCCCTATGCTACCCCTTGACTTTTTCTGTCAGAGGAGTATAATAGAGCCATACTCCTGAAAGGGAGTTTTTTGTATGATTCAAATTCAAAAACGTGCGGTTGCCGCGGTTTTGGCAATCGCTGTCATAGGCATGATTCCGTCTCCTTCCTTGTATGGGAAAACAACGGGATCTGACCTTGCGGAAAGCCCGGCAAAAAGGGCTCAGGAAAACCTTTTTGTGCAGGGAAGTTCGCTCATCGGGAGAGCGCCCCACTATATCCAGCAGGAGATCAAGGTGCCATCGCGCGTCATTGTGACCGCATATTCTTCCACTCCCGAACAGACTGACGACACTCCTTTTATCACCGCGGCAGGAACCTCGGTGAGGGAAGGCATTATCGCGGCAAACTTTCTGCCGTTTGGCACAAAAGTAAAATTACCCGACTTGTACGGAGACAAAGTCTTCGTGGTGGAAGACAGAATGCACCCAAGAAAAGTGTATCAGGTTGATATCTGGTTTCCCACCTACAGCGAGGCCAAAAACTTCGGGGCTCAGTCTTCCGCAGTGGAAGTCGTGGAAGGATAAAAGCAAGAACAGCTGAACAGAGAAACCACCCGGCGCTATGCCGGGTGGTTTTGTTTTACAAGAACCCTACCGATAACAATTTCCAATTTTTCTTTGGCGGCAAATTCTTTGAAAACTTTGAAAGCCCTCGGGGGGCTTTCAAAAAATAAAATCTGATACTATTGAACTTCTTCCGGTTTTTCTCGTGCGCTCTCAAAAGCAATGACAAACTCTCTCTGCTTGTTCCCATCAAGTTTAGAAAGTCCTTCCTTAACACGAACTAATACTTCTGGCGACATTTCCTCTACGCTCTGCGCAAATGCCAACGCTTTGGCAGCAACCCCTATATCGCCAGATTCCAACGCCGCTAAGCCAGTGCCCTGCGCCACTCTATGAAAACCATATACATTATCAATAATTCTCTTTTCGTAATTCTTTGGTTCTCGGCCATGGTATTCTTTGCTACCCATGTGATCTCGGTAGGCTTTCATTTCATTAATCAGTTGTTCTGGACTTCCTACACCTTCTCGTGTCTTACCTGTAACTTGCCCTTTCCCTGTAACACGCGCTTTGTCATATTCCATCATGTGTTCAGCAGAGTCTTCGGGTTTAGACCAATAGGCCATCATTTGCTCTCTTGTTTGAAGAATATGGCCGCCAAAATTTTCTCCCGATATTTTTTTATACCATTGCGCCATTTGACCATAAACTTCTTCTTCTCTAATCATACGTTCACGATCCTCCTGAAGCCACCGCGAATAATTGGCCTTGTTTCCTTTCAAAGCATGGTAGTAGCGACCGCCCGCGAAAAAATCTTTTTGTCGTTCCATTTCCTGATACCTTGCCTCCAACGGCGCAATTTGTTCTCTTATCTCAAGCCGCCTTTGTTCCTGTGCTATTCGTTCTGCAGTTGCCCGTTCAATCTTTTTTATCTCGGCATCTTCCAATGCTCCTTTCATGTCAGACACCAAATCATCAAAACTACCCGCGGATTCCTCTGTTTCCGATTTCGCTCCTCTTTGTTTTATTCCCATCTCTTCGGGGGATGGACCTCGTTCCATAGACATAATTTTTTATTAAAACAATCTAGTTATTCAGAAAGCCGACTAAACTTTCTGTGATTAAAATGATTAAAAAAATTTTCTTTTTTCTCTTAAAATCGCTAATTCGTTTTTGCCCCGAAAACTCCGTATGATTTGGTCGCCGAGCCCCTCCTTCGTCGGGATAAACTCCGCGAGGCACTGACTTTTCCTATATGGTACCTCGGACGGGACTCTCCTGCAAGTAATCCGCCTGACGGCGAAAAAATTCTGGCCTCCCGCGATGGCACGGTGGAATCCCCCCCCACACCTCTTCGAGTCTAAATACTCTCAGAGTCTGAACGACCCCCTTCCGCCGCGCTCTCGCTTGAAATTACGGCAAAAAGGCGACAGCAATTATCAAAAGAAATCTGATACTCGCGACAAGGCAAGACGATTCATATCCTCGTCATTGTAATTATCAACATGTGAGGATATACACAAAAATGCAATAATTGCACCCTTAACCACAAACCACATTCGTGGCCATTGATTTGGACGTAAACCAGAGTTGGGCACAACAAGTTCAGTTTTCCAAAGCGTCCAAATATCGTTTTGCATGATGCGGTGTATCTTGGCAGGCGCAATCACTTGTCGTGGGCTTGTCGGATTAAATTGTACCTCGCATAATCTCTCAAACGCAGATAAACCGTCGCGTATAGTACGAAATCGCCGCTCAAGAGCGGCGATTTCTTTCTGAATGCCGTCGTGGTACAAAAATTGAATCATATTTCACTAAAATCTGTACCCCGATAGAAAGCCAATTCGTATGGAATTTCTTTTCGCAACTCCGTACCAACATACGGCGCTTCGGCGTGGGATAATTCTTCTAATTGTTTACCGTTGAGATGACCATATTTGACGACAATCCGATCAAGCATTTTCTTTTCTTCATCATCAAAAACAGAAAGGTCTGGTTCGGTGAGACACTTATATACTTCAGTGGGATTGTATCCTTCTCGTTCCTCGACACACTCAACCCCGAGCATTTTCTTTTTCATCATTTCAGCTGTGATTTCTTCCAACGCCGAAGGTACTGGTCCCATTGGTAATGCGCAGTAAACATCACCAGTGATTGACTTCTGGATTTTTTCGTACAAATCAAAATCTGCGAAATAGAGCAATTTCGCTAATTTTTTCTTACCACGTACCTCGCCTTTTAGCTTCCGGCATAAGTACAGAACTGCATTTTGGTACTTTTTCCGGT
>CAYYFJ010000017.1:0-13906 GCA_964471385.1 uncultured Candidatus Saccharibacteria bacterium
TTACGGTTCGTAGTCGGGAGGGATTTGGTAGTAATCTATAATATACTTTTGCAGTTTGGCGAAAATGGGAATCGCCGAGTATTCTGCGGTTTTCGTTTTCGGGTTGTTTAGTTTCACGAGAATGAGAAATCTTGGGTTGAAGGCGGGCGCGTATCCGATGAACGACTGTATGGTTTTGTCTGAATATCCCGCTTTTTGCGTACCCAGCGACGAGAAGGAAACCTGCGCGGTTCCTGTTTTTCCCGCGGTGTAGTATCCTTTCATTTTTGCTTTCTTGCCGTATCCTTCTTCCACCACTCCCACAAGCATATCGGTGATCTGGGAAGCGGTTTTCTGGGAAATCACAGAACGCTGGGGCGCGCTCGTTTTATGCAGTGTTGTGATGGCGCCCTGCGAGTCAACCGCGCTTTCCGCAATGGAAACATCGGGCATGACGCCTCCGTTGAGAATCGCGGCGAACGCGCGCGCAATTTGCATGAGCGTCATTTCAATCCCCTGCCCGAACGATGCCGTGGTGAAATTGATTTCATATCCCTGCCTGAACGCTTTGTTTAGCGAATATGCCTCGCCCGGAAGGTCAATGCGCGTGGGCTCAAAAAATCCAAACCGTTCAATGTACCGCAGAAAATTTTGGTGTCCCATTTGGGATTCCGCGAACGCGACCCCGGTGTTAATGGAAAACTCCAGCACCTGTTTCATGGTGCGCTCTCCCCATGTGCGCTGGTCATAGTTGGAAACGGTGTATCCTCCCACCTTGAGAATGCCATTATCCGTGTATGCGGTGTCTGGCGTAACACTGCCCGTGTCAATTGCCGCGGCCATGGTAACGGGCTTGAAAATGGATCCGGGCTCAAAGATTTTTTGCGTTGCCGAATTCTGAAACACCGCAGGGTCTTTTGCTAATGCATACGAGTTTGGATTGAATGAAGGGTTGTTTGCAAGGGCGAGAATTTTCCCCGTCAAGGGCTCCATGACAATAATCGTCCCCTCTTCAAATCCAAGAGATTCTTTTGAGTTTGCGAGCAGAGTCTCCGCGGTTGCCTGAATGTTGTAGTCAATGGTCAGCACAATGTCAGACCCGTCTTTCGCCTGACTGCGGGATCCAAACAGCAAAAAGCTCGCGGGATTTCGTGAGTTTTTCACCATGCCTTCTTTGCCTTTGAGAATGTCGTTGTAATATTCTTCCACGCCGTACTGGCCCTCCCCTTCCTGATTGACAAATCCGATAACCTGCGAAGCCATGGAATCTTGCGGATAAAAGCGCGCGCTTTTAGAGCCCGCATATATGCCTTTGATGCCGAGTTCTTTGATTTGCTTTGCTTCTTCTTGCGCGACCTCCTTTTTGAGAACCTCGTACAAGCTTTCCTCGTTTTGAAGTTTTTTGAACACGGCAGATTCTTCAAGCCCGAGCACAGCGCTGACTGCTTTGGCAGTTTCCTCCTTATTCTGAATTTCGGAAGGCGAAGCAAAAGCGTAGGCTATTTCGCGGTTCGCGGCCAAGGCATACCAATTTCCGTCCCTGTCAGTCGCATAAATAGTTCCTCTCTCTCCCTTTTGCATGCCCGCCGCATTTTGCTGGCCCTGCGCGAACGCTCTGTAAAACCCCTGATTTATCACCTGCAAAAAAACAAGGCGGCCGATGATTGCCGCTCCTGCCGCAAGAAACAAACACAATACCGCGATAAATTTCCACTGCTTCATGGAAATGAAAGATTACTGCTGGTTTGCCGTGTTTCTCGCAACTGCCTTCTCAAACAGCCGCACGTAGCTTATGGAGTTCACTTTTTCAAATTGGGATAAAGCCGCAAGCTCTTCCACATGTTTGAATGTTCCTGTTCCGGCGCCGGTTTCCAGTGTTCTTGCCGACTGCTGGAGCTTTTTTGCGGTTTCCTCCTGCTGGGAAATCGTGTACAAAGACCGGGTCAGCGCGTTCACCTGAAAAATATAGAAGGTCGCGAGAAACGCAAGCATGGCAAACGCGAAAGCGCGCAAAAGTTTTTCCTGATAAAACAATGTTGAGTACACTGCTGAAATGCTGTTTGTGCGTGCTTGTTTCATATTATATTGTTTGCAGTTTCTCCGCGGCTCTCAATTTCGCGGAGCGCGCTCTTGGATTATGTTGTATCTCTTTTATGGCTGGGACCGTTGGTTTTTTTGTGAGGATGCGGACGTTTGTTTGTTCTTTGAAAAATTCTTTGACGATTTTGTCTTCCAGCGAATGGAAGCTGATCACTGCGATTTTTCCCCCGGGCTTCAAGGTTTCAACCGCCTGCGGCAGAACGCGTTTGATGTTTTCCAGTTCGCCGTTCACCGCGATTCTCAATGCCTGGAATGTTCTTGTTGCAGGGTGAATTTTTGTCCTGTGCCAGCGTTTTGGTATTGCTTCAAGGACAGCGTCCACGAGATCGGAAGTCTTTGCAAGAGGTTTTTTCGTTCTCTGCTCAATAATCGCGCCGGCAATTTCTTTTGCGAATTGTTCCCCGCCATATTCTTTGATTATTTTTTCTATATCCTGCCTGCTCCAAAAATTGAGAACTTTTTCCGCAGTCAGCGAATGCCCGGGATTGAAGCGCATATCAAGGGGTTCTTGTTTTCGGAATGTGAATCCCCTTTTTGATTCTTCAAGCTGTTCTGATGAAAGCCCCAAGTCAAGCAGAATGCCATGGGGTTGGGGAAATTTTTCCTGCCGGATGATTTCCGCAAGATTGGCGTAGCTGTCATTTGCGAGAATCAGCCGCCCGGCGCATCCTTTTTGTTTTGCTTCTGTTCTTGCTCTGGCAATCGCGTCAGGATCCCAGTCAATTCCCAAAAGCTTCCCGCGGGGCGCTGTTTTTCCCAAAATCGCGAATGCGTGTCCTCCGTTTCCCAGAGTGCAGTCTATAAAATATTCGTTTGGTTTGGGGTCAAGATACCGCAGAACTTCTTCTTGTAGCACGGAAATGTGCGCCATTGTCGTAGAAAATGTTAGACCCCGAATTCTTTGAGCCGTTCTGCGATGTTGCCCACTTCTTTTTCCGTCTTTGTTTTGTACTGGCTCCACTTTTGCTCATCCCAGATTTCCACGCGATCGTACAATCCCACCATGACAACTTTTTTGCCAAGCCCCGCCGATTCTTTGAGATAATCCGGAATGATGATGCGTCCCGCCGCGTCCACGGCCAAGTCCATTGCGCGGCCAAGCATTAAGCGCGCGAGTCCCCTTGCGTCTGCCTGCCCCGCAGGAAGCTTGCTCAACTTGTCAGCTTCCGCTTCCCATTTTTTCATCGGGTACACCACAAGCGCTTCGTCATATCCGCTTGTCACCACTACCTTCTTGCCCAAAGCCGCCCTGAATTTTGGGGGTATGGCAAGCCGTTTCTTGTCGTCTATGGAATATGAGTATTCTCCGATGAACATGGCTGGACTGCCGAAGGCGGGACAGACACCCCCGCCCCCTAAGCCGCTACTTCGTTTTTTAACTCTCCGCTTGACTTATCCACAAACAAGCCAAGTTATCCCCACTTTTCTCCACAGTTCTCCCCTATGTATCCACTATATTCCACCCATGACCATAGGTCAACACTTTAGCTTCTCGCCTTATTTTGTGTTCAAATAAGCGCATTTTCCCCAAGTTTTCCACATCCCGTTATAAGCAGGCCTGTCCCGAGGCGGCCATAGCCGCGCCTTCGACGGGGTAGCTTCTAACGGGAACACTCCTCTATTGAATAATTTTTCCACAAACAAAAAGCACCCTCTTTTGACGGGTGCCTATTTAATCTGATTCGGCGACTATTGCGCTTTCTTTATTTCCGTCCTGATAATATCAGTCGGGAAATTGTCTTCCACAGCGGCCACGATTTTTTCTCGGACTTCTTTCCAAGACTCTCCGGTCACAGTGTGGACTGTTATCTCAAACGGCGATTCTATCTGAACCATCGCAATATGCTTTTCCAGCGATGGTTCGGAAAGCAAGTATTGAATGAGATTTTTTCCCTCTATCGCCATTCCTTCCGCTATTTTTTTGAACCATGGTTTTGCGAGTTCATTCGGACGAATTAAGGGTTTTTCCATCCCAAACAATTTTTTCCAAAAGCGCAGTCCTTTTGCCTTTCTGCTCGGATACTCAATAATCACCAAAGTACTCATAGTCGCCATTTTCATCTCCTCCTCATATGTTCTGGCGGCTTAAGAACTGCGTGTATATTAATAAAAGAAAGGGCATTTGTAAATAAAAGAAAATAGAAATCCATGGGCTTATGTCCGCAGTATTATCGCAAGAAATTATAAAAAAACTGCGCAGCCGGCAGAGGTTGCGCAATTGTGGAAATAACTCCCTTTCCTTCCCGTCCCGTTCGAGCCAGAGCGCAGAAAATGACTTGCGGGGAAAAGATTGAAAGATTTGCGAAAAATTTATATTCTACTTTTTTCTTAATACGCCAACCTCTCTATAAAATTTTCGCCGCGCATCACGAAATGCGGTTTTGCTGACTCTCTGAGCCACTGCGGGAAAGAACGCATATCAAGCGGCGAAACATTTCCAACTTTCAGTCCGTTTGTCACGCCAAAAATTTCGGTTACCTTCCAAAATTCATTGCCCTTTTTGGATGTTCCTTGTTCAAGCCGTACGGCGCCTCTTTGTTCCCCAACAATCTCTCGATTGCCACGAACTTCTTTCATAACAGGAGCTTTCACCACAAAGCCGCCGCGCTGAATGATTTCTTCCATTGATTTTTCAAAGGCGGCTTTATGCTCTGCGGCCTTCTCTCGCTCCTTTTTGCGCGCGGCGGTAACACCTTCCTTGTCGTTCTTCTTTCGCGTCTCAAATGCCGCCCAGAACGCGCCCATTCGCTTTTCGTTTGTTTTGGGGTCGGTCACCCACTGCGAACCGACTAATCTTCTAATTATCTCATTGCCAGCGATAATCTGTTTGCGCTGTTCCAGTAATTTTTCGGCCTGCTCGTTGCCGACTTCAGCCGCGGCTTGCAGCGCCTTTTCTGTCTCATGGAAACGCAAAAAATCTATCGCGTCTCCGTATTGAACCGTAGTGGAAGCAACTCTCCACGGCACTATTTCTTTCGGGTCTTTCAGTTGTTTTTCTCCCTCTCCGTCAATAACGGCGTTCATGAGGCGGCTCCGAACTTTATCCAACGCACTCTGCTTTCTTCGTTCGTCTCCCTCGCCGAGAATTTGCATCAACTCATCGGCAATTTTTTCGTTGCCGGCAAAGTCGCCGATTCGCTTGAACGCATTGGCGTGGCGTGCGCCAAGAGATTGAATACAGCGAGCGGCTTCCTGAACAATCTTTTTCCGCTCCTGTTCTATTTTTATCTGGAACGCTTGTCTCTCCTTTTCTGCCGTTGTTTGCAATCGCTCAATGACGCGGGGATTTGATTCAATCTCCGCAATCACTTTCTCTAGCTCTTCCATTCGCTTCGCATAGTGCTCCAATACTTTGTTTTTCACTTCCTCTCTGCGCGTTGCAGTTTCTTCCTGTTGTTGGGCGATTTGACTTTCAATTTTTCCTCGAAACGCATTGCGGACGCCGGAAAGTTTTTCCAATTGGGCTCTGGCGTCTGTGGACGGGAAATCAAGCGATTCAAGTTTTGCAATTACTTTGTCAAGTTTTTCCAAACGCTCGGCATACGGCGCGTCAATCATTTCTTCTTGAACCAGACGCTTGTAGTCGTTCGGCTTCAATCCTTCGAGCGGGTTAAAGTTTTCCACTTCTCGCAGACGCGATTCTTGAATCGTATCAATGTTTTGGAGACGGTCAAGCGACTTTTGCCGTCGTTCAACCATCCCGTCAATCTCCTCTTCCGACATTGAGGCGACTGTCGCAACGTTCTCCGATTCGCGCAAAAGAGCGTCCAAATCTTCAACGCTCGGCATTGCCGCCTCCTCGGCAGTGCTAACCTCTGGCTCTCCCACTTTGGTTTCAGCTACTGCAGAACGATACCCTTCTTGTTGTTCTCGCATAAATTTTCTTGATAAATTTCCACCCCGAAAGGCCGAAATTTATCACAAGTTAATAATGAAGACGACCTTGATTTATGATTATGATAACGCTTTAATTTTTTTCTGCAAATCGTTTCTCTCGCTTTCCGTGCTTCGCGCGCCGGCGGCTACGATAAAATTAAAATCAACTATATCGTAGCAGAAAAAGTTGAGGTTTGTAAATCGCTTTGTACCTTGAAATTTTGAAAAAGAAAAAGAGCAGTTTAGAGACATGCTCGGGTCTGTTTTGAAAGACTACCGCACGAGTCCGTAGAAACGCGCGGTGCCGGACTTGGGTTGCTTCCAGCAGCAATCTATCTCGCCGAAGCGAGAGATGTGCCAACCGGAGAACTGTGGCGTCCAGCTTGCGGGGTAGTGGTGGCTGTGCCGCCACTTGCCGCCCCGCGGATCGCTGTCATTGGCCCAGCGGATGTACTCCGCCTTTGGGTCGCCGACTGCGACACCGACCGACTCGCGGAAGAAATTGCGCACCTTGTCCAACCTGTTCCGGCTGGAATCAAAGATGCGGGTTCCCCGCTTGTCCTCGGCGGCGCCGTGGGCCGGGTCGAGACCGGTCTGCCACTCGAGATGCTTAGGGTAGAGGCAAAGCCCCGTTCCCCAGAGCACAAAGTGCTCTTTGGCCTCGATTGGATACCAACCGTTCTCGCGGAGGTTGGCAATCTCGAGTCCACGACGGACGACTTCTTGCGAGCAGGAGTAGTAATCTCCCGCGCCGTAGTAAGTATCCTTGTCGTTAAACTCGAGCACCGCCAGCCCCTCTTCCGCGAAATATTCACGGCTTCCTCGAATCACTTCATTGGAGAAGCTGTGGTTGCTCCTCCCGCCGGACCAAGTTGGCGCTTCGGTGATGGCGACGGGCTTGTCGCCGTCCAACCAGAGTTTGCCGTAAGGGTGGGTCATTTCGGTTAGCCCTAATTCCTTAACGGCTTCCTTGAAAGCGACCTGCGAGCCGTCGCTGGTCCGAATAAACGACCAGCTTGTGGACTCGCCGTAGCCGTTGGAATGGCTGGACTCTTTGCCACCGACTGGTTCCCATGACTTGGGAATGTCGGCTCCGACCGGAAGGCGATGAGCGAGGATTTTTATTTCCCCGCCACGGGAGTTATAGCAAAGTCCATTGTATTTTTGCTCTATGGCGATGAAGTCGCCAGGGCGAAGCTGGGATTCGTCGTACGAGTACGACTTCTCCCATGTGTCCCGGTGATAGTTGAGACGATTGTCGGTTTGGCTCGTGTGAACCGCACCGGGTTTCTCGCCATTGACTACCACCGCGCCGTCCGGGAAAATCCCGAACAACACATCGTAACCACCGTAGTGTCCGCCGTTGGCCATGCCATCATGGCCACCCATCGACTCAGAAATCCGAAATTCTTTCAGCTCTTCCATGATATCCTCCTTTGCTCTGCCTTCCTTGCGGTGAGGACTTATGAGCGAGTGTGGGCCCCGAAGCCCGGGTTTGGGTGCGTGGTTTAATTGTAGGCATGCCCACGCCAGCCTAAGTTTGGAAGTGCTGCCCCAAAACTACAGGGTAGCAATTTGGCGGGAAAATCTTCTCACCAAGTCGCTACTCTGTAGCCGGTATATCAATTTTCGTCTTATCAAAGAACTATCTGAACAATTAAAAATGAATTTTATCTTATTTTTAATTGATGTTTTTTTATAGCGGATTATTATGATTTTGTCAAGGGTCTGTTAAAATGGAAGCAATATTAAAAAACCAAACAAAAAATGGCTTATTTCAACCATTTTTAGATCCGTCGATGCGTGAAGCGCGTGGTATCCCCAAAAATCAATGGCTTTCTTTAGCAAACGCCAAAGAAAATTCTGAAAAATTAAACCTCTCTACTCTCTTGGTGGGCATTGCAGGGATTGAACCTGCGGCCTCTTCGATGTGAACGAAGCGCTCTACCACTGAGCTAAATGCCCGCAAAAGATTGAACTGAATGATTTTACCCTACCGCATTTTTTAAAAGTTGTGAAGTTTTGCTATACTGCAAGTATCGCGATGAAGATATTTGAATTTCATTTTAATCCAAAAGCAGAACCGGACAGTTTTTTCAGGGCGTTCAATTATGATCCCCCGGAAAAAGAAAAGCGCATTCCTGCCCAGGGCAGTTTTTTTGCCGCGGGAGAATTATCGCACGCGCTTTCAAGGAACGCGAATCTGCTTGAGCGCATCGCAAAGCAGGCAAGCGGCGAATACTTCGCAAAACCGCCAAAGGCAAAACAACCCGAACAGCTGATGAAGGAAACAGTCAGAAAAACAAACGAGTTTCTCACGCAGGAAATGAAAAAAGGCAACGTGGACTGGCTTGGGAATCTTCATCTCGTTTTGGCGTCCTGCACGGCAACGGGCGCGTCGTCCTATTTTTTCCAGTGCGCAAAATCAGGTTCCGTGAAAATTCTTTTGCTGAGAGGCAGAACCATAACGGACCTCGGAAAAAGCATTGACGAAAAGCCTTCCAACGCCAATCCCGCGGCGGTATTCGGCAATCTCATCAGCGGCAAAGTGTTTCCCGGAGACCGCATTGCGGTCCTGTCCCGGGATCTGCACGCTGTGTTTGAAAAAGAGCGCGTCATTCCCGCCCTTGCGGAATTTGCCGAACAAAAACAGTTTGCCGCATTTTTCAAGCAAAAAGAAAAACCGCTTGCCGAGCACGCGGGCATTCTTGTCGTGCTTGTGTTGGAACAGCCGCGCTATGCGCAACTGTCTCCAGTTTCCATGCCGTCTCGCAGAAAAACAATCAGGCAATCCATTCAAGCTGAATGGGCAAAAGGATTGCGCGCCGCCAAAGAAACAATGAATGTGCGGGCGCTGGCGCGTTTTTTGCCATTGTCTGAAATGCGCTTGTTTGTGTCCGCGCTCGGAGCGGTAAAAAACATTCTTCTTCTCGGATTTTTCGCGGCGCTTCTTATTGCCGGTTTTTTGATGTTCCAAAAAGAGCGCGTCCAGACCAACCAGCAGGCGCAGGATGCAATGCGCCGCGTTGAAGCGCTGAAAAATCAGTCAGATTCCGCCTTGCAGAGAAAAGATGAAAACAACGCGAACCGGTTTTTACAGGAGGCATGGAGCATCGTTCTTCCTTTCACGCAGACCGGAAGCCCAAACCGCAAAGAATTTCTTTTTGCGCAGCAGGACTTGGAATCAAAACTCGTTCCTTTGAATAAAATAGAGCGCGTTGAAAGCCCCGAAGCGTTTTTCGTTATTGACCAGTCGCAGATTACGCTCATACCCCAGCGCATGATGGCCAATCCCAATACAATGTATTTGTATAACCCATTTTATTCCCAGCTGTACGTGATTGATATGGCAAAAAAGGAAGGCAAGCTCTTGCAAAGCGGCCGCAATCTCAAACGGGGCGCGCTGATTGACGGCTCTCCGGCGTTTTTTGCGGAGCCCAACCTGCTTTTACAGCTTACTCCAGAAGAGCAATGGAAAGAGGTTGCGCTGGCTGTTCCCTCATCCGCGTTTCAATTTGACGCCATGGCGGGATTTGGATCCCATGCCTATTTTGCCGACTCCAAAGCGGGGCAAATCGTCCAGTACACAGGCGCGCTTTCCGGAGAATCGTTTCCCATATTTTGGATTGATCCTTCTTCGTCAAAAAACGCGCTTGGCGCAAAATCAATCGCGATTGACGGAAACATCTGGACGCTGACAAGGCAGAACGAAATTCAAAGGTACTTTAAGGGAGTGTATCAGGAAAGCGTGAAGCCCGCGGTGTTTCCCGCGCTGGAAAATCCTTCGCATATCAAGACCGCTTCTTTCCTGCCGTATCTGTATGTTCTTGACCCGCCCAACCAGCGCCTTGTGGTGCTCTCAAAATTCGGAGACCTTATCTTGCAGTATCAAAGCGCCTCGTTTGATAATCTGCTGGATTTTACAGTTTCAGACGACGGCAAAACAATCTATCTGCTGAACGGATTTACAGTGTACAAAATTATAAACAGTCAGCGGTAAACAGCTAACAGAATAAATAACCAATCACCCTTCCTACGCTCCCTCGCCAAAGCTCGGGGCTTTAGCGGGCAGGTAAGAACCAATAACTAATAACCAATAACCAAACAACTTGCAGTTTCATCGCATGGTTTTGGATATTTAGTCATTGGATATTGGAATTTGTTTGGTTATTGTATCTTGGTTATTAAAACAACGGGGTTTTAGCCCCGTTGTTTTGTTACTTCAGTTCCGCTTTTGCTCCCGCCGCCTCTAGCCGTTTTTTCAGTTCTGCCGCTTCTTCTTTTTTCAGTCCTTCTTTCACCACTTGCGGCGCGGTTGCGCTGGCGTCCACAAGATCTTTTGCTTCCTTGAGCCCCTTTTGCGTTGCGTCTCTCACCACTTTGATGACCTCAATTTTCTGGTCTCCGATTGCCGTGAGCACAACGTTAAAAGCGGTTTGCTCTTCTGCCGCGGCTCCGCTCTCTCCGTTCGCCGCCGTCGCCGCAACCGCCATAACTGGGGCTGAAGCTGACACTCCCCATTTCTTTTCAAGAAGTTTTACCAGTTCGGCAACTTCAAGAAGGGAAAGTTTTTCCATTGATTCCACAATCTGCTGGAATTTTTCCGGAACCTGCACTTCTTCTTTTGTTGTTTCTTCTGCCATACGTATTGGTTGTTATTGTTATATGATATGTGTTATGTGTTGCGCGATTTTGCGCTAAGCACTGCCAACAGACCTTTGATATTTCCCTGTAGTACGCTTACAAAACCTGATACCGGAGAAGCGATTGTGCCTACCAGTCTGCCGAGCAGTTCCTGCCTTGAAGGCAGGCTGGCAATCGCTGTCATCGTTTCTTTGCTTTGCTCTGAATGTTCAAAATATCCCCCGAGGATGTTAAGTTTATCGTGCGTTTTCGCGAATATACTCGCGCTTTTGATGGGAGCAACCGGATCGTCTAAAGCGAAGATTGCGGCAACCTGTCCTACCAGATTTTTTACATTAAGTGCAATCCCCTTTTCCTTCAGCGCCTTCTGGAATAGCGTTTTTTTCATCACCACCAGACGGCCCTGCGCCTGTTTCAATTGGGAGCGCAAAGCGGAAAGTTCCTTGACCCCCATTCCCTTATAGTCCACAAAGACCATAGCTTTTTGCCTGTCTATGTATTCTGCGATGCTCTGCACAATCGTTTGTTTTTGCGTTTTTGTTTTTGGCATATTCTGTTAATAAAAAATCCCTGCGCGCAGACAGAGACAAAGCCAAACTCTATACATTGGCAATATCCTCGGCAGGAATTATAGTGTTGTGCACACAAGCCTGCTGTCTGCGGACGTGACTCTACCCTATCGTATGGCCTGCGGAATGTCAATAGCAAAAAGAGAAGCCGATTTGGCTTCTCCTTATTTCATTAATTTGCCCGCAAAACTTTCCCCAGTTTTTTGCAGGCACGACTGCCGCGAGATCTGACCGTGCCCAGAGGCATGTTGAAACATTGTGCAACATCCCTGATGGAACGGTCCTCCCAGTATCTCGCATGAATTATCACCCACTCTTTTCTTGAGAGAACTTGTCGTGCTTTCTGAAAAAGCAAATCCTCTCCTATCTTCGCAATTGTCAATTCTTCTGGAGTTGGGTGGGGATCCGGGATTTTTTCCAGAAACCGTTCTTCGTCTTCATCAAAAAATGGCCTTGTTATTATCCGACTTTGGCGCTTTCTCCTCCTGAAGTCAATCCCTGTATTCCAAACGACCGCTCCCATATAAGACAGTGGAGAGCGTATCAGTCTTTCCGGGACTTGAAGAAGAAGAAGTTCCCTGATTTTAATCCAGGCATCATGCGCGACATCAAAGCTGTCAACGTCGTGCAATCCTATTGGCTGCATGCACCGGTTCGCGAGTTTGAGGATTTTTAAATATACGGCCTCCAACACATCATTAAAACTGGAACTCGCAGAAAGGTGCAGGGCGAGAGCGAATCGTTCAATATTGGAGGGCTGCGATGATTCCTGAATTGCAACAGGATTCGCCGTCATTGGTCTCCCTCCTCATCATATGTGCGGTGTTTTACACCGTTATTTGACTATAAATTATTACAAAGAAAATGCAAGTTTTTTGAGGTACTTTGCTTTTGCCCGGTTATGCTCTTCCAATGTTTTGCTGAAAATAGTTTTTCCTTCGGGCGTTGAAAGATAATAAAGATACGGGCTTTTTGACGGGTACAAGGCGGCTTGTATGCTTTCAATTCCCGGATTTGCGATTGGTCCTTGCGGCAATCCCCTGTATTTATAGGTGTTGTACGGCGAGTCAATTTTTGTGTCTTCTTTGGAAACTGCGGGAACATTTTTGTCTGTGATGTAGTTCACAGTCGCGTCAACCTGAAGAGGCATGCCAATTTCAAGACGCTTGTATAAAATGCCAGCGACAATCTGTTTATCCCCGTAGGTTTTTACTTCTTTTTCCAGCAAAGAAGCCATGACGATAATTTCAAACACTGTTTTCTTTTGTCTCGCGGTTTCTTCCCGAAATTCTTTGCTGAATTTTCTGGAAAAGTTTTCAAGCATTTTTTCTACGATTTTCCGCGGAGTTTCGCTTGGCTGAATTTCGTATGTGTCAGGAAATAAATATCCTTCCAAGCTTGCGTTTTGCGGTTTGTCGGCAAGCGCTGGAAATTTTTGCGTAATGTCATCATTGCTTATGTTTCCCTTGTCAGCCGCGGCCGCACGCCCTGTGACAGCATAGACATTTTCCAGATTTATTTTTATTTTGCGGGACAGTTCCTGTGCAATATCGCGCAGATTCCACCCCTCCACAATGGTGATTGTTTCTTTTACCGCGTCTCCTTTTTCAAATTTTTGCATTATGCGAAACGGGGTCATGGATCGGGAAAGCAGATAATCCCCCGCCTGCAGTTTGCGGCCGGTGTTTGTAATCATTGCAAACAAGCGGAACGGCGTGACAAAACGCATGTATCCTTTGTCGCGCATGTGGATTGCGATTTGTTTTGTGTCCTCCCCTTTTTCAATGTGAAACAGCGCTTGTTCTTTTTGCGTTTTGTCAGCTGGCATAAAGACTCCAGTCCAGAAAAACAAAAAAAGGGCGGCCGCGGCGCTGATTTTCAAAATTATGCTTTTCAATCTCGCTGAAGTTCGCATGATGCGATAGGTACGTTTTACATTTTGCCGTTCTTTGCAATCTGCTTTAGCTGTGTGCGGAGCTGAAGGCGCTTCCACAAGCTGATTTTATGAATAATCAGAATGCCGTTGATATGGTCAATCTCGTGCTGGAATATGCGGCTGGCAAGTCCGGTTGTTGAACGCTCCACCGTATTTCCTTCAAGGTCAAGATACCGCACTTTCACTTCTTTCGGCCGCTTGATTTTCAGGTACATTCCGGGCAGGCTCAAACACCCTTCTTCCTGGATATCCTGCTCTTTGCTTTGTTCAAGAATCTGCGGGTTCACGCATACCAAAATTTCTTTTTCATCCTGCACAACGACAATGCGCTTGCCGACGTTTACTTGCGGACCCGCCAATCCGACTCCTTGAAAACGAACCATTGCCTCCGCCATGTTTTTGCCGAGTTCCCGAATGTCATCCGTGATTTCTTTTATATCCTCCGCGCGCCTGTTCAATATGCGCGAGGGATAATACACAAGAGAAAGCGAATCCATGTTGTTGTGTGCGGGGGCGGCAGGACTCGAACCTGCAGTCCAGCTTTTGGAGAGCCGTGGTTTGCCAGTTAACCGACGCCCCCGCCTACGGCGGGCAAGCCCTCCTTCGTCCCTCGACAAAGCTCGGGACAAGTCCCTCAACAGGGCTCGGGACTAGGGAGGGCAAATCTTTATTTCTTCGTTTCCTTATGTTTTGTGTGCTTTCTGCAGTGGCGGCAGAATTTCAGCATTTCAAGCTTTGTTTCAGCCGCGGCTTTTGACTTGTGCGCGAAATAGTTGATGTTTTTGCAGGCCGCGCAGACCAT
>CAYYFJ010000018.1:0-3379 GCA_964471385.1 uncultured Candidatus Saccharibacteria bacterium
ATGCTAGGGTTGGCGTTTCAGCGCTACAGAGATAAAAAACAAGCCGCTTAAAATGAGGGCGAACACCGGGCCGGGAGCAAGAGAATAGCGCAAAGCGATAAAAATACTCACAAGCGCGCCCGCGATTCCGATCAGCGCGCTCGCCGTCATATAAGAGCGCATGCTCGCCGTAAGATTGCGCGCAATGGCGGCGGGCACGATAATAAGAGCGCCCATCAGAAGAATGCCGGTGAATTGTATGCCCACGGCAACCATAAGGGCAAAAAGCGTGAGATACGCAAATTCAAGAAGCGCGGGGCGAAGGCGCGAGGAAAGCGCGAGTTCGCGGGAAATCATGGAAAGCGTGAGCTTTTTTGAAAGAATAAATATTGCTCCTATCATTAATAAAGCAAGGGCGGAGGCAATCAGGGCGCCCTGCAAAGAAAGCTCCGCGATATTCCCGAATAATGCCTCCAGAATTTCCTCCTCGGGCGTGAGCAAGGCTCCAAATGCGAGCATCATGACAAACATCACTCCGACAAGCGTGTCAACCGCAAGGCGGGTTTTGTGCTCCACAACCCAAATTATAGTCGTCCCGAAAAGAAGAAACGCAAGAGCGCCGAGGAACGGATTAAAATGAAACAGAAGTCCAAGCGCTATGCCGGGCAATGCCACATGGGACAGCGCGTCCCCCACAAGCGCCATTCTCCGCAATAAGGCAAACGCTCCTAAAAAGCCGCCTGCCGCGGCAATCAAAGACGAGGCGATAATGGTCGCGGCAAGCGATGAATTCTGCATGGTTTCAAATATGGGCATGGCGATGGAATTTTATGTTCGGCCCGTATAATTCTTTTAATTCCTCAACAGTGAGCGCCTCTTCGGGATCTCCGAAATGCGCGTGGCGCTTGTGGAGGCACAATACTTTGTCTGCCTGCTGGTACACCACAGCCAGATCGTGCGAAATCAAAATCAAGCCGAAGTTCTGGTCGTCTTGCAAGCGGTGCAAAAGTTCGTACACGGTGTCCTGCCCCCCAATGTCAATGCTCGCTGTGGGTTCGTCAAACAGCAAAAGGTCGGGCCTGTTGATCAGCGCGAACGCGATAAGCGTTCTCTGAAATTCCCCAGATGAAAGCGTACTCACATTTTTTGAAAGAAATGCCTTAGGAAGATCCACCAGCTTGACCGCTTCTTCGGGCGAATACGCGCGCACTTCTTTCGGTTTTACGGCGAGTAAAAGAAACTCGCGCACCGTAAGCGGAAGATTGCGTTCCAGATCAATTTTTTGCGGCACATATCCGATGCGCGCGTCAGGCTCCATTGCAATTTCGCCCGCATAAGGCAAGGCTCCGATAATGGCGCGAAAAATCGTTGTTTTGCCAGAGCCATTGGGCCCGAGAATCACAACCGTCTCCCCTCTTTGCAAAGCAAAAGAAACCTTTTCTATAACAGGCGCTTTTCCGTATCCGACTGAAACATTTTTGAGTTCAAGCAAGTTCATTGTTTAGTATTAAGTATGCAGTATTTAGTATGCAGTATGCAGAATCCTTTACACTCTATACTCAATACTGAATACTGAATACTGAATACTGAATACTTTCTTAGCAAAATGCCCCGCACTCATTCTATGAGCCTAGAAAAACCTAGGTGGGAGCCAAAGGCGCGAACCACGGTCCGCGCTTCATGTCAGGCCCCCGATAAAAGCGTATACTAGACATAGAATGGCACAGGGCAAGTGTATTGTACCGCGCCAAATTATGCAGTCAACCTTTTCAATATGGAATAGAGAACACAAATCAAAGAACGTGAAACATAAATCATAGAATAGAAAAAATGCCCCGCCTTCGCTTTGCAAGCTTCCGCCGCCGTTAAAGCTCGGGCAGACAAGTCAATCGGGCAAAAAAACAAAACGGACACGCAATGTGTCCGTTTTGTCTCCTCCAAAATCTGCTACCAAGCTTTGCAGAGTATCAAACTTTGGTAGAGGGAGGGCGGCTGATTTGGAAACATCCGTTCCGCCCTCCTCTTGCCGAGGCGCGAGCCCCGGCTGGTGGGGGGCTTTCGCCCCCGATCCCCTGGGCACAGGATATTGCCTTCCTGTGCCTAAACGCGGGGGAAATCGCGTTTTACCCTTTCGCCCCCTGTTGGAGTGCAAGGCGGGCAAGACCTCTCGCGAGAGGAGGCATTCCTCTCTTGGCCGTTTAGCGAGTTTGCTACGGCCGTACCACGTTTTTACCGGAAAACGTGGAAACCTTGGTATTCACTTTGGTCACAACCAAGGTGAATACCTCCTTTCTTAAAAATTGGGGAGAGTCGCCGGATCTCTCTGAAAAAAATCAGAGAAATCCGGCCTCGGGGAGGTACCCTCACTTGAGCGCTTGTGGCGGCTCTGTGAAGGTAGTTCCCTCTCCCTGCCGGATTAACCCACCGGCTTTGTCTTTGCGGGTCTCGGGCAAGCATCGCGCTTCCCGAGAAGAAGGATCGCAGGACGGCGGCTGATGTGGGGAACGTCTTCCCCATATAGCCATTGCCCGGGCATCCTCCTGAAAACCGATCATTCAATGACAGACTTTCAGGAAGACACCTCAACGATACTTCATCCTAATGGACACAGTATAGCATGTATTTTCAATTTTGTCAATAGGACATTGGATAACTTGACAAATCACCAATTCCATGTCGGAGACACACTCCGTGTGTCTCCGACCTCGTGTCTTCGTTTTATTAGGAGAGGCTGGCTCTGTGAAACAACAAATCAACGGGGAGTGTCCCCGTTGATATTCAACGAGAAGTGTCCCCGTTGATTTAGAACATGATGTCCTCTTCGGCGCGTTTGTAATCGTGGATTTCTTCAGGTGTGAACCAATACTTGATTTCGTGTTCAGCTTCAGAAGGGTCGCCTGAAGCGTGCACCACATTGTGTATGGCGCGCTTTCCGTCGTTTGCAAGCACGGGAGAGTCCACGGAATAATCCCCGCGTATTGTTCCCATTTCAGCGAACGCGGGAATGGTCTTGCCCACGATTTTGCGCACCATGTCAATTGCGTGTATGCCAGAAAATATCATCGCGGCCATGGGGCCCGACGTTAAAAATTCCACATTCCACTGGTACACTTTTTTTCCGATTTCAAGAGAGTCGCCTGTCCCGATTTCCTGAACCGGATCTTTGCCGTATTTTGCGTACGTTTCAAGGGTCTTATTCCCCATGCCGGTCAGCCATTCGTCAGTGCCGGGATAATGTTTTTTCGCTTTCTCGTCGTCCGCCCAGATCATTTTCAGCGCGATAAGTTTTAATCCGCGCTGTTCAATTCTGCGTATGCACTCCCCCACCAAACCGCGCTTCACGCCGTCCGGCTTCACCAACACGCATGTTTTTTCTTCTTTTAAATGAGACATAAAAAAA
>CAYYFJ010000018.1:3479-13563 GCA_964471385.1 uncultured Candidatus Saccharibacteria bacterium
GCTGCGCAAAAAATCTCACGCAAGCGTCCGATTTCCCGCAGACGCCCAAGCCATCTCGCATCAGCCATGGTCAAATCAAAAAGTTCCAGCGCGCGCGCTGCCGCTTCTGAAAACAGCTTACTATCTTTCCTCTGCCATTTCGCGGCCCTTCCCACTTCGCTCCAGATATTTGCGAACTGTTCCGCAAGAGAAAATGTAAACCACCTTCCCTGCGCGAGTTCTTTGTGAAAAACGATGTTCATTCCTGAATGAGAGTTTTTACAATACCTATGATTTTTGATTGAATCTCCGCATTCTCAACGCCACAGGAACGATTTCCCGAGGACGGCTTAAGATTAATGACTGAATCAAACTCAACAAACTCGTCTCCAGATTTTTCCACATAGAGATTTAGTCCCCACGTATGATCGCGCACTGACCCTTCCTGTTCTATAAGAACAACCTCTTCATCGGCATGAAGTTCTCCTCCCAAAGCCATAATGCCCTGTTCAATATCAACAACCGCTTTCACTAAATCTCCGTATCTCTCCTGCGCAATGTGTTTTAGCTCTTCTCTGGTGATTGGCGTTTTTTTCAGTATCCGAATTTGTGTGTCCATTGTGTATTCGTTATATCACACTATATTACACTGAAGAAAAACGAAAAGCCGCCCGTTTCCTTGAAAGACATGCGCTAAAACGCACATCTTCCCGGGAAACGGACGGCAGAAAACCTATTTCTTTCCCATAATGCGGAACATCTTGGTGCCGCAGTTCGGGCAGGTGCCAGTCATGGCTAATCGTTCAACGCCTCCTTTTCCTTTCATCGTTACCTGTTTTTCATCCTTCATGTCTCTTTTCGCTTTGCACTTTACGCAATATGCTTCAGTTGCCATAGATATCTTGTTCGCGCGTTTCTTCTCAAGCGCGATTACTTAAAAAATACCAAACGACCTTTTAGGTACAAAAAACGATTCCCTGTTCAAACTGAAACCAGTATATCCTATAGAAAGGGAAAAGTACAGCGCTGAGCCGCCATCAGCGGTCAGCGTACAGCTTTCTGCCGTGCCAGCAACCGGTCAAGCCCCCAGATTTTTCCGGCATCCATTGCCATCAACACGGCAAGGCCTGCGATATATACAATGTGCTCGTCAACAATCAGTGAATGGGTTCCGACATATGGAAACTGCAGAATCGGCAGATAATACAGCGCCATAAGCAGAGTTCCTCCAACGGTGCTGATTTTGACAAACAGGCCGAGCAAGAGAGACGCGCCAAGAAGGGTCAGTCCCCACTCATTGACAAAGTTCACCAACGGAAGCATGGAAGGGCTCGCAAACCATTGATACAGCGCGGGCAATGTTTTTGCGCCCTTCAGGTATCCTTCAGCCGACCACTTAGGATCCAGCACCTTGGAAAGGCCGGCGTACAAATACAGCCAGCCCATGGCAAGGCGTAAAACAAACACCGCAATGTTTTGTTTTGTCATATTATTGCTGTTTCTTTGTTTTTGATATTTGATTTTTGATATTTGATTTTTATATCCCGCATCCCCCTCCGCCGGCGGCGGGAACCGGCTGAACCTCCTGCAGAATCTGCTGATACCCCTGCGCGCTTGAATACAGCGACCCCAGAATATCTTTGGGATTAAGTTCCGACCATTTTACGTCGCGCTTTGCGAAATATCTGCCGACTGTAAGATAGGTGTCCGGAAACCAGAATGAGTTGACTTGCAGGGCGATTGCATACATGTCATTTTCCGAAACGCCCTGCGACGCCATCAACTCAATCAGACCAAGCATTGCCATGCCATGGTTGCAATCCGGGAAATAGGTGGAATTTCCGCAACACGGCCTGAAAATGTTTTGCGACACGCGCTCCACCATGTCCTGTTGTTCCTGCGTCAGCGTTACGAATGGATAGGCGCTGTAATGGTTCATCACATCTCCTTTTGCCAATGACCATCCGCCGGTGGACGCAAACCGCGCCGCATCTTCCCTGCCGCCCTGCATCATGGGACCTTGCTCGAGCACCGCGTTCTTGTTTCCAAGGCCGAACGCCCAAAGCATATTCAGTAAAAATCCTGAATTCTGCATGGTCATGACAAGACTGCCGTTATTTTCTCCCGACAATATCGCCTGCTCTTCCAAAGACATTCCTCCTCTGTCTTTGTACAGCTCTTCAAACCGCGCTTTGTCAATCACTCCGGCCTCCGCCATGCGTTTTCCAAGATCGCCCCACCGTACAGGCAATACAACGCCTTGCTCGGGCAAAATCTGTTTTTGCAAAGACGCAATCACGGCCTGATCGTCCTGTTGGGAAGCCGTTTCAGAAGCGCCTGCTCCCAAAAACTTGGGCTTTATCTGCACCTGCATGTCAAAAAGCTGGGTTGCAAAAAGCAAAACAATAGAGCTTATCGCTATCCACTTCCACGCTTTGTCCATGTTAAGGGTGCAAGAGCGCGCAAATAATTCTTTGCATTGCGAAACAAGTTTTTTCATACGAATTACGGTTATTGGTTTGTTTTTTGCTTTCTGGCCTTGAAAAGAAAGAAAAGAAACACGCCAAGTATCACTGCTCCCCACGCAATATCAGGAATAGCGCCAAGCCGCGCAAGAAGTTTTTGCGACCACGCGTTCAGCGAATTCCCGATTGCCGCCTGATAGGAAGGCGCGAAAAACGCGTCTCCTTCCAGCGCAAGGTACCACAGCAAAATTCCGATGCCCAGAAAAAGCAGGGACGCAATAAGGTTGGTTGACTGTACTTCAAACGGTTTTCCGAAAAACTTGAGCCGAATGGTTTTGCCTTGCATAAACGCCGATTCTTCCACGCGGAACTTATCGTACAGATACGCCGCTATAAAAAGCGGGAATGTCATGCCGAACACATAGGCAAACGTAACCACAAGCGCCTTCCAGAACACTCCGGATATCACGGCAAGCGTGACGGCTCCCGCCAGCACCGGAGCACAGCATGAAGTGGCGGCTCCCGAAAACACTCCAAGCAGAAATATGGACTTTGGATCGTGCCTGTTCGCTCCCAGAGACGAACGATTAAGCATGGGAAAAAGCGCTATTCCCTTCCCAAGCAGGCTCATGACGCCAAGCAAAATCATAAGCCCGCCGCCAATGAGATACATTTCAACATGGAACGAACGGAACATCTGCGCCAAAAACGCGGCGCCAAGCCCTATGGGAACAAGCACAAGCGCGATGCCGGAAAAAAACACAAAGGTCATGAAAAGCATCTGCCGCTTTTCGCGGAATATGGAAGCCAGATACGACGGCAGAAGAATGGTGATACAGCAGGGAGCGAACAACGCCACCATGCCCGCGACAAACGAAGCAAGAATGGAAGCTCCAAACAGAATATCCATAGGGTTACGGAGTTACATTTGCGGTGAATGAAAACTCAACCTTTGGTTTCGTGCGCGAGTTTGTTTCAATGTATATACTTCTCTGCGCCAGCCCAACCCCGGAAGGCCCGTGCGCGGCAGGGTCAAAAACCGCTTCCACCTGCATTGTCTCTCCGGGCTGTATCACGGCATTTGCGCCAGACGATCCTCCTCCGTGCCCCGGCATTCCAAAATATCCTTTGCGCGCTCCCGCCGCGTCAATTAAAGAAGCGGTGGTGCACATGCAGGACGTGTACACTTTTGTGATTGCAACCGGCTCTTGGCCTTCATTTTTCAGCGAAAACATGCGCGACACATTGCCCTTTGCCATGGAAACCGTTCCAAAATCATACGAAGACTCAGACGATGACAATGTTGAAGAAGAATAGGCGCCGGCAATGCCGGAATTTTTGTTTTTGTTTGCATACAACAAACCTCCAACGCCCGCAATGAGCGCAATGACTATTCCAAAAAACACCAAAGATGATGCGGATGACTGTTTCATAGACATAAATGAAAAAAATCTAATAGAAATCTCTGCGGCAAAGCCGCGGGGTACTCGCCAAAGTGGTGAGTACCACCCGTAATTTTGCGGAAATTATATGCTTCGCGTTCCGCAAAATTACTGGATTTATGTTTTCTCCCTCCGCTTCGCTACGGGGCTGGCATTCATCCCCATGGGGATGAATGCCAGAGAAAATAGAAATCTCTGCGCGCGTTACACGCCCGCAAAAGCCGCATCAGGATCTCGTTTTTCGTGAAGCGCGAGCCAAAAAAGAAACTCGCGAAAGGGAACACGGACAGACTGAATGGCGCGCGCGGTTTGCGCCTGAAAAATTCCCGCGCACCGCGCAATGCTCCCGCGGAGTTTGTCAAACAGCAAACATGCCAAAAAAGAAATCAGCCCCATCAGCGCCCCGAATAAAAGCAAGGAAGCCGCGTGTTGAATCTGGGAGAATACAAGAACATGATGGAGAATGCGAAAAGGCGCACTCTGCGCTCCTTCACAATCGGGAGACTTGTCTTGAAACCCGTAGCAACCGTCAGCCATTGCCGTTTGAAACGCAAAAAACCAAGCGCATCCCAGCGTGCTTGCGAAAAATATCGCGAGAATAATTCCGGCAATGGTTCGGTTCTTCATTATTGCGTATGCTCCTTTCTAGTATAAAGAATTTTTCTGAAAAATAAAAGCGAAAGTATCGCCAGCGCGAATGTAATTGCGGCTGACGCCAAGCAATACAAGCAAAACGCGCCGAGCAAAAACGCCTGCGCGTACAAAAACCAAAGGGTACCGGCCAGCCCGAAAAACGGAACAAACGAGGCGCACAAAAATAATTTCGCGTTTTTTGACACGAAATATCCGACGGTCAAAAACAGAACGGCAAGATAAAACAACACTCCAAACAGCGCGACCGGAATTCCAAAAAACTCGGAATACGGGCTCGTCAGCACCTTTTCACATCCCGCAATCACGGAACAGGACGGAATAACTCCCCGATAATGCTCAATGGCAAGATACGCGCTGTCAAGGAATCCAAGCCAGCTTAGTAAGAGAAACAAATAGGGAAACAGGTTAGGAATTGCCCTGCTGGGCGTTGAGAATAAGCTGGCGAAACGCGTCATACGATGGCGGATTGACAATTTTTCTGCCCTGCAAAAAGAATGTGGGAGTGCCCTGCACCTGCGAATCCCACCCGCTCTTGAGGTCCTTGCTGATTTTTTCTTTCACGGCGGGATCGTCAAGATCGCGCGCAAACTGTTCTTGGTTCAGTCCGGCTGAAAAAGCGTACTGAAGAAACATTGATTTTGCTTCTTTGTTTTTTGCCCATTCCTGCTGATGTTCAAAAAGCATATCGTGCATTTCCCAGAATTTCCCCTGCAGGTTTGCCGCTTCAGACGCTCTTGCCGCCAAGTCCGCGTTCTCGTGAATGGCATTTAAAGGAAACTGCCGGAACACCACTTTGAGATTGCCGCCAAATTCTTCTTCCAATTTTCTTACAAGCGGATGATATACCGCGCACGCAGGACACTGAAAATCAGCATACTCCACCAGCGTAAGGGGCGCGTCTTTATTCCCGCGAAATACGTCTTTATCAGTGGCAGACGCCGTGAGAAGTTCTGCGGTTGGCTGTTGGGGAGCGCGCGTTGCGACAAGCGCCAAAAATCCCACAGTTGCGGCGGTGACGAATCCCACGACAATCCATGGCATAAAATTTTTCATAGGCGTGCGCGAATTATTATTTAGCGTTCAGCGCGTTTTCAATCGCGGCTTTCAGCGTTTCATACGGAACCGCTCCTTCCACCAGCCTGCCGTTCACAAAGGAAGACGGGGTTGCCTGCACTCCCGATTGTATTCCAAGCTCCATGTCCGCGTTCACTTTATCTTTGTGCGCGCGCTGTGCGACGCAGGAATCAAACTGGCCCATGTTTACCCCGGCTGACCGAGCAAGTTCCCGATACAGCTCGGGGCCGATTTTGTCTTGTTTGGCAAACACGCCGTCAATAAATTGCCAGAATCCGTCCTCTCCTTTTTGCGCAGCCACGCATTCTGCGGCTTCGGCTGAAGGCTGGGCTTCCGAATGAATCTGCGTAAGAGGAAAATGTTTGTACACCCATGCAATCTTGCCCTTATATTCGTCAAACACCTGCTTGAGCGCGGGATGGAAACGCTGGCAGAACGGACACTGCAGATCGGAAAACTCCACGATTTTCACCGGAGCTGACAAACTTCCGCGAATATGATCTTTGTCTGTAACAGAAATTGCCACGGGATTTTGCCGTGGATTTTGAATCTCCTGCTGATTTTGCGTCCCCGCGGATTGCCGAGCGCCTGCCGCAAGATTGCTGAAAAACGGCAGTCCCCCTTTGCTGACGTACATCAATGATCCCGCAAGAATCAGCGCGGAAAGAAATATGGAAACCGGCAGATATAATTCGCTGTATTGTTTTAATTTATCGTTCATACCGTAACAAGTGTTATGTGTTCCGTATGCAATATTGAGTGTATGCTCATTGTAAAGAAACTGCTAAAAAATGCTAGCTGTTCATTGTTTTTACGTATTCATACGCCGATGTGGCAGCTACCGCTCCGAGCGCGGCGGCTGTGATGTCCTGCTTAAAATCGCCAAAGTGGTTGGTCGCGTCTCCCGCCGCAAATACTCCGGGAACGGATGTGCGCATCGCATTGTCCACTTTGATGTATCCTTCTTCGTCAAAATCAACCCCAAGCTGAAGAGAAAGAGTTTTGTTCGGCTCAAACCCGATTTCAATAAACAATCCGTCAACCGCAAGTTCGCCAGAGCCGTTGAATGGTTTTGACAATGCAAGTTTTTCAAGTTTTTCCTTGCCGATAAATTCACGGATTTCAGTTTCAGCAAGCACGTCAACTTTTGACCCGAGTTTTTGCATGCGCTCAAGATTGACGGGCTCCGCGCGCAGTTCTTTTTCCCGCGATATCAAATAAATTTTATCCGCGTATTCTGCGAGAAAATTCACCCCTTTCACGGAAGAATCCCCTCCTCCCACCATGGCGACTGTTTTTCCTCCATACAAAGGACCGTCGCACGTCCAGCAATAATGCACCCCCTTCCCCGTAAGTTCTTTTTCCCTTGGAAGATTCAATTTTCTTCTTGCGGCTCCAACGGCAAGAATCACGGAATGCGCGGCAAGCGTGTTTCCTTCTTTTGTTTTCACGAGAAACTCTCTGCCTTCTTTCTCCAGCGCCGTCACATGGCTCTCTTTCATTTCAACTCCCGCGTTCTCCGCCTGTTTTTTCATGGTTCTCATCAGCTCGTATCCATCTATGGAAAGAATGCCGGGGTAGTTTTCAATGGTCCACGCGCTTGTTGTCTCGCCTCCAAAATCTCCCGCGATCACAAGCGCGCGCATTTTGGCGCGTCCCGCGTACAGCGCCGCGGACAATCCCGCCGCTCCGCTTCCTATAATGACAACATCGTACGTTTCCATGGAAGTGTCAGATTCCAAGAAGCTTGCTTAATTTCGTCCTGTCAAACCCGATAACAATTTCTCCCCCTACATCAATAACGGGAACCGCGAGCTGGCCCGCCTTTTTCACCATTTCATTTCTTGCGTCTATATCTTTTACCACGTCCTTTTCTTCATACGCGATAGTATGGTCTTTAAAAAACTCTTTTGCCGTCCTGCAGTACACGCACGACGGAGTTGTGTAAATAATAACATTGGGCATAACGGAAAATTAGCATTGATATGCGGACAGTATATCAGCGAACGAGTGGCCAGGCAAGAGTTTAGAATGATGTGGCGGACAAACAGCGCGAAAAATAGACGATCCTTCTTATTTGCCGTCACTCTGGCGTTACGCGCACGGTTTTTCTTGACAAATACCTCTTAATGTTTCGGAGACACACTCCGTGTGTCTCCGAAACATGTGGATCCGAACGGCAAAGGAGGGTCTGACCCTCCTTTGCAAGGTTGGGTGAAACCTGGTTTCACCCAACCTTGGGAACTTAGAGACCCGGTTCATAAGATTCTCGGCCCCTAAGACTGTCACACTGCGGAATTACGGAGTAACCGGGACTTGCTGTCCTCCTTCAACAGAAGTGGTCGGAGGCACAGGAATTTGCCGAGACTGCGGCTCACTGCTTTCAATTTTCGGCTTCTGGCTTGATCCATCGGCTGGCGGAGGCGTTTGCTGGGGCATGGGAGGTTTTTGCATTTCTTCTTTCCTTCGCTCCGTTTCCTCGCCTTTCTGGCGTATGGTTTCCATTTTTTCTTTGATCTTCTCACCAAGCTGATTCATGTTTTGCTGGACATTCACCTTCTTTTTCCCGGCAGAAGTTACCGTGGTGATAATTTTCATAATTTCCGGGGCCGCCTCATCCATAAGCTCTCGCGCCGCGCGGTATTCTCCGCTGTTAAATTCCGACACTGCGTCCTGCAAAACGTTTTGAATCTGCGTTTTGACCGTTGCGTCTTTCACTCTCTTTAACGCGGTTGCAATTTGATACATGCGGTCCGCAACGCCCATCACTTCTCCGGGATGGAAATCCTGCCGGACTTCATCCAAGGTTTCAATCGCGCTTTCAAGATCCCCCGCGCCGTAAAAGGACTCTACTTGAACAAGCATGTTTTTTACCTCCTGAAGCTTCTGCTTTGCTTGCGCAGTATCAAGCCCGAGCGTCTGATATTTTTTCAGGGCAAGCGACTTTTCCGCCCGCTTTATCTCCTTTGTCCACTGAGTAATTTCCTTTGGCACTTCAATCTTCGCCCTTATCTTGTTGATGTCTTCCCATATTCTCGCGTCGTAAAAATCCTGCAAAGTCTCGCGCACATCAGTTCCCGACTGCAGTTTCTGCTCCGCCGAAGAAAGCTCGCCAAGAAGATTCTGAATCTGGGTGGCATCATCTGAGCTGTTTGGGAGTTTCTGAATTTGCTTGGCAAACCGGGTCAGCTCGCGGCGCATGTTTTTGATGTCCTGCGTGACGCGGCGGATTTCAGCCGGGTCAACAAAATCTTCAGGATTCTGCTCTTCTTCAGGGGCTCCGTTTTCCTCCTCCGGGGAAAACGCGTTTTGCACAAACCGGGCCGCCGCCCCAAGAAACGACTGCAAGTCAAACGCGGCATGCGCGCTCGGAGCAAATCCCAAAAGTCCGAGAACAAGCGCGCCTATAAACAAAGAACGCATCATAGAACCATTGTTATACTTATAATACTATAGAACATAATGAAACGACCTTGATATTCCTGCATTATACAACAGCCACAAAAGCACACAAGGACTATAGTGGGGTCTGCCCCCGTTACGCGCTTCACTCGCAAAAAAAAGTGGTCAAGGTCCGACCTTGGCCACTTCCAAAGCGGGTGAAACCTGATTTCACCCAACATTTTTTTCCATGTACCCGACGCCATGGCCTTTAAAGAATTCTTTCACCGATCTGCAATACACGCACGTCGGGGTTGTGTAGAGAATGATATTTTTGATGCGCTCCATCATGTCCGCCCCCTAGACAAAAAATCAATAAGGAGATAGAATCCTGTCGGCACTTTTTTATAAGGAGGAGAAGCGATGGGTCTCCTGTCGGACAGGGAATTATGTATCGTCAAGTTACTGCGCGAAAGGGGTATATTTGAGGATATATCGTGGCAAGAATTCCAAAAGAACCACGAGGCAATTCTTGTTTTGTGTCCGGACTGCGACCAACCCGAACAAGAGGAATATCATCTTACAAACACGGCGAGAATCTATGGTTCCACGCGCATCCAGGGTTTGAAATATAACGGAGGGACGCTTAATATCGATCCGAGGTCTCCATTGAACGCAGAATTGCCGCGCGGGGCAGTTCTTATAGAAGATATCGTGGAAACCATCGCGATGAAAAACATCAACCACCTTGGACTTTATTCCCACTATCCATGCGGGAAAGGTTTTAAGCATGGTATTTCACTCACGAGGAACCTTGATCTCTCAATCGGGGGAAAACAGTATCTTCGAAATGTTCTACCTCACGATATCGTGATCGGGTGTTTTTTCTACGTGTACCCCGAAAAAGGCATGGGGCATACGTATTTTGTGAACCGGATCCGGTGGGAGGAATGGCGGGAAGAGTTTTTCGCCATGGACATCCCCAAGACGGCAAAGGCCACGGAATAATCCGTGGCCTCACTTTTTTATACGGTGATGATTTCCTGGGAGAGGAGGATGAGGTATGTTTTGAGAACGGCGTCGGGAAAC
>CAYYFJ010000019.1:0-12621 GCA_964471385.1 uncultured Candidatus Saccharibacteria bacterium
CCTGGGAGAGGAGGATGAGGTATGTTTTGAGAACGGCGTCGGGAAACTCTTTTTTTATGATTGCCGCCGCCGAGGAAAGTTGAGCTTTTTGATGCTCTAGCTCATTCTCTCCGAGTGTTGCGCTTCCGCCGTACGCGCCGCAATCTTCGTGCTGGACAAGCACGATCTCTTTTGGCTGGTGGAGACGCATAGAGAGTGCAAGCTGGCCAAGCGCAAAGCTTTGTTCTCTGTTGTCCACAATGTCCTTGACTCCGCCGGCAATCACAACATTGTCGTATCCTTCGGGATACTGCTTCTCAAAAAAATCGTTGAGCGCCTTACAAAAACGAAAGTCTATGCAATGCACCACCACCGCTTTACAAGTGTGAGACATATTAAAAAATAACCAATAACCAAGAAACAATAACCAAACAAATTCTCCGCCTGCGGCGGATCCGCCTCTGGCGGAAAATAACCAACTGCTGATTGTTAACTGCCTGTCCCGAGCTTTGTCGAAGGGTTATCTGCCTTAAAAATTAACCAGCACAACGACTTCTTTGCCGTTCACTTCAATCACCCCGCCGGCAATGGGAATGATCTGTTTTCCGCCGTCCTCTTTTTCAACCGCCACATCTCCTTCTTCAAGCGCGGACACTAAAGAAATATGGTGGGGCAAAATCTGCATGCGCCCCAAAGCGCCGGGAACAGAAACTGACCGGGCATTGCCCATGAACAATTCTCTGTCTATGGCGAAAACGGAAAGCGGAAAAGTCATGCAATCAATGTCAAAGCTCAAATGTCAAATGCCAAATGAAATCCTAATGTCAAATGACAAATAAAGATATTTTGACATTTGGATTTATATTTCTTCAATGGTTCCTTTCATGTAAAACGCGGATTCGTCTTTGGCGTCGTGCTTGCCTTCAATGATTTCCTGAAACCCTCTGACCGTCTCTTCGCGGGGCACGTATTTGCCCTGCCTTCCGGTGAATGTCTCGGCAACTGAAAAGGGCTGGGACAAAAACCTCTGGATTCTGCGGGCTCTCGCCACTACAAGCTTGTCCTCGTCTGACAGCTCTTCCATGCCAAGAATCGCGATAATATCCTGCAGTTCCTTGTACCTCTGCAAAATCTGCTGAACTTTTTTGGCAGTGTCATAATGTTCCTGCCCCACAATGCGGGGGTCCAGCGCCGAAGACTTGGACGCCAAAGGATCCACTGCGGGATAAATGCCAAGCTGGGTAAGTTCGCGCGAAAGCACAATGGTGGAATCCAAATGGCTGAACGTCGTGGCGGGCGCGGGGTCCGTAATGTCGTCTGCCGGCACATAAATTGCCTGCACCGAAGTAATGGAGCCGTCTTTCGTGGACGTGATGCGCTCTTGCAAAGCCCCCATGTCAGTTCCCAGCGTGGGCTGGTATCCCACGGCAGAGGGCATTCTCCCCAACAGCACGGACACTTCAGAACCCGCTTGCACAAAGCGAAAAATATTGTCAATGAAAAGCAGAATGTCTTTTTTCTTCTCGTCCCTGAAGTATTCAGCCACGCGCAAGGCGGAGAGCGCGGTGCGGAATCTTGCGCCCGGAACCTCGTTCATCTGCCCGAACAGCATCACGGTGTTTTCCAGCACGCCGGATTCCTTCATTTCATGATACAAATCGTTCCCTTCTCTTGTGCGCTCCCCCACTCCCGCAAACACGGAAAATCCTCCGTGCTTTACCGCGGTATTGTGGATGAACTCCTGCAGAAGAACAGTTTTCCCGACTCCGGCTCCGCCAAACAGCCCGACCTTCCCTCCTTTGAGAATGGGGCAGAGAAGGTCAATTACCTTAATGCCGGTTTCAAAAAGCTCCGGCTCTACTTTTTGCGCTTTTAAGGAGGGCGCCTGCTGGTGAATGGAAGAGCGCGGCGTACCCTTGTCAAGCTCGCCCAAGCCGTCAATGGGTTCTCCCAGCACGTTAAACATGCGCCCGAGCACTTTGTCTGAAACCGGAACCGTGATGGGGCTTCCCGTGTCAATAACTTCTGTTTTTCTCTGCAAGCCGTCCGTGGTGTCCATTGCAATGGCGCGCACCCGGTTCCCTCCCAAATGCTGGGCAACTTCAAGCGTTAAGGACTTTGCCCCTTCTTTTTCCACGAGCAACGCTGTCTGAAGTTCAGGCAGAGAATCGGGAAATTCCGCATCCACCACCGGTCCCATGATTTGTATGATAATACCTTTATTTATTGCCATATTGATAACTAAAAACAGAATGAAAAATTAAAGCTGAATACTGAAAATAAAATGTCAAATATCAAAATTCAAATGCCAAATGAAACCTAAAGTTCAAATGTCAAATTTGCTATTTGGATTTTGAGCTTTGACATTCATTTGACATTTGCATTTTGGATTTTGAATTTATTCCGCTGTAAGCGCTTCCTTGGCGGTCGTGATTTCGGCTAACTCCTGCGTAATGGAGGTCTGGCGCAAGGTGTTTAATGTTCTGCTTAATTCTTCTAAAATGCGCTCCGCGTTTTCTGACGCGTTTTTCATCGCGACCATGCGCGCTGAATGCTCGGACGCGTTTGACTCAAGCAAAAGATGGAACACCTGCACGCTTGCGAGAAAACGCATGACTTGCTCCAGAATTTCTTTTGCGGACGGCTCAAACAGATAATAATGCGCCGATGAAGGTTCATCGTTGCGGGCAAATTCCGAATACTTTCCCGTCTTTGGAACAATGTTCGCAATCAGCCGATTCAATTCTTTTACGGACAGGGGCAGCAGTTGGTACAGCTCCACCTTTTGTTGAAGAACTGAAAGAAACGAAGTTGAGCAGAAAAACACGCGATCGTATTCTTTTGCCGCATATTTTTCATACAGCCATTCAAAAAGCAAATGCGCGTCATGACTGCTTGCCTGCTCTGAAAAATTCAGGAATTCGCGGACCGCGCGAATGTTTCTTTTTTTAAAAAAGTCCCGCCCTTTCCTTCCGACTGCCACAATATCAACATTGCAGTCTTCATGGTCGCGCAGAAATTTCATCGCGGCTCTCAGCACATTGCCGTTGAACGCCCCGCACAATCCTTTGTCGCTTGTTGCGACCGCAAGGCACAAGTTTTTCTTTCCCCGCTTTTCAAACAGCGAATGCGTATGGTTTGTTTTGGAAACGTACCGCAAGATATTTCTCAGCAGGCTCGCCGCTTTTTTCGCGTACGGGCGCGCGCGGAGAGCGGCCTCCTGCGCTTTTCTCATTTTGGAAGCCGCGACCATTTGCATTGCTTTGGTAATCTGGCGGATGTTTCTGGTCGCTGTTATTTTCCCTTTGATCTGAAGTTTTGAAGCCATGGCTGCGTCTGTATTACAAAGAAACTTCTTTCAGCGCCTGCGTAAGCGCCGCTTTTGTTTCGTCGGTAAAATCTTTTGAAATCTTGATATCCTCAAGAATGCCGGGCTGTAAATTCCTCAGGTGTTCCAAAAGCTTCTGCTCTGCGGCGCGCACGCCGTCCAGGGAAATAAGGTCAAAAAATCCCTGCGTGCCCGCAAACAGCACGCATGTCTGCTCTTCAAATGGCATGGTGGCAAACTGATCTTGCTTTAAAAGCTCGGTAAGGCGCGCTCCGCGGTCTATGCGCTTTCTTGTCGCTTCGTCCAAATCTTGGGAAAACTGCACGAACGCCGCAAGCTCCTGATACTGGGCAAGCTCCAACTTTATTTGCGAGGCGACTTTCTTCATTGCCTTGGTCTGCGCTGAAGATCCCACGCGCGACACGGAAAGCCCGATATTCACCGCGGGCCTCTGGCCCTTGGCAAAAAGATCGGATTCAAGGTAAATTTGCCCGTCCGTAATGGAGATCACGTTGGTGGGAATATACGAAGATACGTCTCCCAGCTGGGTTTCAATAATGGGAAGCGCGGTCAGAGAACCTCCGCCTTTTTTCTTTGACAGTTTTGCCGCGCGCTCCAAAAGCCGCGAGTGCAGATAAAACACATCTCCCGGATACGCCTCGCGCCCGGGCGGCCTGCGCAAAAGCAAAGAAATCTGGCGCCACGCCCACGCGTGCTTTGTCAGGTCATCGTATATGACAAGGGCATCTTTGCCATTGTCCCTGAAATGCTCTCCCATACTGCATCCGGCGTACGGAGCAAGATACCACAAGGGCGCGGGGTCTGACGCTCCCGCGACAACAACCGTGGTATATGCCATTGCTCCCCGTTTTTCAAGCTCTTTCACCATTGCCGCAACTTTGGAATATTTCTGCCCTATGGCAACGTATATACAGACCGGGCGCTTCTCTTTCGGCTCGCTCAGCTGATTGACAATCGCATCAACAACAATGGCGCTTTTGCCCGTCTGCCTGTCGCCAATGATAAGCTCGCGCTGGCCGCGTCCAATGGGAATCGCGGCGTCAATCACCTTTATGCCCGTTGCCAAAGGAGTGTTCACGGACTCGCGGTCAATCACGGAGGGAGCGGGCGTTTCCACCGCTCGCAATGTTGAAAGCGAGATAGTTCCTTTGCCGTCAAGAGGAGCCCCTAAAGGGTTCACCACGCGGCCAAGCAAGGCCTCGCCGACAGGAACTGAAAGCACGTTTCCCGTCCGCTTGACAATGTCTCCCTCGCGAACCTGTTTCTCGTCGCCAAGAATCACGGCGCCCACCACATATTCTTCAAGGTTCAACGCAATAGCGGGAATGGGAACCGCGTTTTTCTCCGCGGGCCATCGTTCAATGGAAAGCATTTCAGACGCCATCGCGCGGGGCAGGCCCTCTATCTGCACAATGCCGTCAAACACGCTCACCACCTTCCCGATTTCCTCTCCTTTCACCGATAAGTCCGCCCCTTCAAGCTGTTTTTTTAATTGTTCAAAAATATGCGCTTTTTCCATTTACTGTAATGAAGACCAGATTTTTGTAAGTTTTGCTTTGATTGTGCCGTCAATGAGAAGCTCGTTCCCAAGCAGTATGGCCAATCCCCCGATCACTTCGGGCTTTATCTCTTCTTGCACAAGAAATCCTTTTTTCTCCAAAAGGGCTCCAATTTTTTCTTTTGCCCCGTTGGCGGAGCGCCGCGCGCTCACAAGAATTGCCTGCGTTCCTTTTGCGTTCTGCCACGCTTTAAAAAATTCTTGCGCAACGCGCCCCGCTATTTTCAAATCCCCGCGCTTTTTCAATAATTCTTTCAACCTGCCCATGCGTTCTTGAATTTCTTTTCCGTTTTTTGCTTCAGCCAAAGAAGCGGCCAGCACATTGGCGTACAATCTTGCTTTACTTTGCATACGTTGTTTCTTTAAGAGAAGAAAGCACCTCTCCCATCAATTTTTCTTCTTCGGTTTTGGAAATGTCCCTGGCAAGTATTTTCTCAAGGGCGGCCTCGGCGATCGTTTTAATGTCGTCAGCCGAACTTGCGATGATTTCTTTCTTCTCCTGTTCAGCCGTTTGCTTCGCGCTCTGCATAATTTCTTCAGCTTTTTCTCTTGTTTTTGCTTCCGTTTCTTGAGCCTTCTGCTCTGCAAACTTTTTTGCCCGCGCCACGGTTTCCATTGCTTCCCGCCTGCCCGCTTCAATTTCTTCCGCTTTCAAAACCTTTGCTCTCGCAATTTCCTGCCCCGCTTTCTCGTGCATTTCCAACCCCTCCTGAATTTTTTTCCGCCTTATTTCAAGATACGAAAGAAGTTTTGAAAACGCAAAACGGCGCAGGATCCACAGCACCAAAAGGAAATTAAACGCCTGCGCAAAAAGAAGTTTCCAGTCAAGCCCGAAATTTTCCACCAGCTTTTCCATACAACGAAATGCTACGCGAAAAGAATAATGAGCGAAACAACCAGCGCGTAAATCGCGATGGCTTCCGCGAACGCGATGGCAAGAACCATGGGCGTCTGGATTTTTGACGCGGATTCAGGATTTCTGCCAATGGCCTCCATGGCTTTTGTGGCAAGCCGGCCAATCGCGTGGGCGGGCACCGCCGCTCCCATGATAATCGCCGTTGCCCCTGCAATGATTTTAATTGCTTCTGTCTCCATAGATAGATGTGGGTTGCAAGCTACTTATTAGTGATGAACTGTTTCGACCGTTACTTTTAAAAATATCAGCGTCAAAATGGAAAATACCAGCGCTTGGATAAATCCGACAAACACTTCAAGAAAAATAAACGGCAGAGGCAGAAATAAGGGCATAAGATTCATTGTAATAAGCAGAAGCACTTCGCCCGCGAACACGTTCCCAAACAACCGAAAAGAAAACGAGAACACTTTCGCAAATTCTCCCACCAGTTCAAGAACTCCGACAAACACTTGTATGGGACCCTGCCTGATTGGAAAATACTTTCCGAGATGCCCGAAAAATCCCGCCTTCCTAAATCCGTAATACTGCACCGCGAACACGGACAATAACGCCAGAGCAAGGGTCGTGTTCAAATCGCTGTTCGCGGACCTGAAAAAAGGAACAAACGCGCGGCGCCCCTCTTCCAGTTCGTAAAAGCCAAAAGAGCCGATTCCCGGAAGCAACCCGATCCAGTTGTTAAATAAAATAAAAAGAAAGAGGGTCGCGATGAACGGAAAAAACTTCACCGCAAGCTCCCGCGTTCCCAAAATGCTTTCCATAAAATCAAGCAGGCCTTCCACAACAAGCTCTCCGATGCTCTGCAGTTTTTCTGGCACCGCTTTGAAATATCGCGCAATAATAAAAGCGAGCGCCGCAAGCCCGCCCATCGTCAGAACAGACAGAATAAAGCTGTTGGTAATGGGCATGCCGAACGCATGCCCCACAATTTCCGCTTTCAGGCTGATGTTCATGCTTTTTTATCATTGATGCCCGCAATCAAGTGTTTATTGTAGGACAAAAAAACAAAACTGTAAAGACTGCGAACATACCCCGTCAAAATCTTCAAACAAAAAAACGGATTAGTCCGTCCTTTTTCCCCTACGGGGTCAGACCCCGTATTCTGAAATATTTAATCGCGGTGCAGTATTGAGTTATGAAAAATGTGCGGCTGATGCGGCTCTAATACATAAAGTTCCACATCCAGAGGATTGCGTTCCAAATATGAAAGAAAATCATCGCGAAGGCGCAGTTGGTCGTATCCAAAGCACACGACATCGGGTTTCAATTCTTTCAAAACCGCATACGAAGACTGTACCATATCTCCAAGCACGGCGCCGTCCACCCATTGCTCTCGTTGCACCAGTCTGACGCGCTCCTCTTGCGAATGGCGCGGAGTTTTTCCTTTCAGCGTCTCACACATTGCATCGCGCCCCACAATCACGACCAGCTCATCTCCTTTTTCTTTTGCCCGCAAAAACAGCGCGCGATGGCCCTCGTGCACTCCGTCAAAAATCCCAAATACCACCACCCGCTTTTTCATATCTTTTACCTCTTGCCTCTTATTTTTTACCTCTTACCGCTATCAATGTATCTACCAACGCTGCCAACGGGGTCAGACCCCGTTGGGAGGTCAAGTCCCGTTATGACCTTTTTCCCATGGCACGCTCGTCAGCAAAGGCGCGTATAAATCATCTTCAAGAGCGATGCGCAGTTCAGCTAACTCTTCTTGCGAAGGATTCTCGCGCTGAAACTGCACAAACGGCACATCTTCAATAACACACAAAGGGGTCTGCTCGTTGCTCTCGCCCATCGCAAGCACTGTCGCGGCGGCTAAAGCGTCCATGACATTTACTTGCGTTACTTTTAATGCCCGCCCGAAAATATCTGGTTTGCCGCGAAAATCATTAAGCGCCTTGAATCCGCTGTGCGCCATGCCGACTCCTGTCACTCCTAAGCGCAAAAGGGTCGTTTTACTGTCAGTGATCAGAACGCCGACATTGGCAAGAGAAAACCTTTTTTGGAGATACGCTCGCACTTCATTCGCGCTTTTCTGGGGATCTTTCGGCCAGAGGATATAATATCCGTTGCCGTTTGACTCATCAATGCCGGCTGTCGGAATTAAAAGATTATTTTTTATTGTCAAAGAAAACCCATACTTGCTTTTTTCTCTTGAAAGGTACAGCTCGCATTCTTTTTTTATCAGTTCGTCCTTGTCTTGCTCCCCGATTTTGACAACCCTGCCTTCGCATACAGACACGACTTTTGACGTAACCGCAACAACGGACTGTTCCTTAATTTCAGGAAGATACGTATCCAAAACTTCCAGCAAACTCGCTTCGCCAGCAAGAATTTTATGCGTTTTCACCGATGTGATTTTCATATTGTTCCGTCGCGGGGTCGTACCCCGTAATCCATCGCGGGGTCGTACCCCGCAATTATCCCGCAATTTTTATTCTACCACCCATTCGCTTATAACTTCACTTGCAGAAGGATTCTTGCCTCGTATCCACCCATTGATTTCTTGACGACAACCGTCTGATCCTCCCAAAAGCTGAAGAAAAAAATCCTTTTGAATTTTCCATTGTTCATCACGCGTTTTTATAAAATCTGGATAGCTTGACCACTGATAATCATGAAGGAAAGAAAGTGCCCGAGCAACATTATCAACCTGAAAATCCTTCCATTTCGGTTCAATAATTTCCACAGGATTTGTATGGATATACACAAAAGTATTTTTTAACTGATCCTCGGTCTTGATGAGCTTTGCCCTAAATCTTCCCTGAAAAAGAGGGCCAACGCGCTGATATTTCTTGTTAAAATACGAAACATATCCGCCCAGTTTCTTCATAAATTTTGAAATTCCTTGTTCTACAAACTGTCTTAAAAGAAGATGAAAGTGATTATGCATTAATACGAATGCATGAATTTCCACAAGAGGTTTCTCGGGAACATAACCTTGAAAGGGAGTAGTACCGCTTGCAACATTCCAAAAATGACGTAGCGTCCACGGAGCTTCTTTTGCGTCGTTAAAAACAAGAAAACTATGAAGCATTCGGAGATGGTCCTCGTCATCATGAAATATCACACGCTTTTCCACTCCTCTTTGAACAACATGATAAAATTCATCATTCACAAATTGTATTTGTTTTCGCGCCATATCTTATACGTTATGATTACGGGGTACGACCCCGCGATGGATTACGGGGTACGACCCCGCGATGAAGATTATGTTTACATTGAATTTTATCAAAAATAAACGGACATACAATACATGGAACGATTGTAAAAAGTAATTACGGGGTACGACCCCGCGATGGATTACGGGGTACGACCCCGCGATGGCGATAGACCAACAGATATAAAACAGGGAGTCAGCTGAAGCTGCTCCCTGTTGCATGCGGGGCTCCCGGCAGAAAGGAGGAAATGCCGGGAACCCTTGAGGAAGAGGGGGGGGAATTTGGGCCCCCTCTTTCCATGCCAGCCTTGGCGGGCTATGAACCCGAGGCCAAGACCGGCGCCACTTTTTTTATATCATTATGAAAACCCGCGTGCAAGCGCGGGAATTTTTCCCCAAGATTATCAAAGAATATTGTGCAACTCTATTTGCACAAAAAATCAAAGGAGGCCCTTTTTGATTTTTAGACGGATATGGAAAAACACCCGATTGAATAAAAAAAGATTATGGGTTGTCGCAAGATAATAGCCGAGAAGCTCGCGCTCTTTGTACACATGATGGATATATGAAAGTGAAAAATTGCGGCAGGCATGGCAGGCGCAGTCTTTCTGAATCGGATTTTTATCGTTACGATATTTTGATTTCGCAAGATCAATTCTCAAAAATCTGTCTCCTGCCTGCCGGAACACAATTCCGTTTCTTGCAAGACGGGTAGGTTCCACGCAATCAAACGTGTCAATTCCCTGTTTTACAAAATATTCAAAATCCTCAAGCCGCCCCATGCCAAGCAAATGCCGAGGCAATTCATTGGGAACGTGCGGCATTGCCCACTGAACCTGATCCTTTATCTCTTTTTTCGTCTCCCCTATTGCCACTCCGCCAATGGCAATGCCTTCAACATTCTGCTTGCCGACAAACTGGCTAGACGCCACCCGCAAATCTTTCCATGCTCCGCCCTGAACAATACCGTACAGCGCCTGGTCTTTTCTCTTTTTTGTCTTCATGCAACGCAAAAGCCACTGATGAGTGCGTTCTGTCGCCTCTTTCGCGTATTCATGGGACGCGCCTGCGTAAATGCACTCGTCAAACGCCATGATAATGTCCGCCCCAATCGCTTCCTGTGCCTTGATTGAAGATTCGGGGCTGAAAAACATCTCTTTTCCGCTGTCAGGGGAACGGAACGAAACGCCCTCCTCTGAAATTTTCAACACAATGGCCTCGTCCTCGCTATTGCGCGCTTTCATTTTTTTCTTCCCGCCAAGAGAAAAGACCTGAAAACCCGCAGAATCGCTCATCAAAGGAATGCCAAAACCGGCATACTTGTGTATCCCGCCGAATTTCTTGAGGATGTTAGCGCCCGGGTGCAGAGCAAGATGGAATGTGTTCACGAACGCGACCTGCATCCCAAGCTCTTTGAAATCTCGCGGAGGAATCGCTTTAAGAGTGCCTTTGGTCGCCACCGGCACGAACGAGGGCGTTTCCACATCGCCATGAGGAGTATGTAAAACACCCAATCTGGCACGGGATTTTTTGCTTTGTTTGAGAAGTTCAAAAAACATAAACCAAGGACAGAGCTAAAAAGACAATATGAGATACCAAAATATAAATGTCAAATGAAACTCAACTGAGAAATATCAAATGATCATTTTGGATTTTGAGCTTTGACATTCATTTGGCATTTGAAATTTAAACTTTGGCATTGAAAATTATTATCCATGCTTTATCTCCATCACGTCCCCGTCCTGCACCTCGTATTCTTTTCCTTCAGACCTCACCAATCCTTTCGCATACGCCTCCTGATAGCTTCCTGCTTGTAACAATGTGCTCCACAAAATTACGTCGGCACGAATAAACTTTTCGCGAAAATCAGTATGGATCACGCCCGCGGCTTCCGGCGCTTTGGTTCCACGCGCAACGGTCCATGCGCGCGATTCGTCAGCTCCCGTGGTAAAAAATGAAATCAAATTAAGAATTTCATACGCTTTGCCGATAAGCTCTGGCAGTTTTGACTGCACGCCAAGCTCTTCCGCTTCGTCTTGCGAAAGATCAATCGCGTCCAGCTCGTCTTTGGCGTTGATAATAACAAATGACGCGTGCTCGCGTTCAATCTTTTCTTTCAGATCGCCTGATATATTGCCGCTTGTGGAATTCAGCAAATAAATGACGGGCTTTGCGGACAAAAGTTGAAGCTCTTTGAGGACAGTATCCGCCTCCGGGCGACCTTGCAGATATTCCCTTGCGGCACGGCCTTCGTCCGCGAATTTCTTCAAATCTTCCAGTATCGGCTTTTGGGCAATCGCGATTTTATCACCGGCGCGCGCTTCTTTTTCAATGCTGACAAGTCGCTTTTCCAGCGTTTCCATATCTTTCAGTAAAAGCTCGGTTTTTATGGTTTCCATGTCGCGCGCAGGGTCAATATTTTGTTCAACGTGCACAATGTCCGCATTTTCAAAACACCGAACAACCTGCGCTATGGCGTCAGCTTCCCTGATATGCGACAAAAACTGATTGCCCAGCCCCTCTCCTTTGTGCGCGCCCCGCACAAGCCCCGCGATATCCACAAATTCAACAACCGCCGGAATTGTTTTGGCGGAACGAAAGCGCGCGCTCAATTTTTCAAGCCGATCGTCGGGCACCTGCACCACTCCGACATTTGGGTCAATGGTGCAAAAAGGATAATTCGCAATGTCCACGGGCTTTTTGGTAAGCGCCTTGAACAGCGTGGACTTCCCCACATTGGGCAAGCCTACAATTCCAACCTTCATTTTAGTATTTAATACTATATACTTTTACGAAATGACGCTTCCTTCAAACGCCTTGCCTTCCATTGCCTTTTTGAAATTCGCGGTGTCCGCCGCTTTGAGAATTTTTACGACAATGCCCGCATCTTTGGCATGCCGCGCGGCGACAGGGTCAATGGGAGAAGACAATCCCGGAGTCCACTTTGCGGGAATGAGCTTTTGGAAACCTGCCCAAGAAATTTCTCGTATGGGTTTTGCGTCTTTGTATTTTTTAGGGTCTTTGTCGTACACAAAATCAATATCGCTCGCGTTGATGAATTCTTTGGCGTGAAACTTTTGAGCAAGGCGCACTGCCACATAATCAGTTGACCAGCCCGGACGCCACCCTGACGCCACAAAAATTTTCTTTGGGGATTTTTGGAGCTCTTCCACGCGATCTTCCGAAATATCGTAGTCAATAATCCACGGGTACGCTTCGTGCCGGAATATGGTGCGTATGAGGTGCGCGTTGAGACGCGTGGCGTGAATGCCAATCCAGTCCAAATCTTCATTGGTAATGGTCGCGATGCTTGCCGCGCCGCGCTGATAAAAACGGCAGGTTTTCCCGCCCCCCGCCACGATAATAAAACGCCTCCCGTTTTTCAGCTCTTTGAGGAGGAAATGGCGAAACTCTTTGAGAAACTTTGTGTTAATGCCTCTTTCGTCTTCAAGGTTTGGCACAATAATGGACCCGCCCAAAGATATAACCACGAATTGATTTTTGCTCATACAAAGAGAACACTTTCCGAAGCGATAAATTGATTAGAGGGTTGAGCACAGACGGCTCTGGACATTTATGATAGCGTGGAAGACGCAAATTGTCTAATACTTGCACTGGTTCATATGATATCCTCCACTTAGCTCTTGAAAAACTATGAAAGGAAA
>CAYYFJ010000020.1:0-12499 GCA_964471385.1 uncultured Candidatus Saccharibacteria bacterium
GCAGTTGGCTTTCTCCCTCGTGCCCAAATTCACTTCGTTCATTTGGTGCCGCGGGAGAGGACTCGCCTGCAAGTAATCCGCCTGACGGCGGATTCTCGCAGGCCGCCGCTCACGGCGCTCGCCTCTCCCTCAACTTCGTTCGGGAGAACTCGCGCATCGCTCCGCGCTTCTCCTCCCGACGAAAGCCAAGCAGTTGGCTTTCTCCCTCGTGCCCAAATTCACTTCGTTCATTTGGTGCCGCGGGCGGGACTCGAACCCACATCCCTTTCGGGACACGATTTTAAGTCGTGCGTGTAAACCATTCCACCACCGCGGCAAACCCAATGAGGCCGGGAGGGGAATCGCCCCGTCATGCAACGGGGCAGCCCTATCAAATGATAGGGTGAACCCTCATTCCGCCTTCATTGAGGCCATGGCGGGAGTCGCACCCGCGTATAGCGGTTTTGCAGACCGCCGCGTTAGCTGTTTCGCCACATGGCCACACTACTTTTTATTCTGTACCTTTTCTAGCAACTCTTCAATGCGCTGGGCTTCGGCGGCTTTTGCTTCTAAAACCCACTCAATGCGCGGAACCGGACGCATGTTCAGCCGTTTATTCAATAACTGCTGGGTATGAAATACTTTGGAGCGCAGAATGTGCAAAATTTCCTTGCGTTTTTGGTCAGGCACAATGCTCACATATATTTTTGCCTGCTGCAAGTTCGGAGTCGCTTCCACGCGGGTAATGGTCGCAAGCGCGTCTGAAGGAAACTCAACTTCCCTCAGCACAATGCCGTTCAACTCTTTTAAGAGTAAGTGGTTTACTTGCCGGATTCTGTCTGTCATTCTTGAATAAGCTCTTCAACAAAGAAATGGAGCGAGTCGCCTTCAAGCGTTTTCACGTTGCCTTCATACAAAATGCCGCATTCTTCTCCCTTGGATACTATGCCCGCGTCTTTTTTGTTTTTCTGCAGATTCACGATTCGCCCGTTCCCTATTTTCTCTCCGTTGCGAAACACCTCAATTTTGCTTGCTTTTCGTATCTCGCCCTCCGCAACCCTGCCTCCCACAATTTGCCGGTCCTTTTCCGTGAAAAACACGGCAAGCACCTGCAGTTCCCCGATTTCTTTTCTCACGAGCTTTTGCTCCAGCGGCTTTTCAAGCAAAACGCGCACGCGCTGGATAAGGTCGTAAATCACGTCAAAAGTTTCAATGGAAATGTTTTCCCGCTCCGCAAAATTTTTGGTGTTTCCTTTCGCACTTGTCCTAAAAGCAATAATGCGCGCCTTCACTCCCTGCGCGAGTTTCACGTCGTGCTCATTCACTTCTCCAATGCCTGATTCCACAATGGTAAGCGCAACGCTCTCTTGGGGCAAAGCCGCGAGCACCTGCCGTATTGCTTCAAGAGATCCTGCAACGTCAGCTTTTAAAATAATGGGAAACGTTTTGGCGCCGGAATCCTCGCGCGGCGCGGCGGGCGGCGCGCCCGACACGCGGGACGCCTGATATTCGCTTTGAAATGCCGTTGCCTCTTCCTCTGACGCAAAGGCCTGAAACTCATCCCCGACAACCGGACATTCCACAAATCCAATCGCGCGGGCGGGCGCGGAAGGAAGGGCTTCGCTGATTGCGTTGCCCTGAAAATCTTCAAGAATCCGTATTTTCCCGGCGCATGTTCCACTCGCAACAATATCTCCCGCGCGAAGCGTGCCGTCCAGCACAAGAAGAGTCGCGCTGGCTCCCCGTTTGCTGTCCATGGCGCTTTCAATAATAACGCCGCGAGCCGGCTTTGACGGATCCGCCTGCAATTCTTCCATGTCGGCAAGCAAAAGAATCATCTCCAGCAGTTCGGGAATACCCTGCTTTGTTGACGCGGATGTGAGCACAAACGGAATTTTGCCCCCGTACGATTCAAGAAGAACGTTGTTTTGAGCCAAGTCCGTTTTCACGCGCTCCGGATTCGCTTCCGGTTTGTCTATTTTGTTTATGGCGACGATCATAGGGATTTCCGCTTTCTGCGCTTGTTCTATTGCTTCCTTTGTCTGCTGTTTCACGCCCTCGTCAGCCGCGACCACCAGCACCGCAATGTCGGCAACTTTGGCGCCGCGGGAGCGCATTGCGGAAAACGCTTCGTGTCCCGGCGTATCTAGAAATGTAATATTTCTCGCGGACTCTCGCGGACCTGACGCTGACAAACGCGGACCGTTTTCGCGCGACTCTGCGTCTTCTCTCTTGTGCGCCGGCGCATATTCCACCTGATACGCGCCAATATGCTGGGTGATGCCGCCGGATTCTTTTGCGGTAATGCGAAAATCCTCGCGGATTGCCTCAAGCAAAGAAGATTTGCCGTGGTCAACATGCCCCATAATCACAACAATGGGAGGGCGCGCAACGCTCTGCGTTGATTGGGTAATAGTATTATTGTTTGTTTGCGTGTTTTCCATCATTCTTTTGATTTCCTTTTATTGCGGATTCCACCGCCTCTCTTTCTTCTTTTGAAAGCGTATAGTCTGACTTTCCTTCGCGGATTGGTTTTGCGTACACTCTCTGGTTTTCAATCGCGTAGTGGCTTGTCATGACAATCCCGTTGTTTTCCTCGTCAAGAAGGGAAAGAGAAAAACTCTGGTCGCCTCCGATTTCGCGGAACGGATTAAAGCGCACCATGCCGATTTTCGTCACTGCGGCGCGCAAAGTTTGGCGCAATGCCTCTGTTTCTTTTTGCAGTTTTTCAATTTCCTTTTCCAGCCCATAAACATACTTCATAATGTCTTCTGGCGTGGACGGATCTTTTGGTTTGCTCTTTTTGAAAATTTGAATCATAGAAAAATATGCAGATGCATTTTTTGTGAATTTTTTATCAGGTTTTACTGCGCCATCGCTCGTCTTCTGAGGACTGCTCCATGACGCAGTCTCAAGCTTGTTGGAGAACAAAGGCGGAGGGTGCAGGACTCGAACCTGCAAGGGATAAATCCCGCCGCTTTTCGAGAGCGGTGCCTTACCAATTCGGCGCAACCCTCCCCTGTTGAGTGGACCGTGCCGGATTCGAACCGGCGACCTCCTCCATGCCATGGAGGCGCGCTACCAGCTACGCCAACGGCCCAATTTTCTGTGTCCCCGAAAGGAATTGAACCTTTATCTAGGGCTTAGGAGTCCCTTGTTCTGTCCGTTGAACTACGGGGACTTAGTTGCATCAAATGTATTATGCATATCTCAACATACCTGTGAACGATAGCACAAAATTTCAATATCCGCAATAAAATGCGCTGGTTCATATGATATCCTCCACTTAGCTCTTGAAAATCTATGAAGGGAAAGCACGGCGGGAGGCAAACATATCCACAGCTCAAACTATTGACAAGGGTTTGTGTATTATTATAATGGGCTCTGTATTAAGGAAAAGGTCGTTTGCGAAGAAGTATTTTTTCGTTTTGCGGGCACAAAAATTATTTATGCTGTACGAAGACGAGATTAAAACGGATATTTTCAATGATAACGACGGCTGGGAATCAGAATCGGACGCCGGCGAGGAAGAATCAGACGAAGGAGAAGAAGAAGGAGGAGAAGGAGAAGGAGAAGGAGAAGGAATAAAAGATGAACCGGGAGGAATTGACGAGGAAGTGGAATGAGATTATTGCTTGAATCATTTTGCCAATATTTTGAACAGAATCAAAAAATCCGCCTGCGCGGATTTTTTGATTTCCCGAAGATGGAATCTCATGTGCGTCTGGCATTATATAAACCTTTTCCCAACGACGCGCGTAAACACCTGCTCTTCCTTGGAACAACGATATGAATAACTCAAGCTGTGGCTCACTTATAGAAATTACACATTTTAAAGCGTGAGAGATGTTTTATGATTACCTTATGTCCGTGCGGTCCAATATTTTAAATCCATCCGTGACTGCTTCACAGAGAAAATCTTCCAACTGGCTATAGTCTTCTTTTGTTTGAGCTTTGTAAAGATACGCGTAGTAAAGTTGTTTTTGTTCTTGACGAATGATTGCGGGAGCGAAGTTTGCACTGAGTAGCATCGCATTCATGAGCAAGCGTCCAACACGACCATTGCCGTCTCCAAATGGGTGAATCTGTTCAAACTTACTATGCACGCTGGCAGACAAAGCGATACTATCTTTAGTTTTTAGAGTTACGCAAGCCATAACTTCCGCTATCAATTTGGGCACGCTCATATAATTTGCAGTCGGCAAATTAACGCCGGTAATTCTCACTCCATGACTGCGATATGCTCCGGCATCCGCGCGAACACCGTTCATAAGGATGCTGTGGAGTTTGAGCACCAGAGTCTCATCAATCTTTCTTTTTTTAGCAATATAATCAAACAAATAATGTAAAGCCGCCTGATGGTTCTTGGCCTCAAGTTGTTCAGTTAAACTTTTGTTAGGCAAAGCGGCGTTATCAAAAAGGATAGCTGCCGTATCAGGTTCAGTAAGGGTACTGCCTTCAATGCTGTTGCTGTGATAAGTGAGTTTCAAAATGAATTGATCACGAATATCCGGGTCAGCTAAAATTTCATTCACAACATTTTTATGCTCGGATGATTTTTGTTGCAGGGCCTGTTTCTTGGCTATAAGTTGATCGGTTGGAATTACTTTTTGTCCGGTTACTTCCAAAAACAACTCGTCAATGGAAGCCTGCATTTTTGGTCTGGGACTAGACTTGCCGGTCCACCAGCTGTTAAAAGTGACGAAAGACACACCGAACTTTAGGGCTAGCTTGGTTTGAGTTAATCCAAGCATTTTTTGAATTATTTCCAGTTTTTGGCGGGTGTTCATATATTTAAATTTAGTTTGCAATGAATATCCGCTATATTACCAAACTTTATAAAGTTATGCAAAATGATGAAACTTTATAAAGTTATAAATATGGAATATGAAAAACCAGTAGCACAAAAACAGGTAATAAAAACCGGGCCAGATTGTGTCTGCGCCATAATATAATCAAAGTTAGAAAGACACTTTTTCTTACACGCAATAAGCCTCTTCTTATAACTTGTGGGGTGGCCAACGGGATTCGAACCCGTGATGAGAGCTCCACAAACTCTAGTGTTACCGCTACACTATGGCCACCATCCAAATCACCCCGACCCCCAGCTTAAGAAACCTTCGGTTTCTTAGCTCGCTCGCTTCCCGCAAGCGCCGCTCGCTCGGGTATCAGACGATCAAGGTTCTGCCCAAAGGGCAGGTTCTTATTTTTCCACCACGGGGTGATTTGTAAATTTGCTTCGCAAATTTCTTTTTTTCCATCCAAATCACCAAGTTTTGGCTGGTGTCCCTGGCAGGAATCGAACCTGCATCCCAGGCTTAGAAGGCCCGTGCTCTGTCCGTTGAGCTACAGGGACCCCTGTGCAAGAATCCTTTGAATGCTTGCGGGGACGGTTGATATGGTACGGCAAAAAAACCGGCTCGTCAACAAATTACTGTTTCATTGACGAGCTCCCGTCAGTGAAAAATATCTGCGGGCGAAAGCGACGAGGCGGCTTTTCTAAGGTCTTCGTCCTCTTTGGACTGCCGGATGATTTTTTGAAATGTTTCTTTTTGAAATTCAATTGCCGTATCCACAACCATTGCGTTCAGTGTTTGGTACAAAAGGAATTTCCGGTAAAAAAACAGCCCGAAACTCAACAGCATGACAACAAGCAGCGCGCTTATGGTAACCAAAGGATACCGGGCGAGAAAAATCGCGCATTGCGCCAGTGTTTTTTTGTATCGCGACAGCTGAATAGTCATATATTATTGGGGCGTCTTCGGGGGCTTCACGTACGCTTTTATCCCGAATGAAAATTTGACATCTTCGCCGGCGGTTTTTGCGGGCGCGCCCACGGAAGATCCGATTTTGTTTATGGCGATATTCTGAATCTCCATTGCAAAAGGAGCATACTCAAGCTGTTTTAAAAACACAAACACCGCAGGATACGCACCCTGCCCTGAAACCTGAAAGTCAAGGGAAAACCATTGGTCGTTTTTCTGCTTTCGCACGGCGCCCAGATTCACCGCGAGCGAAAGATTCGCGCCTTCCGCGCTCTGCTCTAAAAATCTCACAAATTCAATGGGGGTTTCAGGATCAACAAGCATTGCCGCGCTTTTGGCGAGATCGCGCTGAAATTCTTTTGAAAACGATTCAAATGCTTCCACGGTTGTTCTGTCAGCCGCCGCGGTTTTCAGCTCGCGCCGCTGAACAAAAAATTCGCGGGAAAGCCGCAGAATACTCTGAGAAAGCGGAATCACAACAAACCCCAGAATGAGGGCAAGGAAAACCAACCCGAATGCAAAAATAATGGCGAAACGTTTGGTCATTGCAATGCGGCAGTGAAAGAAAATGTGATATCCGCGGGGCTGACCCAGTTTGAGGGCGGAAATGAAACATCTCGGAACATTTGATTTTTTTGCAGACTGTCCCGAAATTCCAGCAGGGCATCGCGGGTTGAAGCGAATCCCGACACAGATATTTTTGCCGGTTCTTGTTTTTGCTGGTCTCCAACGGTTATCACAACGGGAGCCACAAAGGAAAACGCGGAAAGAGAGATGCTCTTTGGCGTAAGAGAAGCAAGGCGATCAAGAACGGCTGTGGGAGTTTGGCGCTTTTGATAAAAGGAAAAAAGCGCGAGCGTCTGCTGGTTAAATTGCTGGATATTTTGGAGGGTCGCGTCTTTTTGCGCAAGCTCGGTTTTCGCGCTGTCTAAAGGAAAACGGTCTTCCTGTAGTTTATTCCTCATGAAAAACTGCAAAGACGCAAGCGCCAGCGCGGCGCACAGCGCCGCTCCCAGCGCGGAATACGCAAGAATAATGCACAGGCGCATGCGCTCCTGATTCTGCAAGTCTTTTTTTACCAAGGGAGGTAAAAGATTAATCATATTCCATGCGTGTTTTTTTCAACTCCTCTCAGCGCCAGACCCAGAGCTGTTGCGTATTTTACAGATTCATGAAATGAAAGCGCCGGAAGCTCATCAACGGGATCGGGAAGAATATTCACCCACGGATTGCCCTGCTCAATGGGAAGCTGAAGCTCTTTTGAAAGAAACTCCGCAAGCCCTTTCAACAACGATCCGCCGCCGCACAGCAACACGCGCTGAATCGCGGTTTTGCCCGCCTGCCCGTGCTCGTGAAAAGGATGAGAATTGTAATAAGAAATATAGTTGTTGAGCTGTGAAACAAAGTCAGATAAAAGCGGCATGAGCGCTTTTGCCGTCTCTTTGCCTTGGGGCGTTCCGTCGGTATTCGCAATGCCATGCTCGCGCTTCAGCGTTTCTGCTTTGCTCCGATCCACCGACAATGCTTTTGCAATCTCGTCCGTGCACCGTGCGCCGGAAAATGGGAGCGCCACGCTGAACCTCACGCTCAAGCCCGCGTGTACGATAAAATTTGTGCGCAAATATCCAAAGTCTAACATCAAGGTTGCCAAAGGAGATACGCCGTGAGCGATCATTGCTCTGCTTACTGCAAGAGATTCGGTTTCAAACGCCAACGGAACAAGTTTTGCCTTTTGCATGGCGGCAAGATACGATTCTGCAATAGAACGGGGCACGGAAACAACAAGCACATCCAAATGATCAAGAGAAGCCTTTGGCAATGAAATAATCTGAAAATCAAGAACAACTGTTTCTAGAGGATAGGGAATAAAATTTTCCGCCTGAAACCGTATCGCCTGCTCAACTTCTTCTTCCTTCATTGCGGGAAGCTGGATCACCTGCATAAACGCTTTTCCCTCGGGCAAAGACGCCACCGCATACGAAGTGTCCAAAGGCGCCCCTTTGGAATGTTTTAGGGCTTGGGCAATCGCGCGGGACAGCGCTTCTTCTTCTTTCACTTCTCCCTGCTCAACCACGCCTTCTTTTAAAGGAACTTCCGCAAAACTCGCAAGGCTGTATCCTTTTTTGCGCCGCGAAAGTCTGCACAGCTTCAAAGAATTGTCTGAAACGTCAAGGCCGAACGCGTCAGGATGCAGAGGAAAAAATTCTTTCATTGTTTTATTGTATCCCGTTATTCAACTTCTTTCCAATTAGACACGGTCCATGCCCCGCCCGGACCCGATATAAACGCAGTCTGGGAAAGCCCGCTTTCATACTGAATCTGCGTATTGTTTTTTATAGTCACGCCAAGTCCGGTAATCTCGCGCACATAAATGTTGTTGACCACCTGCACGCTTCCGTTTGCGGCGTATAAAATGTCAGCTCGCGTGAGATTTTTCACCGTAATCGCGGAATCTGACGAAGAAGTTGAAAGATACATCAGATAGCTCCCCGTTTGCCCGGACCCCGCAGAAACAGAGTTGTTCTGGAGCGTTACGGTTCCGTCGCTGACAAGAATTCCGCTGTTATTCCCATACCCTCCAGACAGGCGAACATTTGCGTTGTTCTTCACAAGCACATTGCCTGTCACCCACAAGGTTCCCGTCAGAGAAAGCTGAGCTGACATTTCAACCGTAAGATTGCCGACAATTTTCTTGGGGCCCAAGGACGAGTGCGACGACCCGCTTAAAAGATAATCCCCCTGAATGACGCCCCCTGCTTCGGCTTCAAGTTTCCACTCTGTAATCTGGCTTTCTGCAATGGGCAGGGCAACAGGATCAAGAGGGGCGCCTTGGGGCACAAACGAAGCATATGTGCAACCGCTTTGGACATTGCCATACAGTGTCCCGACAATCGTTGCTTCCTCGCATGCGTCAGCGTAGGCGTCTCCCCCGATTTTCACATCCTCAATTTTTCCTCCGGCTCCCGCAACCTGCGCGGTTCCGGTAATTTCAGCGCCCGAATCGCCGTCAATGTTTCCGTTTGAAAACACGTTACCGATAATTTTGCTCAGGTTTTCCATTCTCAATCCCCTGGCTCCAATGTGGGCGCCGTAGTACAGCGCCACCGCATCGGCGGAAATCTGCGCCGCGGCGCTCATGGTCCGCATTCTGTTTTGCGAATTTCCTTCCACAGTAATAGTGCGCGAAGCGCCCGGCAAATCCGACACTGCAACAGTTGCAGTCGCTCCGTCAACTGTCATGGCATACGAACTTGGAAGCTGGAGATTTTTCTTGAGGCGCAACATCGCGTCTTCAATGCCAGACTCCGAGGCATAAAGGCTTTGCTGTGCCCGCATAATGTTTCTTGCGACTTTGTTTTGCGACACATACAACGCAACAACGCTTCCCGTAAAGCCCACGAGCAGGGCAATCACAAGCGTTGCCGTGGCAATAACTACAAATCCTTTTTGAGATTGTATGCGCTGTGTCATGGTGTTCTGATTGCGGCGACCGTGCTCATAGAAGCTGAAAAATCAAGCTCCGGCCTGTTTTGCGGATTTTTATAGCGTAACTGAATGTCAACCTGGACGGACGAAAGTTTCCCGCCGGAACTCACGGGCTGGACTACAAGGCTTGTCACTTCAACCGCGCCTGAAGTTATGGCAAGAGAAGACTGGCCTTCGCGCTTGACGCATAAGGCGGTCTGGCACAGAAAAAAATCCGTAAATGAAGACGCCTCTTCTCCGTTTGAAGGATTTCCCGCAATTTCCAAAGAAATCTGGGAAGAGGATGTAGCCGGAGCGTATATGCTTTTTGCCATGCGCACTTCAACGGCCACGGTGTCAAGCGCGTTTTTCGCGTTGTAAAATGTTTCGCGGATCGCTTGGGAACGGTTGTACAGTTTTAAGCTTTCCAGCAAAAACACCGAGACAATCGCCAAAAGCATGCCGGCAACAGCGACATACGTTAACAGCTCAATAAGTGTGAACCCTTTGTTTCTCATGCAATTATCTCCAGTTTGTGAGATATGCGCTGATCTGCGCCTGATATGTCTGGCCGCGATTACTCCATGCGACCTGAACGGTCGCTTTTTTTGTGTCATCATCAAGGGATCCTCCGCTCTCCGCAATGGAATCGCCGCCGTCCCTGTTTACATTTGAAAACACAATGGTGCGCTGAAACGCTCCGACAGTTTCCGTGCCCGGAACCAACTGCCACTGGGGAGGGTTGTCCCCGGATTTCTGGAGTTTGTACGATGCCCCGATTTGCAATATGCCTATGCCGTCATACAAATCATTCGGATCGTTGTTCGTCCACGCAGTGCCGTCCCGGAACGCGCGCACGCCCTCCATTCCTCCCTGCACCAGCGCGTTTGCCTGCGCGAACTGCGCGGAAATTGTGGAATTCGCGACGGAAAAGGACAGAAACCGGAATATGCCAAACATCGCAATGCTGATAATCGCAGACCCCACGATAACCTCAATAAGTGAAATTCCCTTATTCATAAAATAGTATTGAGTATGCAGTATAAAGTATGCAGTATAGAGGATTCTGCATACTCAATACTCAATACTCAATACTGCATACTAGATATTATCGCAGTTCCGGAGATGACACGTATATTGACGTTCCCTGCGTTGTTTGTCCGTCTGGCGCGTACTGGATAAGATTTCCGCTCGCATCTCCGCTCAAAGTAATGTTCATTGCTTTTGTGTTAAGGCTTCTGTCGCGCACAATGGAAAACTGGGTATTCGGATTATTGAATGAGTGTGTCTGCACGGCAATGGTCTGCGGCACGCCGTCCACCACTAGAGTGCCCTTCCAATAGAATTGGCCGTTCACGAGGTTTGAAGTAATGGGAATTATTTGAGAAAACCCGCCGTCTTGAGGAAATACAAGAGCAAAAGATTCGGTTGCGGCGCTGATGGCGCGCGAATAATTGATGTGAACATGCCTGGAGTCTTGCAAAGAAGGAGTTTCTGAAGGCGAAGATTCGGTTCCAAGAAACGGACGGCCAAGCGAATTAATGCTGACGGTCCTTGTTTTTGACGGATCTTGTATAAGACGCGCGGCAATGGTTCCAGTTTGGCTTGTAGTGCCGTAAATTCTGTCAAACACCACTTCAGAACTTCCGCCAAGATTCACTTGAAAAATTTCAACAATGGACGGAGCCTCCTTTGGTTCGTCCAGCGCTTGATTGCGTGAAGCATAATTTGCGCCCTGAAAAAGAATAAAGCGGTGAGGAGTTGATGCCGTGTCAAAATACACTCCGTATCTGCTGTCTCCTTCAGATGAAACGGTTTTATTCTGGGCAAGGCGCAAAGCGCTGATTATTTTTTGCGCCGTGTCGTCCAGCTGGGATTCTTTCTGGAATTCCCGGACGGCAGGCAAAGAAACAACTCCCAATATCCCTATAATTGCCGCCGCCACAAGCAGTTCAACAAGCGTAAATCCTTTTTGAGTCATTTTTAGCATGCGATATCTCGTATCTAGTATTTAGTATTCAGTATGCAGAACTCTCTGCGCTATACGCTCTATGCTAAAACTATTGGCTGCCTAGAGAAGTTTGTATGGACACAATCGGCTGAATCATGGAGATCGCAAAAAAACCAACTGCTCCTCCGATGAAAAGCATAAGGACGGGTTCAATGGCCGTGGCAAGATTTTTTGTGGTGTTTCCCACCTCCCCCTCATAAAACTCGGCAAGCTTGCCAAGCACTTCCGATGTTTTGCCGGTTTCTTCCCCCACTTCAAGCATCTGCGCCACGACAGGGGGATACAGCTTGCCGTATTCTCTGAACACCTGCGACAGTTTCGCGCCTTTTTTCACATCTTCCGCGGCTCTTGCAAGCACGGCTTTAAAGTATGAATTGCCGAGCACGCGCGAAGTAATCTCAAGAGAGCGCACAATGGGAACTCCTGCCGCAATGAGCGAGCTTAATATTCTTACCGTAAACGCCGCGCTGGTCTTTGTCGCAATGTCTGAAATTACGGGAAGCTTGAGTACAAGGGCGTCAAACGCTTTTTTGCCAAGCGCGGTGCGCAAAAAATATGCGAGAGAACCGATGAACAGTCCGACAACGCCAAACGCGATATACCATTGATGTGTGAGAAAATCTCCAAGTCCTATGACAAACCTTGTGGAAAGCGGAAGCTGAATGTTCATTCCTTTGAATGTTTCCGCCATTTTCGGCACCACAAGCACAAGCATTAAAATTCCAATGCCGGTCATGGCCGTCAGAATCACGGCAGGATACACCAGCGCGCCCTTGATTTTTGATTTTAAATCGTATTCCCGCTCTGTTTGCACCGCCAAATGCGACAGCACGCTCTCCAGCGTTCCCGACTCTTCCCCCACTTTCACCATATTGACAAACAGCTCGGAAAACACGCTAGGATGCGCTTCCATTGCCTGAGAAAGCATAAATCCCTGCAAAACCTTTTCTTTCACGGCGAAGAGCGCTTTTTTCAAAGAATAGCTTTTTGTCTGCAACGACAAAATTTCAAGGGCTTTGGGCAGAGCCACGCCCGCCGACACCATGACTTTCAGGTTGCGGGTAAACATCAAACGCTCCTCCAGCGACACGCCGAACAGTCCGTTGAGCCACGCTTCAAGATTTGCCCAAGCGTCCCCGTCTTTTTTTTCGCGCGCGCTCAAAAGCACGTATCCCTTTTCGCGAAGAACATGCGCGAGCTCCTGCTCGTCTTTTACCATGGCTGTTCCCGATTCGTGAGCCCCGGCGCTTGACACTGCCGTGTAAAAATAATTGGGCAT
>CAYYFJ010000021.1:0-10612 GCA_964471385.1 uncultured Candidatus Saccharibacteria bacterium
GAAGTAGCCCTCAAGAAGAATCCCTTGCCACTAAGCGCAAGGGTTCTTTGTTGATTGGGATTATTGACAAAAAAGTAAGGGAAATATAGGGTTGGGATAGCAAAATCAGGAGGCAAGAAAGGGAGGGTTTTGGATGTCTTTGAGAAACTTTTTTCATGCCTGGGAGCTTGGCTATATAGCCAGCAAGCTCCTAGACATTGAAGAAGACGAGACAAAGCTCGCCGGTCTCTATCGGGGGAGGTATTTCTATCCCAAATGGGGAGTAATCCTATCCACGGAACTGCTTGAATCTCTCGGTCAGGGTTTTGTCCTGCAGAAGGATGGCCTGCGGGATGAGTCCTCCGAGTCCGAACGGCGTAGCTTGTGGGGGATTGGCCGGAGAGCAATAACTCTGCGGCTCGAGCTGATCATAGACACCACGGCAGAGGGAGTGACATTCTGTCCTCATATTAAGGAGGATGGCGGCATGACTTCCGCGCCGTGGGTGTGCTCTTCCCACAGGCGTTTCCTGGGTACTCTTGTCGAGAGAATGGATGTTCCATCCTTCGTTGATTCACTTGCCAATGGACCCGTTGTGGTTCCGTGGAACGCCATGGAGCTGGAGGGGATTAAAACCCCCGAGAGCATGCTCCGCGAGTTTCTTGACAATATTCCTCCCAATGAAAAGCAAGTGGCGGAAATTGTCATAACAAGTTCTGCCGAGTGGATTCACTCGGGAAAGTTCCCCGGGGAGCAATCCTTTGTGGCTCCGCATGTCCAGGGGGACCTGGTCGCGCGGTGGAGGGAGGTATTCTCCCAATATCAAAAACTCCGGCAGGATTGATCTTTTGGGCTCTATCTATTGGTATGGCTGCCCACACATGTGGACGGCCTTTTCTGTTTGTCACGATTATAAAAATAGGTATAATAAAGTAATGAAGGCGCATGAAATTCGGGAGCGATACCTGAAATTTTTTGAAAAACGGGGGCATACGGTTATTTCTTCCGCTTCGTTGATTCCAGAGGGCGGTGACCCCCGGGCAGTTTGCCGTGCCGTACAAGGGCGAAACTGTCCTCGGCGCAGGCATCATTGGTTTGCAAAACAGGATAATAGATGTTAAGGTGGCGCAAGAAAGGAGGTGACAACATGGAAAAGAAGACATGGATAACTCAGGTACGCTTTCCAAAAGCGTTTCAGATTCGGCTAGCAATAGTATTGGAGTACATTGATTTACATCCTATCAATCCAAACCTTCCACACCCCCAACCCTCCAAAAATGATTTCGTGGTCTACGCCGTGGAAAAAACCCTTAGGGGTTTTGAAGCTAGAATGGCCGAAGAGGCCCAAGCCCCACAAGAAAATAAAAAGTAATGATTTCAATCTGTTGAAGGAAGGCATGCACGTAGTGCGTGCCTGTTTTTTTGCGCCAGCTTTTTTTCCTACCTTCGCAGAAAGCTATGGCAATAGTAAGTAAATGCAAGAAGGATGGAATATTGTGCAACCCGTTGACATTAAAGAAAGGATACTATAAGGAGAGAGCAGAACTTTCGTACTTGGAAAGGGGAGTGTAGACGTGGATCAATCTGCCGAGATTGATGAATATCGTCTTATTGACGCGTTGAAGAAGTTAGATCCATTTTGTCTTGGCCGGATTTTACTGGCCTTACTCCAAGGGGATCCTCACCTCCTGCCTCGCGCAATCGAAAACCTGTCGGAAGAAGATCAGCGGGAGCTTGTTCCAGAAACTGAACTCTATAAAAAGGTCAATTCACAAGATCCAGAGGATCTCACAGTACTTCTTGCCAACGTCAACTACCGCAAGCTGTCCGTTGAACAACTTACCCACGTATTGACAGTGGTCCTTGAGCACGCTGGAGAGCAAGAGGACACCCTTGCCCAAGTTTTCAAGGATCTCAAATCCGACAATCAAGAACTGCTTTTCAGAATAATGGCCGAGATCGCCTTTTTGTTTTTAAAAAGGCAATTCAAATCCAGATGGATAAGAAAAGAGAAAGGGGGGAGAAACCGTGCCATGGGATGATGAACAGCCTGCTAGGTTTGGAGTATTTGAGCGTTGGAGGTTTCACAACGCTCTCCGCCATTCACGGGGAGAAAGGCATAAAAGGGAACGGCAAGCTCTGATTCAAGAGATTATCAGACTTTTGCGCTTTCGGGCACAAAAGTTGAAGACTTGAGAGTAGATAAAGTGTTGTGGCCTGGCGGCCTTCCAGTCATGGAAAGGTCGCTTTTTTTCTTGCGAAAGAAGAAACCGGCTGATATACTTTTATATATGAAGGCGCATGAAATTCGGGAGCGATACCTGAAATTTTTTGAAAAACGGGGGCATACGGTTATTCCTTCCGCTTCGTTGATTCCAGAGGGCGATTCCACGCTGTTGTTTGTGAACAGCGGGATGTTTCCTTTGGTGCCGTATCTGCTGGGCGAAAAGCATCCGGGAGGAACGCGGCTTTGCAATTCGCAAAAATCGTTCCGCGCCGAGGACATTGAAGAAGTGGGGGACAACCGTCACAACACATTTTTTGAAATGCTCGGCAACTGGTCGCTTGGAGACTACTTCAAAAAAGAACAGCTGGACTGGTGGTATGAATTTTTGGTTGAAGACTTAAAACTTGACCCGCGTAAACTATATCAAACCGTGTATGCGGGAAGCGATGTCGCTCCCAAAGACGAAGGGTCGCTTGCCATACTCAAAGAAATTTTTGCAAAGTACGGAATAAGGGCAACCGAGGGGCCCGCGACGACCGGAAAGGGGAGCGGGGGTCCGGGCGTTCCGATTGACTTTTCCGGAGACAAGCGCATTTTCGCGTATCCCGGGGACAAGAACTGGTGGCAGAGGGGAGACGCGGTTGGAGAGCTTGGGGGGCCCGACTCTGAAACTTTTTATGATACAGGCAAGACGCATGATTCAAAATTTGGAACGCATTGCCATCTGAACTGCGACTGCGGCCGGTTCATTGAAATTGGCAATTCCGTTTTTATGCAGTATCAGATGACAGAACAGGGATGGCGCGCCATGGAGCGCAAGAATGTTGACTTTGGAGGGGGGCTGGAGCGCATTGCCATGGTTATGCAGGGAAAAGACAATGTGTTTGAAACGGATTTGTTTTCCCCGATGATTGAAAAGATTGAATCGCTTTCAGGGAAACGATACCGCGAGAACATGCGCCCGTTTGAAATTGTCGCGGACCACATCAAAGCCGCATCGTTCATTATCGGAGACGAGAAGGGAGTGGCGCCGTCAAACATTGGGCAGGGGTATATTGTCAGGCGGCTCGTGCGCAGAGCTTTGCGCTACGGGAAACAGCTTGGCATTCAGGAAAAAAACTGGATACATACTGTGGCAGAATCCGTGATGAGCGCGTATGAATCGCAATATCCGGAACTATTAAGGAATAAGAATATCGTGCTGGACGAGCTTTCAAAAGAAGAGGAACGGTTCTCGTCCGCCCTTGAAAGAGGCATGAAAGAATTCAACCGGTTTTTTCCGGCGATTGAAGAAGCAACGCGGGCGATTTCAGGAAAACAGGCGTTTGATTTATATCAAACCTACGGATTTCCGATTGAAATGACGCAGGAACTTGCGAAAGAGCGCGCCTGCGCGGTGGATATGGAAGAATTCAGAAACGAGCTTGCCCGCCACCAAAACCTTTCGCGCACAGCTTCGGCCGGAATGTTCAAGGGCGGCTTGGCTGACCATTCACAGGAAACAACTAAACTGCACACCGCGACCCATCTTTTGCTTGCCGCGCTTCGCAGGGTATTGGGAAACCATGTGTACCAAAAAGGAAGCAACATCACGGCAGAGCGCCTGCGCCTTGATTTTCCGCATTTAGCTAAAATGACTGATGAGGAAATTGCGAAAGTTGAACAGCTGGTAAATCAGGCTATCAAAGACGATCTTCCCGTATTGTGGAGCGAAATGACGGTGGCTGAAGCTAAAGCAAAAGGAGCAGTCGGAGTGTTTGAAGAACGGTACGGAGAGCGCGTAAAGGTGTACCAGATCGGCAGAGAGGGGGAGGAGCCGTTTTCCGTGGAAATTTGCGGAGGGCCGCATATTGCAAGAACATCCGAGCTTGGCGGGTTTCGCATTGCAAAAGAAGAAGCAACATCTGCCGGCGTGCGCCGCATCAGAGCTACCTTACTTTAATAGAAGTAAGGAATTTTCAATTATCAATTTCCAATGATCAATGAATTTTCAATTTATAATTTTCAAACGCTTGGTTAATTGAAAATTATACCTATGCGGTTTTCATTTTTCCATCGCAATACAACGGAGCATATTTTTTTGTTCAGCATCGGCGAACAATCTTTGTTGCATGCCCTCGTCCAAAAACAGGGGGCGGGGTTTCGCGTGCTGGATGAAAATAGTATTTTTGCAAAACATCAGACTGCTTTTTTTGAAGAGGCAGTCAGTTTTATAACACAGGTTCTGCAGAAAACGGCGGCGGCAAAAGCGCGGGTTGTCATTGGCCTGCGCCCGGGAGTCGCAAAAAGCGAGCTCGCAGAATTGAAATATCCCCTGCCTTTTCCCGGCAAAAAGATAAGCGCGCAAGAAGAGGCGCGCATTCTTCAGGAAATCAAAAGAAAGGCGGAAAGCGAGCTTTGTCTTCTTGCGGGGGAACGGACAGGACTTCATCCGAGCGATCTGATTCCGATTTCCGTGCAGACATTTTTACCGCGCATTGACGGATACAGCGTGCCGCGTCTGCGCGGATTTACCGGAAGCGAACTTGCGTATGGCGCGCTGGGAATTTTTTTGCCCGCAAAATCGGCGCGCCAGCTTGCGGGACTATCCGAATATTTCAAAAAATATGAGATAATAATCACCCATTCTTTGCTGGGACTTTCAGCGTTGCAACAGCTTAAAAACATACCGGCGCTTGCCGTTGAAACAGGAGACGCGAAAACCCAGATTTCTATTTTTGAAAACAATGCTCCGCGATTTTTAAAAGAAATTCCGTTTGGAGAGCGCGATATTACCGCGGCAGTGGAACATGAGCTTGGAATGAAGAAGGAGGCGGCGGTGGAATTTCTTTCGCAATACGCGTCGGGGGCGCTTTCGGAAGAAATTCGCCAGAGGGTGCGGCCGTTGTTGTTGCCTGCGGTTGAAAAATTCGGTACACTGGTAAAAGAATCGCTTGCGCGGTTTTCCCCGCCCCTGTCCGTGTTTCTGTACGGAGAAGAAAGCACATTGCCGGAATTGCGCGAGGTATTTATACAGGAAAATTTTTCCTTGCTTCCTTTTCCGGAACCGAAAGATTTTGAACTATTGAAAAAACCCGGAGACGCCGTACGCGCGCGGTTTGTTCCTTTGTATCTTCTTTTGCATTCTATGGAACTTGGCAAAAAATTTACTGACATTATTCCGCCAAAGCGCGCCGCGGAAAAAAAAGAATCGCAAACGCAAATAAAAACTGCCGAATCTTTGCTGTCGGAAAAAATCGAAGATCGCGCCTTGGACATTGCGGGCGCGCGCTCTTCCCGTTCCCCGATTTTTTTCTGGAGTTTGCTTTTTATTGTTTTGGCCGGCGCCGGATTTCTCGCAAGCGTTCTGCTTGCAAAAGCCCGCGTGGCAATTTCGCCTGAATCGCGGGATTTGTTTATTCAGGACAAAATTAAAACGAGCGTATCGCAGACAACTGTTGACCTTGAGAACAAGGTCATTCCGGCAGTTCGCCTCGTTGAAGAAAAAGAATCAACCCGCCCTTTCCCCGCAACCGGGAAAAAAACAAAAGAAGCGAAAGCCGAAGGCATCATACGCGTGTTTAATACATACTCCACTTCGCCCCAGACGCTTGTGGCGAACACGCGCTTTATTTCGGAAAATGGCAAGCTATTCCGTTCAAAATCAAAAACGGCGGTTCCGGCGGCGCGCTATCAAAATGGAAATTTGGTTGCCGGAACAATTGACATTATGGTAACAGCCGCAGAGAGCGGGGACTCATACAACATCGGCCCTTCCAATTTTTCTTTGCCCGGGCTTGCGGGAACTCCTTTGTACACCGCCGTGTACGGCAAATCCCTTCAGGCAATGGCTGGGGGTTCCCAGACGCAGGCGCTTGCGGTGACGGAAGATGATATCGCGCACAGCAAAGACCAGCTCATTGAAAATCTCACAAAGCTTGGCAAAGAAGGAGTTGGCGCAAAAATTCCAGCCGGGTACACGCTGTTGCCCGGATTTATGGCAAGCGAGGTGGCCAGCGTTTCTTCACTTGCAAAAGAGGGAGCGGAACTTGAGCAATTCAATGTGTCGGCAAAGGTGAAAGCGACGGCGCTTGTGTTCAAGCAGGAAGACGCTGAAAGTTTGATGAAATATCTTTTGTCAAAGACCGTCGCGCCAAACGAGCGCATAGACGAACAAAGCATTCTTGTGTCTTTGCAGGAGGATAGGCTGGAAACCGTGGCCGGCGCGGGAATTATTGCGGGAACGGCAAAAGCAAAATCCCTGCGCATTGTAGATTCAACGGCGCTCAAGAACGATCTCAACGGACTTTCCCGGAGAGACGCGTCTCTCCTGCTTGCGGGGTATCCTGGCGTTGCGCAATATCAGCTTTCCTTTTCTCCTTTTTGGCTTAAGCGTCTTCCCCGTTCTCCGGACAAAATTGAAATCACTGTCCCTTAAGGCCGTCTTGCCTCGTTTTTGCCGCAGGACTTGATTTATTTTTTGTTTTTGATACTATTACACGCACGCTCACTAATGGACAATTCAAAGAAAAAAGAGATCAAATACGGCGAGGTTCAGGAAGCCTTGCCGAGTTTGCAATTTAAAGTCAGGCTTGATGACGGATCGGAGGTGTTAGCGTATCTTGCCGGCCGCCTCATTGTGCATAAAATACGCATTCTTGCTGGGGATAAGGTGACTGTTGAAGTAAGTCCGTACGATCTCACAAGAGGAAGAATCGTGTATCGCGGCATTGCAAAGCGCTAAGACAGAGTCAGCAATATTATGAAGGTGCGCTCATCAGTTAAAAAAATTTGCAAAGACTGTATTCTTGTAAAACGGGAAGGAAAATTGTACGTTCGGTGCAAGAATCCAAAACATAAACAGCGCCAAGGATAGGCGTATTTCTTTGTTTCATTATTCTCTATGCCCAGGCTCGCGGGAATAACAATTCCAGACAATAAAAATATAGAAGTCTCGCTGACGTATATTTTTGGCATTGGGCCCGCATTGAGCAGGAAAATTCTTGAGCAGGCAAAAATCAGCCCTTTGCAAAAAGCGTCCAAGCTCAAAACGGAAGAGCTGAACCTTTTGAAGGAAATTATTGAAAAGAATTATAAAATTGAAGGAGAATTGAGAAGGGAACAGATGATGAGCATCAAGCGGCTCAAAGACATCGGAACATGGAGGGGCGTGAGGCATATGAGGCGGCTTCCCGCCCGCGGCCAGCGCACAAAAACGAACAACCGCACGATACGGGGAAATGTGCGCAAAACCGTCGGATCGGGAAGAAAACCGGCGGCAACGCCCACATAATCTAATTTTCAATTATCAATGATCAATTTTCAGTGAAAATTGACAAAAGTCATGGGTAAAAAACGAATCATACAAAAAAGCGGCGAAGAACTGGTAAAGAGCATTGAAGATGTTGAAAAGAAAATCACGCAGGAAGGAATGCCTGCCGCCTTTGCGAAAAAAGCCGGAAAGGGCGCGCATTTTTACATTTATTCTTCCTACAACAACACCATCATGACTTTGACGGATGAGAAAGGAAATGTCATTCAGACCGTAAGCGCGGGGGCTATAGGGTTCAAGGGATCAAAAAAATCCACGCCGTTTGCGGCTTCAAAGGTTGCAGAAGTGCTCACGCAAACCGCAAAACAAAAGGGCGTGGAACGGGTGAGAATTTACGTGAAAGGAGTGGGGCCCGGACGCGATTCGGCATTGCGGTCGCTTGGCGCCAAGGGATTTGACCTGCTTAGCGTTGAAGATGTGACGCCGATTCCTCACAACGGCCCAAGACCGAGAAAAGTCCGCCGAGTATAAAACCAAATTTATGCAGAAAGGAGTTTTAAGAAAACGAAATCCGAGCCCTCTTTCAGAATACGGAAGACAGCTGAAAGAAAAACAAACGCTGAAGCGCGAATATCACTTGAGAGAGCGCCAGTTTCGCAATTATGTGGAGGAAGCGCTTGAGCGCCAGACGGCAGGACGCAACGCGCCCGAGCTTTTTATCCGGCGCCTTGAAATGCGCTTGGACAACGCTGTCTTTCGCGCCGGGCTTGCCCAGACTCGGCTTCAGGCGCGCCAGCTTGTTTCGCACGGCCATATTCTGCTGAACGGCAAAAAAGTGACGGTGTCTTCCTGCATGGTGAAAAAGGGGGATGCCATTGCGGTGCACGCGTCGTTTAAGAAATCAACTCTGTGCGAAGCGATTAAACTCCAGCTGAAAAAATACCAGCCGCCTTCATGGCTTGCGTTAAACCATGACGCGCTGGAGATCAAGGTAACAGAGAATCCTTCTCTGCAGGAGGTTGCTCCGTCAGCTGAAATTCCCGTTATTTTTGATTTCTATTCAAGGTAATTTTTTATAACGCGTTCACAAATAATTAATTTTCATACTATGATCCCTCTTTCCCAGCCGGCAAAAGTAACCGAACGAAAAGGCAATATTGCAATGTTTGAAATTGAAGCCTTGTACCCGGGATACGGGGTGACTGTGGGAAACAGTTTGCGGCGCGTCCTGCTTTCTTCGCTTGAAGGGGCGGCGGTCACAAAGGTGAAAATAAAAGGGGCAACGCACGAGTTCACCACTATCCCCGGCATGCACGAGGATATGATCATGCTTCTGCTCAACATAAAGCAGTTGCGTTTCAAATTGCACGGGGAGGAGCCCCAAAGCGCAACTCTGAAAACAAAAGGAGAAAAAGCGGTAACAGGCGCTCTTTTTGACCTTCCTTCACAGCTTGAACTCGCAAACAAAGATTTGGTCATTGCGCATCTGACGGCAAAAAACGCGGAGCTTGAAATGGAAATTCGCGTTGAAAAAGGAATCGGATATGTGCAGGCCGAAATGCTGAAAAAAGAAAAAGAGGAAATCGGAACCATAACCCTTGACGCAATTTTTACTCCGGTTAAAAAAGTGAGTTTTCAGGTCGAAAAAATGCGCGTGGGCGAACGAACCGATTTTGACAAGGTGCGGCTAAGCGTGGAAACAGACGGCACCATAACCCCGGAGCAGGCATTCTCTCAAGCCGCGGATATTTTAGTCAGGCAGTTTAGCGTGGTGCTTGACGGAATAAAAGAAATTGCGGAAAAACAAACGGAAGAAGAAAAAACCGCGGCAGAAAAGGAAGAAAAGAAAGAGCGCAAAAAAACAGAAAAAGCGGAAAAAACAGAGAAGGCGAAAAAACCCGAAAAGAAAAAAACGGAAGTGAAAACAAAGACAAAGAAAAAATAATCATGCAAAAGCGGATAAAAGGGAGAAAATTTTCAAGAGTGAAGAAGGTAAGAAAAGCGTTTCTTGCCGGTTTAATGCGTTCTCTTTTTATTTCAGAAAAAATAGCCACGACGGAAGCCCGCGCGAAAGAAATTTCCCGTCTCGCTGAAAAAGCAATTACCAAGGCAAAAAGCAATACTCTTGCCGCGAGAAAAGAATTAATCGGCATGTTTGACGCGGCAACCGCAAAAAAGCTTGTTGAAAAAATCGCTCCGCGGTATGCGGCAAGGCAGGGCGGATATACCAGAATTGTCAAAATTGTTCCCAGAAAAAGCGACAGCGCAAAGCGCGCCATCATTGCGCTTGTGGCAGAGTAAATTATCCACGGCTTGCGCATACAGCTATCAGCAAACAGCACCATGAAAGACATTATTACCATTGATGCGGAAAACCAGCCGGTAGGACGGCTCGCGGCAAAAATCGCGGTTCTTTTGCGCGGAAAACAAAAAGCGGATTTCAAACCCTATCTGGAACCGGAGGATGTTGTATTGGTAAAAAACGCGGGGCGCATGAAAATAACCGGCAAAAAACTTGACCAGAAACTGTATATCCGTCACTCCGGATATCTTGGGGGGGTGCGGACTACAAAAATGAAAGACCTGTTTCTTGCAAAACCGCAGGAAATTTTAAGAAAAGCCGTGTGGGGAATGCTTCCGAAAAACAAACTTCGCGCGCGCCACATCACTCGCTTGAAATTTCAATAAAACATGCCCATTACGAAAACACGGACAGTAAAAAAACCCGCGAAAGCCGCAGGAAAAGAGCCGAAACAAGAACCGGTTGCGAAAGACCGGTATATTGAGGCTGTAGGCAGAAGAAAGACAAGCATCGCGAGAGTAAGAATCGCGCCCCAAAAAGCGCAGAATATTCTTGTGAATGCAAAACCGTTTGAATCGTATTTTCAAGACAAGGAATTGCGGACAATCATCAATTCTCCTTTGGAAAAAGCGGGGATCAGCGAGACGTTTGACATATCCGTGCTTGTGAAAGGGGGAGGAATCCGTTCGCAGGCGGAGGCGGTGCGCCATGGCTTGGCAAGAGCGCTTGTGGAATACCAAGGCGGCTTGCGAAGCGTGCTGAAAACATACAGCTATCTTACGCGCGATCCCCGCATGAGAGAACGCAAAAAGTTTGGACTCCGCCGCGCCCGCCGCGCAAGACAATGGCGAAA
>CAYYFJ010000022.1:0-8895 GCA_964471385.1 uncultured Candidatus Saccharibacteria bacterium
ATCAAAGCAAATCAAGGTTGTCAAATGTGCGCTCAAACACTTTCATCACCCGTTCCGCCTCCTCGCGGCGGAGCATATACCCGGGATCATGCACAACATTGTCCACTATCTGCTGAACTTCTATAAGTTCATCGGTATTGGAAATGATGTGCGGAGAAACTTTTTGCAGTTTTTCAATCACGCTATCCCCTGCCACCCCCAATTTATCAAGAGTCTCTTTGAGTATGAGATCCGCTTGGGCAATGGCAAGTTTATAATCATCGCTGTATTCACTTTTCATTCTTTCTGTCGCTTTTTCCCACTGAAGAGTGATTTTTTCCACCCCGTACGGTTTGAAACTTAGGTACTCTTTCCAATCCCAGATGTACGCAAAATAAATCCAGCTTGTTTTGCGTATAAGCACAATGATTGCGACGAGAAAAAATATCCCGATGCTTCCAAGAATAATTTTAAAAGGGAACAGAAAATCCTGAAATGCGGGGGAGTTGATTTGAGAAAACCAGTCAATAATCTTGAGCATAAAATCAAATATCAAAAACTAAAACACAAATAAAAATTCAAAAGTGAAAAAACATACTCAATACTGCATACTATATATTATATACTTGCTGGCGCAGGAGTTCAAAGCTTTTGCCGACGCTGAACAGCAAATCTTCCCGGAACGCGTTTGCGATCATATGCAGTCCAACGGGCAAATTTCCTGCTTTGCCGGCCGGCACGGATATTGCGGGAAGTCCGGCAAGGTTGACCGGCACCGCGTACATGTCCACCAAATACATGGCAAGGGGATCTTGCATTCTTTCTCCAATGGAAAACGGGAGAAACGGGGAAACGGGCCCCATAATCACGTCAACCTGTTCAAACGCCTTGTCAAAATCCTGGCGCAGGAGGGTCCGAATTTTTTGCGCCTTGCCATAATATGCTTCGTGGTACCCGGCAGACAGGGCAAAAGTTCCCAGCATGATGCGCCGTTTTACTTCAGCGCCCAATCCCCTGCCGCGGTTGTTGCCATACACCTCAACAAGATTGTTCAGATGTTCTTGGGAATATCGCGCGCCATAGCGCATGCCGTCGTACCGCGCAAGGTTCGCAGACGCCTCGGAAGTATTGATGATGTAATAAACCGCCAGGGCGTAGGGCGCGTGAGGCAAACTAATTTCAACAACATCAGCCCCCTCGCTTTCAAACGTTTGAATGGAAGCGCGGATAACTTTTTCAACCGCCGTTTCCAGCCCTTCTGAAAAATATTCCTTGGGAACCCCGATGCGCAATCGTTTCGGGTCATGCTGAAAAGGTTGATACGCATATTGCGCGGATGTGGCGTCGTGTTCGTCCCTGCCTGAAATGGCGCGGAACGCGGTTTCTGCATCCTCAACTGTTTTTGCAAACGGCCCTACCTGATCAAGCGAAGACGCAAGCGCGATCACGCCATGGCGCGGCACGGCGCCGTATGTGGGTTTCAGTCCGACCACGCCGCAAAAGGACGCAGGGAGCCGAATGGAGCCGCCCGTGTCTTCTCCAAGAGACACAACGCACTCCCCTGCCGCCACGCTTGCGGCGGAACCCCCCGAGCTTCCCCCGGCAACCTTTGCGGGGTCGTGCGGATTTTTTACCGGCCCAAATGCCGAGTTTTCAGTTGACGCGCCCATGCCGAATTCATCCAGATTGGTTTTGCCGAGAAGCACAGCGCCGGCTTCATCCAAACGCTTGGCAACGGTCGCGTCATATGATGCGACATACGGTTCCAGCATGCGCGAGGAAGCGGTGCACCGTTCTCCCCGCACAAGAATCGCGTCTTTGAGCGTGTAAGGAACCCCTGCCATTGGTGAAAGTTCTTCCCCCCGCAAAATCGCGCGGTCAATCAATTCCGCCTGCCTCAACGCGCGCTCTTCCGTAACCGTAACCAGCGCGTTCAGCTCCTTTTCTTTTTCTCTTATGACAGCAAGAAATTTTTCAACCAATTCTTTGGCTGAAAACTGTTTTTCTTTTAGCCCTTGTTGAATTTCTTTAATAGTCATTTGTTTTATGGCGCGTGCTCCATATTCTATATTCCATGATGAAATACAGCCCTCACCTTCACAAACCCGTCTTGCGATTCGGGAATCGCTTCTGTGAGTATTCTGTAGGTTGCATCCTCTACGGCAACGGCGCGATCTTCCCGTTCTGTCCGCGATGCGTTCGCGCCGGCTACAGTCGGTTCCACGCTGGAAACGTCAACCTTGTCCAGCATAGAAAAATATTCAAGCACATGCGAAAGCTCCTGTTGAAATTGGGCAGTTTCTTCATCGCTCAATGTTATTCTTGCGAGCTTCGCTATATGTTGAACCTGTTCTTTTGAAATCATGTATTTTAAATGCCAAAGTTCAAATGGCAAATGCCAAATGAAATCCCAATGTCAAATGACAAATAAAGATATTTTGACATTTCATCTAGGGGGTTCCAGATTTTCCGTCTCCACCAGCACATCGTGGAGCTCATCCAAGTTCTCCAGCACAAGGCCTGCTCCGCGCACCACCGCAGTCAGGGGATCTTCCACAATAGAGGTGGGGATTTTTGTTTCTTTGGTGATAAGCACGTCCAGATTTCTCAGCAATGCTCCTCCGCCAGACAGATAAATTCCCCTGCTCATAATGTCGGCCAATAATTCGGGCGGCGTTGCCTCCACAGTCGCCTTGATTTCGTTGACAATCGTCCTTACGGATTTTTCCATTGCTTTCCTGACGTCGTCATCGGACACGATAATCTCCTCCGGAAGCCCCGTTACAATATTCCTGCCCCTCAAAGGGAATTCCATTTTGTCTTTGAGGGGATGCGCAGATCCAATGGCGATCTTGATTGCTTCCGCGGTGCGCTCTCCTATCAACAACTTGTATTCTTCCTGCGCGAACTGGATGATGTCCTCACTGAGACGGTCCCCGGCTATGCGCAAAGATTTTGCAAACACAATGCCCCCCAGTGAAATAACCGCAACCTCCGTGGTGCCTCCTCCGATGTCAACGACAAAATTCCCCCCGGCTTCCTGCACCTGAAGCCGCGCCCCGATGGCAGATGCCATGGGTTCTTCAATGAGAAACACTTCTCGCGCTCCCGCGTTCAGCGTGGCGTCCCGCACCGCTTTTTTCTCAACCTCGGTAACGCCGAAAGGTATTCCCACAATAACCCGCGGCCCGGGAGACAGCACAAAATTTTTCTGATATACCTTGTCAATAAAATACCTCAACATTTGCTCTGTCACCTCAAAATCGGAAATCACCCCTTTTACCAAGGGGCGGGTCGCCACAATATGCGAGGGCGTGCGGCCAACCATTTTCTTTGCGTCCTGCCCAATGGCAAGCACCTGCCCTGTTTTTTGGTTGACCGCGACCACCGAGGGCTCCTGAATCACGATTCCCCTTCCCCGCACGTACACGAGCGAGTTTGCGGTTCCAAGGTCAATGGCGATGTCTTTCCCGAAATACGATAATAATTTAGTGAACATTCCCATGGTAAAACTTCTTTGCTTCATTAGTATGCCTGCGCGAATATCCAACGGTGAACCGCCGGTTTTTTGCAATACACACATTCTCCTTTTTCTTCTTTTGCGTCAAGCGGCAGACAGCGCGTCGTTGCTTTTGTCTCTTTTTTTATACTTGCCTCGCACGAGGGGTTTTCGCACCAGAAGGCCCGCAGGAATCCCCGCTTTTTTTTGAGCGCTTCCTTAAATTCTTTATAGTCGGGAATTTCATGCGTGTTTGTTTTCAAAAATTCTTCACTGCGCGCAAGTAAATTCTTTTGAATCGTTTCAAGCGTGTTTCTTGCTTCTTTTTCAAGATTTGCAAGCGGAACCTGGCGTTTTTCTCCCGTATCTCTCGCAACCAGCGTGGCGGTATTGGCTTCCAGCTCTCTTTCGCCGATTTCAATGCGCAGGGGAACCCCTTTCATTTCCCATTCGTTGAATTTCCATCCCGCCGAATACTCCGCGCGCATATCCGTTTCCGTTCTCAACGAAGAAAGAGACTGCGCGATCTTTGCAATTCTTTGTTGAAAATCCGCGGACGGAGTCTTGTCTTTCAGAATAGGCACAATCACCGCCTGCGTGGGCGCCAAGCTTGGAGGAATCATCAAGCCATGGTCATCTCCATGCGCCATAACCAAAGCGCCTATGCTTCTTGTGGAAAGCCCCCAGCTGGTTTGCCACGGGATTTGTTTTGTGCCGTCTTTGTCAAGAAATTCAATATGAAAAGGTTTTGCGAAATTTTGGCCAAGGTCATGGGAGGTGCATCCCTGAAGCGCTTTGCCGTCTGGCATCAGCATTTCGTAGGTATAGGTTGTGACAGCCCCGGCGAATTTTTCAGTTTCGCTTTTTTTTCCGGCGATGCCGGCGACCGCGTAGCGCAGGCGATATAAATCAATATAATGATTCAGAGATTTCAGCGTCTGATGAATCGCTTCCTGCTTTGTTGAGTGAACCGTGTGGCCTTCCTGCCATAGAAACTCGCTGGTGCGCAAAAACAGATGCGTGCGCAGTTCCCACCGCACCACGTTTGACCACTGGTTGATGAGCAGGGGGAGATCTCGCCACGACTGAATCCATTTTGCGAACATCTCATACATGATGGTTTCGGATGTGGGACGCACCACAATTTTTTCTTTCAGCTCTTTTCCTCCCGCATACGTGACTACCGCGACTTCTGGAGCAAACCCCTCCACATGCTCTTTTTCTTTTTTTAGGAGGCGTTCGGGAATAAATAAAGGAAAGTACGCATTCTGCACCCCGTCGGCTTTTATCACCCGATCAAATTCTTGTTGTATGCGCTCCCAAATGGCATATCCGTAAGGGCGAAAAACCATCGTGCCCTTGACCGGGCCATAATCACCAAGTTTTGTTTTCAAGATGATATTATTGTACCATCCGGAAAGATTTTCCGATTTCTTTATGAGATGCTCCTTGTGAAATGCGTCTTGTTTCATTGTAATTTTTCATTTAGAAAAGCGCCGCAATATCCCTTATTGTGACCCAAACCATGAGAAGAATCAATACGGCGAACACGACGCTTGCCATGCGCTGTTCAATCGCGGGAGCTATGGGTTTTTTCCGTATTCCTTCTATCATAAGCAAAAGCATTTTCCCGCCGTCTGTCACGGGTATGGGAAGCGCGTTGAATATGGCAAGGTACACGGAAATCATCGCGATCATGGAGAAAAACTCGGGAACGCTTCTTTGGAACGTGCCCTGCAGGGTGTTGGCAATGCCCACGGGCCCCTGAAATGTAACGCCCGAAGGCAGGCCCTGCTTTTGAAACAGGGACGCAAACACGTCATACAAAGCGACTGCAATGCCCCGCGTAAGCTGGCCTGTCATTTTTAACCCCTGCCAAGGGGCCTCATACCACGCGTAACGGAAGAGCGCTGTTCTTGTTAATAAGATGCCGACGGAACCTTCGCCTGCGGGAGGATTAAGCCGCGGGGTAAGCCTTGCCTGTATTTCTTGATTGTCCCTCTGCAGGACAAGTATAATTTCTTTTTCCCGGTATTCTCTGCTGATTTCCTGCACTTCTTTTACTTTGCCAATCGCTTTTAGTTCGCTGTCTTTTGGAGTCATGGCTGATGTAATAATGTCGCCTTCTTTGATTCCTGCAGTGAACGCGGGGGAATCTTTTTGCACTCCGATCACCCGCACCTGAACGTTTGAAACTCCGTTCGCAATGTCATCTGGAATTGCGGAAACAATTCCCGAAGCTCCGGCCAACGCTGAAAATATGACCCACGCTATCGCCCAAAAAGCGGCAATGCCTCCCATGATGATAAGGGCTTTCTGCCACAGCGGCTTTGAAAGAAAATTGCGCGGATTGTTTTTGTCTTCTGAAGATTCAGTAAGCCGCACAAACGCTCCAAACGGAATAAGGTTGAAAGAATACACCGTCTCCCCTCTTTTTATGCCGAACAGTTTTGGCGGATATCCTATGCCAAACTCCTCCACGCGCACGCCAAAAAGTTTGGCAAACGCAAAATGCCCCAACTCGTGCAGGGCAATCAACATAATAAGGCTGATGATAGCTATGACAATAGACATTAGCAAGTATTTAGTATGCAGTATTTAGTATTCAGTATACAGAATACTCTATACTCTATACTGAATACTAAATACTTGAATCTTTTATAACTCTATTTCCCTTTTTTTCTTTTCCGACAATTCTTCAATCTTTTTATTGTATTCGTCAATCAGTTTCTGGAGTTCGTCTTTGGCGCGGAACTTGTCGTCTTCTCTGATTTTTCCCTCTTTGGTCAGAGTTTGCGCCTTATCCCATGCCAAATCCCGTTCTTTGCGCATGACCTGCCTCGTCTGCTCCGCTTTTTCAGAAAGCATTTTTGCGATTGTAACGCGGAATTCGTTTGTAAGCGGAGGCAAAGTAATTCTGACGCTGTCTTTGTCAACAATAGGGCTCGTGCCAAGGTTGGTTTTTTGCAGGGCTTTCGCAATTGCCTCCAAAGACCCTCTGTCCCACGGCTGAATCAAAATCTGGTGGCGCTCCGGGCATGAAATTCCCGCCAACTGTTTGAGGGGCATTGTTGTCCCGTACGATTCAACGGGAACATCCTCCACCATTGCGGGATTCGCCTGCCCCGTGCGCAGTTTCAAAAGCTCCTTTGCGAAAAAATCAAACGCCTTGCCAAACTCCGTCCGCGCCGACTGTATGATTTCTTTTGTCATATCTAATCAAATAATGAATGAAAGGATTAAAGAATGAACGAATTCACGGATTATTTTCTTCCATGTTTGCCAATTCGTTCATTCTTTCATTTTCTCAAGGCAGTGCGCACATCATGTATTCCATTCCCAGCCGCGGGGTCGCGGAAGTTTGCTGAACCGCTGTTTTGATTTCTTCGCACAGCAGGATAAACGATTTTAAATAGGAAATAGAAGACTGAATGTGAGCATCTTCTTTCCCGAGCTCCTGCAAAAGGAGATATCGGGCCGCCCGCACCCATTCTTCAAGAATGGCGGGCATATTCTCCGGGGAATCCGCCAGTTTTTTCGCGAGCAGAAAGCGATCCGCCAAAGAGTTTGTGTGAATGGTCTGGATCATGGCAATCGCGTCTTTTTCCGGTTTTTCGTTTTGTCCTTGAAATGAATTCCAGCGCAGTTCCTGGGCGCGGGATCGTATGGTCGGCAATAACAGATCGGCATGGGGGGCAAGCAGAAAGAATACGATGTTTCCTTTCGGTTCCTCAAGAAGTTTCAGAAACGCCGACTGTGCTTCCCTATTCATTTTGTGAGCTTTTTCAATGACGGCAACCGTGTACGGAGAACTCCACGATCCCATACTGACGCGCGAAATAAGCTCCCGCATTTGGCCTATGCTTGTCTCTTTTGCTTCTTTGCCGTCCTCGTCTTTTAAGGGGCGCACAAATATGAGGTCGGGATGCGATGTTCGCGCAATATCTTTGCATACGCGGCAATTCCCGCAGGGCTTGCCGTCTTGCGCTCCGCTTTCGCAGTTAAGGACGGAAGCTGTCATGAGAACCGCGCGCATTTTTTCTTCATCGTCATTTCCGGAAAAAATATACGCGTGCCCCAATCCTCCCGACCTTGCCGCATGCTCAATAAAGTTCCAGTTCACCTTGTTCATATTAGTATTCAGTATACAGTATTCAGTATTTAGTATTCAGTATTTAGTATCGAGGATACTGCATACTCTATACTGCATACTCTATACTGCATACTAAGGTCAGCGTTTCATCATAATACTCCTTTTGTACACCTCAAGGTTGTCAAGCACGGCTCCCGCTCCCCTTGCCACGCATGTTAAGGGTTCGTCGGCAATAAAGCAGGGCACTCCTATGGACTGGGCGATGAGCTGGTCAATGCCGCGCAGAAGCGCTCCCCCGCCCGAAATAATCATTCCCTTGTCCATGATGTCCGCTGACAGCTCCGGAGGAGTGTCGCGCAAAAGCAGTTTAATTGCCTGTACGATGTCCTGCAGGGGTTCTGTAATCGCCTCGCATACTTCATTGGAAGAAACTTTCATTGTTTTTGGCAGGCCGTTCACCAAATCCCTTCCCCGTATCTCCAGAGACATTTCCGTTTTATCCTGCACCGCGCTCCCGATCTTGATTTTGATTTCTTCCGCTGTTTTTTCTCCGATCGCAAGGCTGTATTTTTTCTTGATGTAGTTGGAGATCGCCTGATCCATTTTATCTCCAGCCACCCGCAGGGATGTCGCAATCACAATGCCGCCCAAAGAAATCACCGCAACCTCGCTGGTTCCTCCTCCGATGTTCACAATCATGTGTCCGGAAGAAGAATTGATGGGAATGCCAGCCCCGATCGCCGCAAGTATGGGTTCTTTGGCAATGTACGCGGCTTTCGCGCCCGCGCTTATAGTCGCCTCAATCACGGCTCTGCGTTCCGTGGACGTGATGCCGGCTGGCACGGACACTAACACCTCGGGTTTGAAAAATTGGTAGCGCGGCAGGATTTTTTGGAGAAAATGCCTGATCATCGCCAGCGTTACCCGAAAGTCCGCGATGACCCCGTCGCGCAAGGGCCGGTACACCCGTATGGTGTCTGGCGTGCGGCCTGTCATTTCTTTTGCCTCCTCACCCACCGCGAGAATCTTGTTTTCGTCCAAAGAAACTGCAACCACCGAGGGTTCAGCCAACACAACGCCCCGCTTTGGCACGAACACAAGCGAGTTGCAGGTTCCCAAATCAATTCCGATCTTGTGAATAAACATGGCTACAAATGCTAAATTTCAAAGTTCAAATATCAAATGCCAAACGGTTTATTTGAACTTTGAGCTTTGACATTCATTTGGCATTTGCCTGCCCGCCGTAGCTAGTTGGACGAGCGCAGGCGGGGATTTTGACATTTGATATTCAGAAACTATACTCTTTTGATGTTAGCTCCGACCT
>CAYYFJ010000022.1:8995-10268 GCA_964471385.1 uncultured Candidatus Saccharibacteria bacterium
GGATTTTGACATTTGATATTCAGAAACTATACTCTTTTGATGTTAGCTCCGACCTTCTTCAGCCGTTCTTCTATCTTTTCATATCCCCTGTCAATCTGGTACACGTTGTTGACGGCGCTTTTTCCTTTTGCCAACAGCGCGGCGATAATGAGAGCCGCTCCTCCTCTCAGGTCAAGCGGCCCAAGGTCTGTTCCATATAAAGGGGTGGGGCCGTTGATAAGAGCGCGATGGGGGTCGGCAAAATAAATTTCAGCCCCCATTTTATTGATTTCCTCCAGATATTTCAATCTTCCCTCAAACAATGGGTCGTGCAAAAGCGTGGATCCTGCGGCCTGTGTTGCCAGCACTCCGAGCACGCTTTGAAGGTCTGTGTGAATGCCGGGATAAATCCAGCTCTGGATTTTATCCATTGCCAGTTTGCGAAACGGCTCAAGAACAACATCCACCACGTTCCGATAAGAAGGCAGAGAAGATTTTTTCTGGCGGTGAATGGTAAATCGCGCCCCGAACTCTTTCAGTTTTTTGAAAAACAGCTCCAGAAAACTGTATTCCACATTTTTTATCGTAAGGGAGCTTTTTGTCGCTATGCCCAACACTACAAATGTGCCAGCTTCAATAGGGTCAAACATGAGCGTGTGTTTGAATCCTTTCAGCGTTTTTGCTCCGCGCACGTGAATAATGTGAGACTCAAGGAGTTCTGTCTTTGCTCCCATTTGATTGAGGCAATAAGCAAGCTCGTGCGCCTGATAATCTTGATCTGCTATTTTAATGGTAGTCAGCGCGGGCAATCCGGCCGCCAAAAGCATGGCATTTGCCGTGCCGGTAACAGAAAACTCGTTTAACAAAATGTCTCCCCCTTTCCACTCTTTTGTAAGCTCCATTTGGTATCCCTCTTTTTTCGGGGCGATAGAAACGCCAAACTGGGAAAACGCGTCAAGATGGGTGTCTATGGGACGGGCGCCTATGACGCATCCCCCGGGCTGGGGCAAAAACACCTTTCTGAAACGCGCGAGCAATGGCCCGAAAAACAGGACCGACCCCCGCAACTTGCACACAAGCTCTCTGTTGATGTTCTGCGGATTCGCTTTGCTTGTGTTGATTTTCACTTTCCGCTCCCCTGTCCATGAAACATCAGCCCCCATGCTTTCCAGAATTTCCAGCATGCGCCGCACGTCTTCAATGAGCGGCAGGTTCTCAATCACGCAATCCTCTTTGGTGAGCAGAGTTGCGGCAAGAACGGGAAATGCGGCGTTTTTCGCGCCGCGCACCTCAA
>CAYYFJ010000023.1:0-9972 GCA_964471385.1 uncultured Candidatus Saccharibacteria bacterium
TCCCCTCCCCCGCCAAATGGCTCTGCCCGATAAACTCGTCTAACGTTTTGGGCCTGATTTTTGAAGCTAACGGCTCCATTCTCCTACCCTAACAGAAAACCGCACACAGGAAAAGAAAACCCTCCGAAAGCAGGGCATAAACGAAATCAGATCAACCTACGCTAATCTCGGGGTCCAACCTACGGGGTCAGACCCCGTAGGAAGCTCTTTTAGAAAAAACATTGTCTAAGGCGGTCAACATTTTCTTTGTCGGGTCCTTTGCCGCCAAACCCGGGGACTTCAAGGAGCCACACTTTGTCTTGCAGGCGTTTTTCTTTTGCGAGATTTTGGAAACCTTCCAATCCGATATACCCTTCCCCGATGTTCTCGTGCACATCATGTCCTGAATTATATTTTGTACGGGAGTCGTTCGCGTGAATGACGGCAATGTGCTTCAATCCGATTTCTTTGTCCAGCGAGTCTGTGAATCCGCGAACGCTCTCTGCGGTAAACGATTCAATAACGCCTGCTTCAAACGCATGAGCGGTGTCAACGCACACGCTCACCCTGTTTGAATCAAATCGGCAAAACAGCTCCCCTATTTCTTTCGGGTCAGCGCCGATTTTCTTTTTTGAAGCGGAGTTTTCCATGACAAGCTTTGCCTTCCCCTGAAATTCTGCGAGCACTCTTTCCACTCCCCTTTTGACATTTGCAATCGCCTCTCCTCTTTCTTGTTCTTTGCCGGCCCCGATGTGGAAAATAAGGCCTTCAGCGCCTATTATTTCCGCGATTTTCAAATGGCCAACAAGACTGCCCACGGACGTGTGCCATATTTTTCTGTCAGAACTCGCAAGGTTGACAAGGTACGAGGCGTGCAGATACACTGGCCCGAAACGGTGTTTCTTTTTCAGTTCGTGAAATTTTTTCACATCATCGTCATTGGGAAATCTCACTGCCCATTGCTGGGGCGAAGAACCAAAAATCTGCATGCAGTCAGCGCCAATGGCAAGCGCGCGTTCAATGCCTTTGTGCAGGCCGCCCTCCACTGACACATGCGCGCCGATAGAAGGAATAGAGTTTGTAGACATGTTTGTATTATATCAAAAAATAAGTGCGGGTAAGACCCCGCACTAAACTCCGCGTGCTTTTTACGGCCGAAGCTTTTGCAGCTCCTCAAGGCTTTCCTTGAAAACGCGAGTGGAAAAAGCTTTTGATTCCTCAAGGAACTTCTGTATTTGTTCATCGCTAATGCTGAAATTTCTGAATAACCTTTTCGTAAGTGGAATTGCCAAAAGAACAGCTAATACAAATAGAGCAATCCAAAGAGCAAGTGCGACAAGTATCTTTAACCCAATGAGAATTGGGATTAGTATCGCCACTCCAACAATGACAGCAAGAGCGCCAACGGCAACAGGTAAGGCAAAGGCAAAGAGGCGCTGCCTACCTTCTTTGGTAGTTAGCAAACGTTCAAGCTCAGTGCGTGATATCTTCCATTGGATCGGTTTTTGTTGGGAATCCAGCAACGGTGTTCCATCACGATTAAAAAAAGAGATTCCGTTCAAAGTCGCAGTACCTCTGACTGCCTGTCCGGCATCATTAACCATCAACAAATGAGTTTCCGGAGTTCTAGGATTGCTTTTCATACTCATTGCAATCGTTCGTGGATTCCATTGTTCATCTGAAAAACCGATAACGACCTCATCTTTTTTGCCATTGGCAGTTTCCCAGAGAAGCGGAATTGCGGCGTTGACCTGATGGTTGATCACAGCAACATCACCTTGTAGAAAGACATCTGCTACTTTAGATTCCGCGGCTTTTTGAGCAGAAGGAATGGTTTGTTTTGAAGAAGGAGATGATTGCGGCGCTGATTGTGGTACTGATTTTTTAAACTCCGGAATTTTTGCGAATTTCGGTTCTGGAGGCGGTAGCTGAGGAGCCGGCGAAGGCGCAACGGGTGGTTTTTCAGCAAGGCGCGGCGTAGTCTCTTTTTTGCCGCATCCGGTCAAAAACAGAAACAAGACAAACAAAAAACCAAAGAATCCCCTGCGTGTCATCCGCGGCAACCTCCCTTATAGACCAAATTTGAATGTTCTGCCCTTATCATACCAGTTTACAGAAAAAGTCAATGCTATTGTTGTCGTACAGCGACCGCAGACATAGTGGACAAAAACGCAGATACTCGCCGAACAAATTAAAGACTGACAGGAAGCATCTGACATAATTCGTTAATCCGCAATTCGTTAATCTGGTAATGATGTCAATAACGGTATTCAAGCACGAGCAGTCCGGCGGAGTCGCGCAGATACAAAGTTCCGCCTTTGTTGTTCCACACGGGATACTTCTTTTCCATTCTGTTCCAAAAGAGTTTGCCTTTGCCGTTCGCGCCCGCGCCCGAATAGAGCGTTACAGCCGTATGAGGATACAGCGTGCCGCGGGGAAATGTAAAAATTTGCGTTCCTTCGTTTTTCAATGTCCAGTTTTTCAAATCAATCGGCTTGTCTCCGCTATTTTTCAGAACCACATATTCGCCGTTGAGATTTTTATTGTCGTTTCCTTGAGCGTCCGCGCGCAGTTCTGTTACAGCTATTGATTCTGCAAACGGAGAAATCGCCCACAATCCCTGCCGCGACTCTCGCGCTTCGCGTTCCGCCTGCAGAATTTCTTTTTGATATTTCACGTCAGGAGGCACTGTATATGAATTCGCGTATCCGCGTTGCACCATTTCAAGATTAAGCAGTGTGTCGCCGACCCATACGTACCTCAATAATCTTCCATGTATGTCCCTGTCAGTCACATCATTTTCCAGCAAAACTTCTTTGCCGCGCACAAGTTCGCGCAAAATTTCTTTTGCTTCATTGGAATACGACTGTCCGCGTTCGGGCGTATTCATGCCCAACAGCCGTACTCGTTCGCCGTTGCCCAGCTCAACAGTGTCGCCGTCAAACACGTACCGAACCGTATTCTGGCTTTTTGATTGCGTAAGAGGGATGCGCTCCTGAATTGTGCGCGCTCCGCCTGACACGAAAAACGCCGCGGCAAGCAGGCCGGCAATCAAGAAAAAACGCAAACGCGAAGAAATCTTTTGCATTGTTCTATTGTATCTTTTTCAGAAAGAATGTGTATGATAAAGACAGCACAAAACTCCAAAAGAAAGGGGTGGTTAAGATGGTCGGTTTTGAAATCGTCATGGGCCCCTCTGTTGAAAGGTGGGGAAAAATGTCCCCAGTCTGCAGGACGCCGCGGCTATATAAAGTACGATTTCAAGTTGAAGGTCCGAGTGAATTCATAAATCAATGGACAAAAGAGGGAACTATAAGGACTTTCATCGCCGTACAGACCTACAACCGTTTTGTGGTATGGGATGCGGACGGCGTTGAAACAGGATATGGATTTTATGACCCCAGAAGAAATGACAAAACAAAGGGATATATTAATCTCTGGGGCAAGGGTCCCGCATAACAAGCTCCCAATAATAAGGGGGCTCTTTTTTCCCCTTGCACCAATTCATCTGAGAAACCTCATATGCATAGGCAAAACTATGGTACGATAAAAACAGTCCTTTCAACAACACTCCACAATCATCGCCGCAACGAAAGGAGCGACCATGTATTATGCGTCCGAGAATAAAGATTGAAAACGGCCCTCCTAATGGGGAGTGGCAAGAGTTGGTAGAAAAAATCGCGGAGGCAATCTCGCTGGGACGGGATCCCTTTCAAAAACCCGTTACAGTAACATTTGAGATTTCCACGCTGGACAAAATTTACAAGGTGATAACCAAAACTGCGTTTGTCCAAATCATCATCACCTTCTGTCCCGTTTGGTATGGCGGGATATGGAGTTTTAGGGGGTCTCTTGCCGACGGAAGAAAAGTCAGAGGAGTTTACACTCCCCTGCGAAATGTCAGTAAGGGATATATAGAAATACCATAGGCAAAGCTCCTGCACGGGTACAGGAGCTTTTTTATTGATTACACGCGGGGGTAGTCTCGCTGATGGGGCCTGACCCCGCAAAACAAGAAACCCGCAGAAAAAATCTACAGAAAAAAGTTTTCTTTGAGCCAGTGCAGTATAAGCTCAGTGTCGCGCTTCAGGCTGTGGTCCCCTTCCAGCCAGCTTTCGGCGCCAAGTTCTATAATCGCCACATTGCGCTCCTCGCCGCTTTGCCCTCGCAATCGGAACATAAACACTCCGTTGTAATTGGACGCTTTGATAAATCCGGTCTTGCCTCCGATAAACGCAGGATCATCCGTAAAAATGTTTTTGTTGGCAAGGTTCTGGAACGACACATTGCCAAACGAACGCACTTCTTTGTTGGCGCTCATATCTAAAATGGTCGGCCGTGTATTCGCAATGACACGGGCAAGACGAAACAGGTCTTCCGCGGTGGAAACATTGTGTTCGCTGAAACCGTGCGCGTCAACAAAAATAGTGTCTGCCATTTGAATCGCTTTTGCTTTTTGGTTCATAAGGGCAAGCGTCGTGCTGTTTCCAAGAAAATAACTCAATACCTGCGCCGCATCATTTGAAGATTCTGTGAGAGCGGGCACCATAAGCTCCACAATGCGGAAGCGTTTTCCCGCGGTGAGCCCTTGGGTGGAGCCGTAAGGCTCCAGCATGTAGGGCTGTGCCGTAATGGCGCTGCGCAAGTCCGTGTTTTCCGAAACAACCAGCGTTTCCATAAGTTTTGTAAGCGATGCTATGGGGCGGGGCATCTCCGCGTTTCTTTCCGCAAACACATACCCCGAATCAAGATCGGCCACAAGATACGAAACGGCTGAAACATTTGGAAACTTGGTCACGTTGCGCCTTGGAAATTCCGCGCCGTCGTTTTCTTTGTCAATCATGAGAACCGGCATTCCTTGTTCCGCCTCTTTGAAAATGGCCTCCGCGTCTTCGTTCAAAAGCTGAATGCATCCGCCCGTGACATCTGTCTCGCGTTTTTCTCCGTTCGCCAAATAGGGCTCCCCGTGAATAAAATACTTGCCGTAAAAATGCACAGCCCATGGCATATAGACATTGGCTATGGAGGAATATTTCACCTCCTGCTTTGAACGCACGCTATACAATCCGGCCGCGGTTCCTCCCCAGCCTTGCGGATCGCCCGCAAGCGCAATGGGAACCTCTTTTTTTAAACTCCCCTCTCTCCACACGCGAACCCGCATTGCGGAAAGATTGATTTCCAGAAAATCTTTTTTCTCTTGTAGAAATTGTTCCTTGAGAACCGTGAGCGTTTCTATGCGCCGATGATCGTTTGCATTCTCCAAAAGCGAGAACAGCGAACCAGTGCCGTATGCCGATTGGAAGGCAGACGAAAAAAATTGCCGGAAAACAAAAAACGTTCCTCCGGCAAATGCAAGAAAAAGGACAAAAGCTATCGCATATCGTATCAAACGATGAGAACAAATAATCTTCATGTGACAGGGGGCATGATCTTTTCTTTGGGAGGCATATACGCTTCGGTTTTGTCTTTGGAATACAAAGAACCGCGGATAGCCCAGAGAATCGCGGTGGAAATCAGGCCAAAAAAGCTCACCAAAACAAACGCCAATTGAAACCCGAGGAACATCGCGACCACCCCGCCAAACAGCGCGGAAAACCCTGCCGCAATGCCAACTCCGGTGCTGTCCAAGCTCCACGTAAACGCCTCGCGGCCTTTGGGCAAATGGCGCGTAAAAATCGCGTACCAGCCCGGAATCACGCACGCCATAGCAAGCCCGCGCACAAACTCAAGCAAGATAATGTGCCATAGTGTATCCGCAAACACATATCCCAGCGGCACAAGATTAGCAACAACCATGCCTGTCATTAAAAACGCAAAGTCGTCTTTTTCACCCGGGGTTCTGTCCAGAAAATTCGCGGCAAAGAGCTGGACAACAGACTGGGTAATCCAATAGGTTGCCGCGATGAGCCCGACCACCGCAAGGTTTCCTCCCGGAATGTTTTCCACGATAAACACGCCGAAAATCGGCCCCACAAGCCCCCAGCCTGCCTGCAAAGCAAAGTCAGAAAGAATAAGAATGCGTATAACTTTCGTGATCATACATTTTTGACAAGCCGCATGATTTTTGATACCATTTCTGCATTGGGATATTTTAAAGCATACAATAGATTATGTCCACAACCAAGGCATCAGGCACATCCAAACTGGGACGAGACTCAAAACCGCAATACCTCGGGGTAAAACTGTTTGACGGACAGACCGCAAAGGCGGGCCAGGTTTTGGTTCGCCAGCGCGGAACAAAGATACTGCCCGGAAAAAACATTGGCGTGGGAAGCGACTACACGCTCTTTGCGCTCAAGAACGGGGTTGTGCGCTTTTCCACCGTGAGAAAAACCAGTTTTGACGGATCGCGCAGAACCGCAAAAAAAGTGAACGTTGACGCACAATAGAAATCCCCGCGGCAGAGCCGCGGAGTATTCTGCTGAAAAGAAAATAGAATACCTCGCGGCAGAGCCGCGGAGTATTCTGCCAGAGGAAATAATTATCGGGTCTGAACGGAAGCCGCCCGCACAAATTCTTTAAACAAAGGATGCGGGTCTAACGGGCGCGATTTGAGCTCGGGATGAAACTGAACCCCCACAAAAAATGGGTGGTTTTTTAATTCAATGATTTCCACGAGGTCGCGCTCCGTATTCGTGCCCGCAATGACAAGTCCGTGCTTCACGAGAATATCGCGATACGCGTTGTTGAATTCATACCGGTGGCGGTGGCGCTCTGAAATTTCAGAAGTTCCGTATGCTCTGCTGGCAATGGTGCCCTCGGCAATGTGGCACGCATACGCACCCAAACGCATGGTGCCCCCGTAATGTTTTTCTTTGAGAAGGGCTTTCTGCTCGCTCATCACATCAATCACAGGGTCAATGTCTTTGCTATTGTGCAGGTCAAGCAGTTCCGTGGAAACCGCGTTTTTCAATCCGCACACATTTCTCGCAAATTCAATGGCGGCAAGCTGGAGGCCAAAACACAAGCCAAAATACGGAATCTTGCGGGTGCGGCAATACTCAATCGCTTTTATTTTCCCCTCCACTCCCCTGCTCCCAAAACCGCCCGGCACGATCACGCCCCCGTATTCCTTCAGTTCTTCAACAGCGGACGGATCTTTTTCATATTTTTCAGAAGACAGCCACGAAATCTTCGGGCGAAACCCTGCGTTCCACGAAGCATGCTTGATTGCCTCAATCACGGAAATGTACGAATCTGCCAGCGTAAAATCTCCCGTGTCAAAATATTTTCCCACGATTGCGATGCTGACTTCTTTTTCCACATCTTTTATGGAGCGCATAAGCTCCTTCCACGAGTGCAGATCGCGCGTGCGGGGGCGCATGCCGAATTTTTTCATAATGCGGCTGTCCAAATCCTCCGCTTCAAAAATAACCGGAACCTCGTAAATGGAATCAACGTCCGGGGACGAGATCACATCATCCGGATTCACGCCGCAGAATATGGAAATCTTCCGTTTTCTCGGCTCGTCAAGCGGCTGTTCTCCGCGCGCAACAATCAAATCCGGCTGAATGCCTGCCGCGTTCAGGGTCCGCGCCGCATTCTGCGTGGGCTTGGTTTTCATTTCGCCCAAGGTATGGGGCACTGGCAGATACGTAATTAAAATAAACAGCACGTCTTTGGGATGCTGAAGCTTCATCATGCGCCCCGCCTCCAAAAACAAAAGGTTCTGGTACTCCCCCACCGTGCCGCCGATTTCCACCAGCACAATGTCCGCCTTGTCTTTCTTTTGCGCCCGCTTGATTCTCCAGATGACCTCCTCCGGGATATGGGGCACAACTTCCACGCACTTTCCCTTGTATTCAAGGTTGCGCTCTCTTGTAATCACGGAAAGATACACGCTTCCGGTCGTCATGTAGTTCTCCTTGCTGAGGCTTTGGTTCACGAACCGTTCGTAATGTCCGAGATCCTGATCGCACTCGGTCCCGTCGTCTGTGACAAACACCTCCCCGTGCTCCACGGGATTCATGGTGCCCGCATCCACGTTAATGTACGGATCAATTTTCAGCGCGCTCACGCGAAAGCCCTTGCTTTTCAGAAGGGCTCCAAGAGACGCGGTGGCAACGCCTTTTCCTACTCCGGACATGACTCCGCCAACCACAAAAATGAATTTGGGCATCATAATAGCAAGTAACGGGTAACAATTTACGATTTTTCCGTAACAATCACGCGGATTTCAGCTTCCAGATTATGGTCAAGGGAAAGCTTTACCTGAAACTCTCCGAGTTCTTTGATGGGCTCTTCCAGCTTTACCTGATTTTTTTTCATGTCAAACCCCATTTCCTTGAGGCGTTCCGCGATTTTTTGCGCGCCGACAGACTCAAATAATTGCCCTTCGTCCCCTATCTTCACTGCTATTGTCACCTCAAGGTCGTCCAACTGCGAAGCCACATCCTGTATGTTCTTCAATTCGGTTTCCGCTTTTTGAGCAAGAATTTCTTTTTGGATCTCAAGCCACTGCATCGCTTCTTCAGTTGCGGGCTGGGCCAATTTTTTGGCGAATAAAAAGTTTCTCGCGTATCCGTCAGCGACTTCTTTCACTTCAAACTTTTTTCCTATGTTTTTTACGTCCTGCAATAAAATGACTTTCATGTTTTGGCACAATACAAAGGCTTCACGCGCTCTTTTCAGATGCCATTATTTCATAATCCCCTGACTGCTTCAATAGCCTTGTCAAGCTGGGGATCTTTCCCTTGGCTGTAATCCTCGTCCGTCATGTCAATTTTCACATCCGGCTCCAGACCCTTCTCCGCGATCATGTCACCTTTGGGAGTGAGCCAGTGCGCAACCGTGATTTTCAGCGAGGACTGGTCGCGCAGTTTCTCAAGCTCCTGCACGGACCCTTTGCCAAACGATTTTTTGCCCACAAGCGCAATGCCAAGATTGTCTCGCAAAGCGCCAGCCAAAATTTCAGACGCTGACGCCGACCCTTCATTAATTAACACGACAACCGGATACGAGCGCAAAGCCGCACTGCCTTCAGAAGCAAATATCTTTTTCTCTCCCTGCGCTCCGGGGTCCTGAATCACCACGGTGTCTCCCTTCTTCACAAACCAGCCCGCGATGTCCTGCGCCACTTCCAGATACCCTCCCGGGTTGTTGCGAAGGTCAAGCACAATGCGCTTTGCTTGAGACCCGATAATCTGCGCCGCGGCTCTGCGAAACTCGTCCCCTGCGTTCTCGGAAAAATGGTACAGCTTTACGTACGCGATATCTTTGTCTTTCAGCTCCCATTTGAGCGCGGGAATTGTAATGACAGTTCTCGTAATGGCAAAATCCTTCTCGTCTTTCCATCCCTCGCGGAACAGAGAAAGCGTTACGGCTGTGCCTTTCCTGCCCCGAATGAGAGACACTGCCTGCTCCACGCTCATACTGCGGGTTGACTGGCCGTCTATCTTTACTATCGTGTCCCCCGCCCTGACCCCCGCAAGCTGGGCCGGGGTGCCGTCAAGCGGCGCTATCACTTTTAGCTCCTCGTTTTTGATGCCAACCTCCATGCCAACCCCTTCAAAAGACCCTGACACGTCTTCCAGAAACCGCTTCGTGTCAGCGGGGTCCATAAACACGGTATAAGGGTCTTTCAGGCTTGCCGTCATGCCCGAAATCGCCCCATACACCATTTTTTTGTAATCTAACTTGCCCGCGTCCGCGTACTTTTCCGCCAGCTTGTTCCACGCGTCCCAAAACAGCGAAAAATCAACTGCCTCCGGCTTTCCCGCTTCAAGATTGCGCGCTCCCTCTATGGGAATCGGGACTGTCTGAAGCTTGCCGAAATAAAAACCCGCGGCAAAGCTCGCAAGAACCGCAAGCGCAAGAAACGAAACGGAAACAGTTTTCAGATTGTCTTTCAGCATGCCCTGGTGTTTTGAAATATTACTGCACTATAGCACAAAAAAAGGAAACTAAACAATATCATTACGGGGTACGACCCCGCGATACATTACGGGGTACGACCCCGCGATATCCAATCAGCCCCGTGCAAGAAATTGTCTG
>CAYYFJ010000024.1:0-9722 GCA_964471385.1 uncultured Candidatus Saccharibacteria bacterium
ACCCCTTCATCCGACACCTTTATCTTATGGTGATAATTCACCAAAAGGTTTGGCGAGAGTATGTTGAGCACATCATCTCCGGCAAGGAAAAAGTTTGAGTTTTGAGTAAAAGAAAGCTTCAATGGAGAAAGGGAAACCATGATCATGATTCTTGGATTGATTGCCGGAGCATGTACGACATTTGCGACGCTTCCGCAGATTATGAAATCTTGGCGCAAAAATGCAATCAGATGTTGAGTCACTTTCTAAATCAATATGATATACTGAAAGTGTGAAACTAAAAGGGTCCGATTATGTTTACGGAAATAGCTTATAAAATAAGATCGCATGCGTTGCTTTTTATCCTCATTCCGCTTGTCGGCGCTGGGTTTGTCGCGTCTTTTTATACGGGGATGCGATATGCTCTCTTGGAGAATTTTGCCTCTCGTTCCTCTTTAACCGAAGAACAAATCAAAGAATTCGGCACAGAAGAACTTCCAAAATCGGTAGTAGATGAAAAAACAACAGATACTATGGAGATGTGCCTTGAAACAGCAAGAAATCAGATGACACTTGGCGAATGTCTCAATGATCTGTTAAGCAATAGATTGAGAGTCCTTGACGCGCTTTACGAAAGAGCTAGGCCGCTCGCAGAGTTGTCATACTCACCGGCCGAAGAGATGTATGAAAAGTTTTCGCAAATGCCTTGGTCTCGAGAACTATCGCAGAGTCCGGAATACAAAGAAGCGAGGCTCAACTATGCAATCGACACGACACGATTTGAAAGAATTCTAGGAATGAGACTTCTCGAAGCTCAAGAGGCGGGTACTCGATATCGCAACGAAATCTGCGATGCGTTGTCGACCAAGGAAGGTGATGGATCCGATGGTCCTATCGTGCGGGCGTTGTGTCGGTTGAAATTGGTGGAACGAGAGATCAAAGACGTAGAGAGCGCCTTTTAGGAATAGTACTATTTCACTGACACTGACAGTGAAACATCGACAGCCGTGAGAAGAGTGGATTGACCTGCGTAGTTTTGACAAGAAATATATCAGTGTGTTTTTTAATGAAATCCGAACTTTTTGGTATAATGACCACCAAAGTTTATTTACAGAGGAATCCGCCTCGCTAAAGAGAAGATTTTTTTGCGAGCGCGGCGAGGATTTTCATATCGGCGATGAGCGTCTCTTTTTTTCTTTGATCATAGATCGCGGCGGCGGGATGAAAAAGCGGAACAACCGTCAGGGGCCCGTGCGAGGCCGTCGTTTCAAACACCCGTCCGTGGATTTTGCTGATGACGTCAAACGAGTCCGCAAGGTCAAACCGCCTCATGATGTACTCCATTGAGATGCGCCCGAGCGTCCCGATGACGCGCGGCCTGATGATGTCAATCTGGCGGTCAAGAAACGGGGCGTAGAGCAAGACCTCCTCGGGCGAGGGGTCGCGGTTGAGCGGGGGGCGGTCTTTCACAATGTTGGTGATATACACCTCCGCGCGCTTGATGCCGGCGCTCAAAAGCAGTTCGTCGAGCACGCGGCCCGCGGCCCCGCAAAACGGCCTGCCCGTGGCGGCCTCGTTTCGTCCGGGCGCCTCGCCCACAAACAAAATGGAAGCAAAATGATTTCCTTCTCCAATCACAGGGAATACGCCGTGTTGCGTCCGTTCCGCGTACAGCGGGGAGGCGGTGAAATTGAGCACCTCGTCCCTTATTGCGCGGAGCATGTCTGAACGAAGTGCGGCAGTGTCGTCTGACATGCGGACATTGTATCACGGCGCATATTTTGTGTATAATGCGCGTTGCAGAGCATATATATGTATATTCCAATTATATTAGGAACGGCGAGGGAAGGGAGGCGATCGGAGCGCGTTGCGGGTTTTGTGCTGGAGCAAGTGAAGGAGTGCGGCATTGAAACCGAATTGATTGATGTGAAAGACCATCTCATTGGCGCGACCGGTCGCGACATGCCGCGTGCGAAAGAAGCTGGAGAAAAACTTTCGCGAGCTGACGGATACATTGTGGTGAGTCCGGAATATAACCACGGGTGTCCGGGGGAGCTGAAGCTGTTCCTTGATTCTTTTTATGACGAGTTCGCGAGGAAACCAATCGCGTTCTGCGGGGTTTCCATTGGACCCATGGGAGGGGCGAGAGCGGTTGAACAGCTCAAAACAATATCCGTAGAATTTCACATGGCGCCAATACGCGAGGCGGTGTATTTCTCCCAAGTGAACAATCTGTTTGACGAGCAGGGCGGCATCAAAGACGAATCGTACAAGGAAAAAGTAAAAAAGATGCTTGACGAGCTTGTCTGGTTTGCGGCCGCCCTCAAAAAAGGACGAAGCAGTATGTAGTATGCAGTATGCCGTATAGAGTATACAGTCTGTGGTAGAGCCATAAAGATTGTGATCAATACAAAAACAAAAGGAAGAATCGGGGAAGAAATTGCGGTGCGGTATTTGAAAAAGAAAGGATACAAAATTTTAGACAGGAACGTGCTGTATCGCCAAACGGGAGGGCCTGCGGACAGCGAAATAGATATTGTCGCGAAAAAAGGCGCGTGCATTGTGTTTGTTGAAGTGAAAACTTCGTTTGGCGATTTTGCAACAATGGCGATTGCCCCCGAAGACAGGGTCAATTTCCAAAAACAGAAGCATATTCTGAAGGGCGCGGAGCGATGGCTGTTGAACCATCGTCTTTCTTTTGATGACACGGAGATGCAGATTGACGTTCTTGCGATTGTCGTTGATTCTGCGGCGAAAAAAGCAAAAGTCCGCCATTTTCAGAATGTCATGATTTGACACAAAAAAAGGAATGGGATACCATATCACCATGAATGATGTCCGTGCAAACGGGCATTGTTTTCTAAACAACACATTCTATCAATATGATTGATCTTAAAAATTTTTTCATCACCATAGATCAGATTGCGGAAGAAAAAGGCCTGCCAAAAGTGCGCGTGCTGGAGACTATTGAACAGGCCATAGCGGCGGCGTACAAAAAAGAATACGGCAAGAAAGGACAGGTTATCAAAGCAAAAATTGACCCGAAAAAAGGGAGCATTGATTTTTGGCAGGAAAAGCTTGTGGTAGACGAGAGCATGATTTACTCGGAAGAAGAACTGCAGGCCCTGCAGACAAAACGGGAGGAGGAGCAAGCCGAGGGCGTGCGCCACATGGCAGATGATGAGGAATTGAGCGCGGAAAACAAAAAAGTGCGCTTCAATCCCGAGCGCCACATCATGGTTGAAGAAGCAAAACAACTGGATCCTGGCGCGGAGCTTGGCGGAACTGTCTCCCTGCCCTTAGAGTCTTTGACCGATTTTGGGCGCATTGCGGCGCAGACCGCAAAGCAGGTCATTTTGCAAAAAATCAAAGAGGCGGAGCGCGACGCTATTATGAATGAGTTCAAATCCAAGGAAGGAGAGCTGATTTCAGGCATTGTCCAGCGCGTTGAAGGAAGGGTCGTGTTTGTTGACCTTGGAAAAACGCTTGGAATGTTTCCCAAAGAAGAGCAAGTGCCGGGCGAGTTTTACAAGCCGGGCCAGCGCCTGAAGTTTTTCGTGCTTGCGGTGGACAACAATCCCAAGGGGCCGGTGATTCTTCTTTCAAGAGCGTATCCAAAATTCATTTCAAAATTATTTGAACTGGAGGTGCCGGAGATGACGACGGGAGCGGTGGAAATCAAGGGAATCGCGAGAGAGCCGGGATCCCGTTCCAAAGTTGCGGTCTCATCAAACGCGGAAGGGGTGGATCCTGTAGGATCCATGGTGGGACAGCGGGGCACAAGGGTGTCTGCGGTCATCAACGAACTCGGAGGAGAAAAGATTGACATTATTGAGTGGTCAGACGATCAGGAAAAATATGTGGCAAACGCGCTTTCACCCGCGAAAGCGCTGTCAGCTGAAATAGACCAGAGAAACAAAGCCATCGCCATTGTGCCAGAGGACCAGCTTTCGCTTGCCATAGGGCGGGACGGGCAGAATGTGCGGCTCGCGGCAAAGCTGACAGGCTGGAAAATTGACGTTCGCACTCCGGACGGCAAGGAAGTGACCATGGAGGAAACCGAAACGCAGACTGATGAGAAGCCGGAGAAAGAAACCAGCGCCGAGAAACCAACCGAATAGTATGCAGTATTGAGTATTCAGTATGGAGTATATAAAGAAGGAGTTGCCAAAATCGCAGGTTCAGTTTGACATCACATATTCAGCAGAGGAATTCGCCCAGCTTGAAGACGAGGCGCTGTCTTTGCTTTCCCGCCAAGTGACAGTGGAGGGGTTTCGTCCCGGGCACGCTCCCAAAGAGATTGTCTCTCAAAAAATAAATCCAAGTTCTGTCATTGAAGAAGCGGCGCGCCTCGGCCTGAACCGCGCGTTTCAGGAGATTATGCAAAAAGAGCGCCTTGATATTGTAGGAGATCCTGAAGTGCATGTGCGCAAGCTGGCAAAGGGCAATCCGTTTGAGTTGCGCATGGCCGTTGACGTTCTGCCGTCAATTGAGCTTCCCGATTATAAAAGCATCGCGGCCCGCGCCAAAAGAAAAAAAGCAGAGGTGTCAGACAAAGAAGTGGAGACCGCGTTGGAACATCTCAGGCAGAGCAGAAAAGAAGAGGGCAAGGAAGCGCCTGAACTTTCAGACGAATTTGCAAAATCTTTGGGGCGTTTTGAAAATATTGCCGCGTTGAAAAACGCCATACGGGAAGGCATGATGGCGGAAAAAGAAGCAAATGAAACCCAGCGGCTTTCGCAGGAGATTTTAGACGAGGTTGTCAAAGCAATGCGCACAATTCTGCCCGAAGCCCTGATTGAACGGGAGAAGCGGGCAATGCTTGACCAGACAAAGCAGAGCGCGCGCTCGGCATTGAATGTTTCTTTTGAAGAATACCTGAAAAAATTAGGCAAGACGGAAGACCAGCTTTTGCATTCGTTCGGCCCTGACGCTGAAAAGCGCGTCAAAGGATTTTTTGTCTTGAGGGAAATCGCAAAAAAAGAAGCCATCGCGGTTTCCAAAGAGGAGGTTGAACAGGAAGTGAACGCCTTATTGAAGCGCTATCCCAATATGGACACCGCGCAAAAAGAGTTTGACCTTGAGAAAATGAAATCTTATACTGAACATACAATGCTCAACCAAAAAACTCTTCAGTTTTTGGAGGGTTTAGCGCAAGTTTAACCACACATATATGAACCTCATTCCAACCGTCATTGAAAAGTCCCAGTACGGAGAGCGCGCGTATGACATTTATTCGCGCCTTTTAAGAGAGCGCATCATATTTCTCGGAGCTCCGGTCAACGACACTGTGGCAAATTCTGTCATTGCCCAGCTTTTATTTCTGGCGTCCAAAGATCCCAAAAAAGAAATTCAGCTGTACATCAACAGTCCTGGGGGATCGGTAACCGCCGGGCTTGCAATTTACGATACCATGCAGTTTATCAAGTGCCCGGTTTCAACCGTGTGCGTGGGCATGGCCGCTTCCATGGGAGCCGTGCTGTTGGGGTCGGGAGCCAAAGGAAAACGGTTCGCGCTTCCCAATTCCCAAATTATGCTCCATCAGGTGGCGGGGGGCGTAACCGGAGAGGCGGTGGAGATTGAAATTACCGCAAAGCAAATTGTGAAAATCCGCGAGCGGCTCAACACGATTCTCGTCAAACACACCGGCCAATCCATGGACAAAATAGAAAAAGACACGGACCGCGACTTTTATCTTACAGCCGACGAGGCAAAAGAGTACGGGCTTATTGACGAAGTCATCCAGCAAAAGTGACATTTGACCTTGCGCAAAGAAACTGGTCTAATGGAGAAAGAACCATTAGATCAGTTTTCTTTTCTTTATGAAACATTTTTTTATTTTTGCAGTTTCCGCCATATTCGCGCTTGTCTTTTTTTATGCTTCTTCTTCTGCCGCGGGAACAGCCGTCCTTAAAATTACAAATCCAAATTATAGGGCGGGCACGATTGAAATAGAGGGCACGGACAAAAGCTGCAGCTATTCCACTTTTTCCGGAGTATCGGAATGCGAGTTTCCGTTTCCTGAAAACCAGCAAAACATTATTCTTGTCGGGAAATTTTCCACTCTGCCTTTCCGATGGACGGGATGCGATAGATTCACGCGAGACTACAAATGCGTGATTGACAAATTAAACACGAGAAAAGAAGTGACGGTGCAGTTAGATGAAAGCCTTCGATCTTCCCAATCGGGAGACCAGCTTCCCGTTATTATGGTTCCCGCGCAAAATCAAAAATTACAGGTCTATGCGGGAGACGGGTTTGTACAGCAGATAAGCGCGCAAGATCCCGAAAAACAAGAGCTTACGTTCGCGTTGCGCAAGGGGCCAGACGGGTTTTCCATTGACCCTAAAAGCGGCACTGCGGCATGGCAGGTTCCTTTAACTTTTGCCGGCAAAGAAGCGAGTGTTGAGTTTTTTGTTTCAGATCGTCCCTCTGGAAACACTGCCGGACGCGAAGCGTCCCGGACATTTACCGTCAGCATACTTGCAAAAACAACTCAACAGCAAGCTCCTTTGGCGAACCCGCCGGCGACTCCGGCTGTTCCGACAGCGCCTGCAAGCGGATCTGCTCTTGTTGCTCCGTCAGTTCCCGCGGCGCCGCCAGCTCCGGCGCAATCTTCTGTGCCCTCCTCGTCTGGCCAAACATATTTCTATTTTTACGACATTTTCAATAAAGAATGCAGAAGAACAACTGCGACATACGCCAACGGCACTTCCTGCCAAGGGGCAGTCAATGCGGTATGGGGAAAAGGGAACACGGGCAACGATGGACAGTGTTTTGCAACCCCGTATCTTTGCGGAGCGGCGTTTGCGTCTGAAGCGACTGCCGGAAGGATTCTGTGCGATTCTTCCAAAACAACACAATCGTCAGTCAGTCTTTCCTACTGGTATCAAAAAGGTAGAAATGTGTCGCTTTTTAGGAACAACGCGCTTCTCTCGTCAAACCTTATGCCCGGAACGGATTTGCAAAACTTCATTGATTCTAATCTGCAAGCAAGCACTTCCTATACATATACCCTTCGCAACGGCACAGATCCCAGCGCTTCCACCATGCTTGATGGAATTTCATGCGCCACCTTGTCGGGTTCCAGCGCGCCTTCTAGCAGTCCGCAAATTTCTCCCGAATCTGCCGCGCCGCAACCTCAAAAACCCTATTATTTTTATGCCGGAGGCATATGCAGAATAACAAACGGCACCTACGCGAGCGCCACCGCGTGCAAGGGAGCGGTAGATCAGATGTGGGGCGCCGGCAATACAGGAGGAAGATGTTTTGATGCTCCTCTCGCATGCCAAAACGCATATCAACCGGCTCCTGCCGCCGGAAGCATTGTGTGCGGCAATGAATCCACTGCGAATTCCGTAAAACTGTATTACTGGCATATAAACGGGCAGAACGTTTCTTTGTTTAGAGAAGGCGTGCTGATTTCCGGCGGATTGTCAGGAGGAGGAGATACGCGCGATATTATTGATTCTGGCCTCCAGGCTAACACTTCCTATACCTATTACCTTCGTAATGGCAGTGACATAAGCGCAATTCCTCTTGATAAAACAGTCTGTTCTGCAAAACCAGCTACTCCTACAGTTATTCCTCCTTCTTTGGCAGGTTTACCACCCAGTCTGGCGGACGGCTCTTCTTTTCAAAGTCCAGCGCCTTCTATCCCAACTTCTTCTGTTTCTTCATCGGGCATACAAACACAGACACCTTCTTTTGCTCTTACAGTGACTAAAGATGGCGCAGGCACGGTGGCCAGCGAATCTCCCCATCAAGGCATTTCATGCGGCACAACCTGCTCAAAAGAATTTCCCAGCAAAGTAGGCGTTCAGCTTGTGGCAACACCAAGAGCAAATTTCCGGTCATGGTCGGGCGACGACTGTATTTCTACCGTGGAAAATACGTGCCTTGTGTTTATGGACGGATTGAAAAAAATCAAGGCGACATTTTTCGAAGTTTCAGCGCCTTCTATCCCAACTTCTTCTGTTTCTTCATCGGGCATACAAGCACAGACACCTTCTTTTGCTCTTACAGTGACTAAAGATGGCGCAGGCACGGTGGTCAGCGAATCTCCCCATCAAGGCATTTCATGCGGCACAACCTGCTCAAAAGAATTTCCCAGCAAAGTAGGCGTTCAGCTTGTGGCAACACCAAGAGCAAATTTCCGGTCATGGTCGGGCGACGACTGTATTTCTACCGTGGAAAATACGTGCCTTGTGTTTATGGATAAGGCAAAAACCATAAAAGCGTCATTTGTGCCGCCGGACACCCAGCAGTCTTCTGGAGGCGTAAAGTACGTAAGTCTTACCGTCAAAAATCTCAAATTGAGTGAAGGCACTGTGACTGTTCGCAATGCCGCAACGCAGGATATTATTGCCACACAGTCTCATTACGAAGCACAATATCCATTGATCCCGCAAGGGTCAAAAATTATTATTACCCTTTCTTCCAATGTATTTCAGTTCGGGCGCTGTACAGAAGGATATGACAGCAGACAAGGGTCAAAGTGCACTTTACAAATGGATAGAGATAGAAGTGTCACCGCTGATTTTTCTTCATTTGGAGATCCTGAAGAGTCGCTCGCTGTTTTTCATACTCTGCAAGTGGAAAAATCAGAAAATCTTATTATTACCAGCGAATCTCCCCATCAAGGCATTTCATGCGGCACAACCTGCTCAAAAGAATTTCCCAGCAAAGTAGGCGTTCAGCTTGTGGCAACACCAAGAGCAAATTTCCGGTCATGGTCGGGCGACGACTGTATTTCTACCGTGGAAAATACGTGCCTTGTGTTTATGGACGGACCTAAACGGGTGAAGGCAGAATCCGTGTCCATCATTTCCCTTGTAAAAACTTTATTTCAACGATTATTACTCAAAATATCTTCTTTAGCGTATGCCGAAGATGTCGCGAACTATGCGTTACAGATTAATAAAACCGGAGATGGAAGCGGAACCGTTGTGAGTGAAGATAATGCCATTGCCTGCGGGGCTCAGTGCGTAGCGTCATATACTCCAAAATCCTCTGTTTTCTTAAAAGCGGTTCCCGCGAGCGCTTCTTCATTTTTTGCAGGATGGACCGGGCCATGCGAATCTATTGTGCAGAATTTTTGTCTTGTGTTTATGGATTCTGCAAAAGCAGTGACAGCGCATTTTTCTCTTGATCCAGCTAAAATTTTGTTTCCACTTTCAGTTACTCTTGACGGGATTGGGGTTGTGACGAGTAATCCGCCAGGCATAGATTGCGGATCTATCCAGCCGACAGGATCTGTGTGTGTCAAGGAGTTTCCAATTGGAAGAACCGTGACTTTAACTGCTGTTCCTCGTTTAGGGTCAACTGCGGTATTTTCTCGGTGGTCTGGTAATTGTTCAATAATAAAAAATAATACCTGCACTCTTATAACCGATTCTAGTAAATCGGTTACAGCAACGTTTGTATATCCTCCTCTTCAAAGCGCATACCCTCTACAGGTCCGAATTGAAGGACAGGGATCTGTGGTAAGCGAAGATAAAGAAATTTTATGCGGCACAAGCGAAACAACAGGACAAATGGCGTGCAGCAGAGGATATATTTATGGAAGCTCTGTTTTTTTAAAAGCAGTACCAGCCGATTCTTTTACATTTATGGAATGGTCAGGAGGATGTATCAGTACTGTTCAGCATACTTGCCTTGTATATATTGATGCGGCAAAAAACGTGACTGCGAAATTCAAAGAACAGCCGCAGTTGTTTCAGCTGTCCGTGGTTCCTGTGGGG
>CAYYFJ010000025.1:0-9177 GCA_964471385.1 uncultured Candidatus Saccharibacteria bacterium
GCGAGGAAACGCAGACACTGAGATTTGAACGAAGTGAAAATCGAAGTGCTGCGGGGCATGGATTCGAACCATGATAAACGGCTTCAAAGGCCGCTGTCCTACCATTAGACGACCCCGCAAATAGTTATACTCCACAGACATTCAAAATCGCGAGTTCAAGGGGAAGCTGAATGATGCTGGCGTATTTCATTTTGTTTTCGGCGTTCGCAAAATGCTCTATGGCGTCCTGCAGTTCTTTTGCGACAGATTTTTGCGCCAGGGTTTTCATTGCGTCCTCCTGTTCTTTTGTGAGCCCAAGTTCAAGCGCGTTCACCAGCTCCGGATTGACTTTTAAAATCAGAGTTTGGCGCAGATACTGGAGCAGGTTTTTGGCGAATTCCTGCGGATCTGTCCCCTCCCCCAATTTTTTATGCAGAAAGGCGATTGCGCCAGCCGCTTTTTTTTCCTGCAATAGGCCGGCGAATTCCGCAATGGCATTCAAATCGGCAACTCCGAGCAGTTCCTCAATCTCTTTGAGTGTGATTGTGCTTTGTTTTTTACCAAATCCAGAGTGAAAAGTCAAAACTTTGTCAAGTATGCTTTCCGCGTCGCGAAACGACCCGCCGGCTTGCCTTGCGATAAGCTGAAGAGCTTCTTTTTCAATTTCTGCTTCCTCAAGTTTCGCAACTGCCTGCAGGCGCAGAACAAGCTCGGGAACTGCCAGCTTTCTGAAATCAAAACGCTGGCACCGCGACAAAATCGTTGCAATCATCTTGTGCGCCTCGGTTGTCGCTAGAATGAAAATGGCGTGCGCGGGAGGCTCTTCCAGCGTTTTGAGCAGGGCGTTCGCGGCTTCCTTGGTGAGCTGGTGCGCTTCGTCAATCACATACACTTTGTATCGCAGGCGCGTGGGGGTAAAGCGCACCCCTTCTTTCAGGTCGCGGATTTCGTCTATGCCCCTGTTGGAAGCGGCGTCAATTTCAATCAGGTCAATGGCGCGGCCGCTGTTGATTTCCTCGCAAGACTCGCACGCGTTGCACGGCTCCCCTTTTTTCGGCTGTTTGCAGTTGACGGCTTTTGCCAGCAGGCGCGCCAAGGTGGTTTTTCCGCTTCCGCGGGGCCCTGAAAATAAATACGCGTGCGAAATCAAGCCCATCGCGACCGCGTTTCGCAATGTTTGCACAATGTCTTCCTGCCCCACAACCTCCGTGAATGATTTCGGTCTATATTTTCTGTATAGTACTAGGTTCATTTTGTATTAAAAAAAGAAAATATAGACCGTACAGGAGGGGTCGGGAGGATTTTCGTAGAAAATCCGGTTTTTCCCGTCTAGGAAAATAGGAGCAAAGCGACGTAAGAAACCGAGAGGTTTCTTAAAGAAAGGGGGTCGGGGAAAACCGTGTGATCGTGATTGGGTATTCCTTCCGTGAAGGAAAACAGTCCCGAGCTTGCCGAGGGACGTTAGAAACCGTGGGTTTCTAAGGAGCGAAGCGACTGGTTTATATTTGCGGTAGAGAACAAGATTTGCCATACGCCTTTTTGTTTGATACGAAAAGATTGTACCACACCCCCTGCAGTTTTTCTATGGCAATAAATTTGATATAGTAATTTCATGATCAAAATTTTCAACACGCTGTCTGGCAAAAAAGAAATACTCAAATCGCGCAAAGGAAAAAAAGTCAATATGTTTGTGTGCGGGCCCACGGTGTACAATTTTTCGCACATTGGCCACGCAAGAACGTATGTCGCGTTTGACATTATCGCGAAATACTTGCGCTCCGCAGGGTACGATGTTTTTTATTTGCAGAACATCACGGATTTGGACGACAAGATTATCCGCCGCGCGCAAGAGACTGGCAAAAAGCCTCTCGCGCTCGCCCGCGAATTCACCCGCGAGCATTTCAAAGATGTCAAAGCGCTCAATATCACCGCGGTTACGAAATACGCTCTCGCGACCTTGTATATTCCAGAAATTATCAGCCAGACGGAGCGTCTCATCAAAAAAGGATACGGCTATGAAATTGCGGGAGACGGAATTTATTATGATGTGAAAAAGTTCAGAGAATACGGCAAGCTTTCAGGCCGCACCACCCGGCAGGCGGAAGACGGAGTCTCGCGCATTGACGAATCCGTGCAAAAGCGCAACAAGGCGGATTTTTGCTTGTGGAAATTTTCAAAACCCGGGGAACCAAAATGGCCAAGCGTTTGGGGGGCCGGCCGTCCCGGGTGGCACATTGAGGACACCGCAATTACCGAGAAACATTTTGGGCCGCAGTACGAGATTCACGGGGGCGCGCGCGACCTTATCTTTCCTCACCACGAGGCGGAAATTGCGCAAATGGAGGCGATTTCAGGCAAAAAGCCGTTCGTGCGCCACTGGCTGCATACGGGTTTTCTGATCGTGCAGGGAGAAAAAATGTCAAAGTCGCTTGGCAACTTCATCACGATACGGGAGTTTCTGAAAACACATTCTGCGAGATTACTCCGTTTTCTTGTGGCAAAAACGCACTACCGTTCCCCTATTGATTACGGTGAGGGCATACTGGAGCAGGCGGAAAGAGAGTTGGAGAAGATGGATGAATTCCTTGGAAAAATCAAAAATCAAAAATCAAAGATCAAACATACAAATCAAAATTCAAAAAATATCCAAAAAATTCTGCAGCAGACGCAAAGAGCGTTTGATAAGGCCATGGAGGATGATTGTAATACGCCATTGGCGATTGCCGCTGTTTTTGAACTCATCAAACAAAGCAATATCCTTCTTACGGAAAACAAAATCTCAAAAGCGGACGCCCGGCTCGTCCTTGAATTTCTGAAAGAAATTGACCAAGTGTTTGGTTTTCTATTCTGGAATACGAAAAAAGAAACTGTTCCCGCAACGATAAAAAAACTTGCGGAACTGCGCGAGCAGTGCCGCAAAACAAAGCAATGGCAAAAAGCTGACTCTTTGCGCCTGCAGATTGAATCCCTTGGCTGGCGCATTGAAGACACTCCTTCAGGTTCTCGCGTCAGAAAATTATCGTGAAAAAAATCAGGAGCCGTCTCACGACGACTCCTCTACCTCTATAATATCAAGGAGTTTTTGGCAAAACTTCCTAATTTTTGGACTCATCTTTTTAGGTATACTTTCTCCCGAGGAGACCCCCCTGATACCTTCAAGAGTTTTTACTTCTAATCTTTGAAGGCTTCTCCATACTCCATGCACCCAGATTTCCGGGCGCTTCTTTTGAACAAGATCAAGAATATCTTTGAGATTCTGGCTTTTTTTAACACGAATCTTTCCTTCCACCTTTTCCTGAATTCGTGCTTCCAGTTCATCAACTACAGTCCCCATTTTTTGGAGCACTGCTTTTATTTGTTCTTGATACAATCTGAGAGTGCGGACTCGCGACAAGAGAGAATTCAATTCCATTTTACTTCCACCTCCATGGCATACTATACATATGATTTTTATTTCGTCAATTCTTGCCATATCAGAATTGAACCGCTACTATAAACTCTATGCCAGAGCAATACAAACAGGCTCCTCCGGGAAAAGTGCCCCCTCAAAGCATTGAAGCTGAAATGTCGCTGTTAGGGTGCTTGATGTTAGACAAAGACGCGATTATTAAAATCGTGGACTTTTTGGAGCCCCGCGATTTTTACAAGAACCTTCACCAGATGGTATATCAAGCGGCAATGGAGCTGTATGCGCAGAATAACCCTATTGATATTCTATCCGTGTCCACGCGGCTTAAAGAAAAGAGCCAGCTTGACGCGGTTGGAGGAAACGCGTATCTGACCGAGCTCATCAATTCCGTTCCTACCGCGACGCATGTGTTGAGCTACGCTAAAATCGTGCAGAAAAAGCGCATTTTGCGCGACCTTATTTCAGCGTCCTATGATATTGCCTCATTGGGATACAACGAAGACGAAGACCCTGAAGTGCTGGTGGATCAGGCGGAGGCAAAGATTTTCAGCATTGCCCAGCGTTCTGTCTCGCACAACTTCATCAAGGTGAAAGACATGCTGGAGGAGACGTTTGAGCGCTATGACATGCTTTCCCGCCACGAGCGCGCGACCCGCGGAGTCCCGACCGGATTCTCGGATTTGGACAACATGCTGTCGGGTTTTCAGAAAGCGGATCTCATCCTTCTTGCCGCCCGTCCCTCCATGGGAAAGAGCGCGCTTGCCATGGACATCGCGCGGCGGGTTGCCATCACTCACAAGACGCCTGTTGGCGTGTTCAGCTTGGAAATGTCGCGAGACCAGCTGGTTGACCGCTTAGTTTCTTCGCAAGCAAATGTGGACTCGTGGAGATTAAGAACCGGGCATTTCTCGTCTGACGGCGCGGACAACGATTTTGTGCGCATACAAGACGCCATGGGCGCGTTGGCTGAAGCCCCGATTTTCATTGACGACACCTCTTCTCAAAGCGTTTTGCAAATGCGCGCTATGGCTAGGCGGCTTCAGGCGAATTTCGGGCTTGGGCTTGTCGTGGTGGATTATCTCCAGCTTATCCAGCCGTTTAATTCCCTGACGAGCGTGGTTCAGCAGGTGACGGAAATTTCGCGTTCTCTGAAAGGGCTTGCCCGTGAGCTGAACGTGCCCGTGCTCGCGCTTTCCCAGCTGTCCCGCGCGGTGGAACAGCGCGTGCCCCAGCGCCCCCGTCTCTCCGACCTTCGTGAATCGGGATGTGTGACCGGAGATACTCTCATTACTCGGGCTGATACGGGTGAAAGAATTCCAATCAAAACTCTTGCTGAAAGAAATATCCAATCCCCTATTCCTATTTTTGCCATTGGAGAGGATTATAAATTGCGCTCCCACCAAATGGTTAGAGTATTTTCATCGGGAAAGAAAAAAATCTTTGCACTGAAAACAAGAAGCGGAAGAACAATCAAAGCATCTGCGAACCATCCGTTTTTAAGAATAGACGGCTGGAAACGTTTGGACGAGCTACAAACGGGAGACCATATCGCCCTTCCGCGCATACTCCAAACAAGCGACCCCGCAAATCCAATATCAGACAAGGAACTTATCTTGCTTGCTCATCTCCTTGGAGATGGGTGCATTTTACCAAAACAACCTTTCCATTATACAAGCGCTGATGCAGAAAATATTGAAACTGTCCGTGAAACCGCAAAAGACCTATTCAATATTGAAGGGAAAACTGTTGCACAGAAAAATTGGTTTCATCTCTATCTCACAAGTCCATATCGTTTGGCTCGCGGGAAGCGCCATCCTATCACAGTATGGTTTGAGAAGCTTGGCATTGAAAGAGTTCGTTCCTATGATAAACAAATTCCAAATTCTGTGTTTGAATGCGGTCAATCTTCCATTGCGCTTTTTCTTCAGCATCTTTGGTCAACAGACGGCAATGTCAGCTGGAAGAAAATTCCCGGCAGAAAATCGGCAGGAGAAATTTATTATGCGACAAGCAGTTCCATGCTTGCAGAGCAGGTCCAGCATCTTTTACTGCGATGCGGGATTTTAAGCTCATTGCGAACCATTGCTTCAAGTAAAGGATATCGCGCCATGTACCATATTTATATTGAGGGAGCAGGCGAACAATTAAAGTTTATTGAACAGATTGGCATTGCAGGATCCAGAAAAAAGATTGCCAGCGAACTTAAAAATGCATTGACGGATATTATCCAGAACACAAATGTTGATGTGATCCCGAAACTTGCGTGGCAGTACGTTATTGAACCTGCCAAGGAACTCGCCAGCATGAGCTGGAGAGACCTTTCTCAGAAGATTGATACTTCATATTGCGGATCTGCTCTTTTTAAATCCGGTATAGGGAGAGATAGAATGATGAGGCTTGCACTGAACTTGCAAGATGAAACAACACGCAACCTTGCGGTATCCGATGTGTTATGGGATAAAATTATTTCTGTTCTTCCCTTAGGAGTTGAAAATGTGTACGATGCTACAGTAGAAGGAGTGCATAATTTTGTCGCGAATGACATTATTATCCATAATTCATTGGAGCAGGATGCGGACGTGGTGCTGTTTATTTACCGCGAGGACAGGTATAATCCAGAGTCAACCAGCAAAAACATTGCGGAGATTATCGTTGCCAAGCACCGCAACGGGCCAGTGGGGTCGGTCAAACTTTACTTTAACGAGAATATTGTAAGTTTCAGCGATTTGGCAAAAGACTTGGATTATTCGGGCGGGGGTGCCAGCGAGGGCGAAGGAGACGCGAATTTTGCCTTTTAATTTAGTTCTATGTTCCCAAAACCAATTCAGAGATTGGCGGAACTTTTTTCAAAATTTCCGACAGTGGGCCCGCGCACCGCAGGCCGTTTTGTGCTGTATTTGCTTAAATCTTCCCCCGCCGAATTAAACGAGCTTATTCGCGCGATCGCGGATATGAAAAAACAAATCGCGCTTTGCGCGTTTTGTTTTAATCCTTTTGACCGGCTTGATAAGCTCGCGGCGGACAGAGCGGAAGATTCGCGCCACGCGAAGCTCTGCAAAATTTGCAGGAATCCGAGGCGCGACCAGTCGCTCTTGTGCGTTGTTGAAAAAGAAAGCGATCTTGAGGCGATAGAGAAAACCCGTTTTTACAACGGCATCTATTTTATTTTGGGAGGCACTGTCGGCATGCTGAGAAAACAGGATATCAGCCATTTGCGCGTTGAGGAACTAAAAGAACGGCTTTCAACGCCCCGCAGATTCGGTCTTGAGCGAGAATTCAGCGAGATTATCATGGGTATGAATCCGACAACCGAAGGGGAAGCCACTGCCTTGTATCTTGAGCGTATGCTCAAGGGAAAACAGTGGAAACTTACCCGTCTTGGACGCGGCCTGCCAATCGGCGGAGAAATGGAATACGCGGACGAAGAAACCCTCCGTTCTTCCCTTGAATCCCGTCGCTGAGTTTGACCAAGTCAAGCTTGGCCAAGGTCGGACCTTGACCAGCGGCATGCTATTGAAAAAACAAAAAACGGGGGCAATCCCCGTTTTCAGTTTGAGCTCGTTTACGATCTTTTACTTACGCTTTGATTTCTGTGATTTCAACTTCGGTAAAGGGCTGGCGATGGCCCTTTTTGGTCGTCTCGCGCTTCTTTGCTTTGTACTTGAGAACAACAATCTTTTTCGCTTTGCCTTGCCTAAGCACTTTTCCCGTTACCTTCGCGCCGACAGTCGGTGTTCCGATTTCCGTCTTTTTTCCGTCGCTGACAAGCAAAACCTCGCCAAACACAACCTCATCCCCTGCTATTTGAGGAAGTTTTTCAATTTTCACTTTTTTGCCCGGGCTCACAAGATACTGCTTTCCGCCCGTTTTGATAACCGCAATTGTTGCCATACTGTTCTCTCAATATAATTTTCTGATTTTTCCATTATACACATTTTTCCTTTCTTTGCAAGAAAAACAGCCCCTCGCATTTCTGCAAGGGGCCTTTGCTATTTTGTGAAAAACTGTTTCCACGGATACTTCGCCATTAATTCATTGGGGGCAACGGAATCATGATATGTCCGAATCAGAAGAGTATTTCTTCCATCGGGCGTTCTGATATCTATTGCTCCTTCCCTTTGCACCCTGCAAAAAGGAGTTGTATGACAGTCTCCGTCGTCCAACCAGCAGGTCCCAGTTTCTGACACGCTGTTCGGCAAAGGATGCTGGATGGAAACGTTGAGACAGGCACGCGTTTTCGTTCCTTTCGGATCTTTTCTCCTTTGTATGCCAAAGGATGAAATAAAAAGAAAATCGGGCGGATAGGGATTGTTATCTCCCACCTCTTCAAACGAAATGGCGGCAAGTCCGTGTAAGAGGCCTGCCGTAACCCGAAAGCGAATTTGAAAAAATCTGTCTAACCTTTTCTGCTCCTCGCAGTGGATAAGAGCAGGAGAGATGACTCTTAAAAGAAGGGCGTTTCTTACATTCAAAATAAGAACTCTCTCCATCTTCCTTTGTAACTCACCTATGTATTCATGAAATCTAAGGGAACGAGGAGATATCCACGCGTCATGCGCTAAGAGCACCGACATATCCTCTTCCTCCCTTTCCTGAATGTGCGCGGCAATTTTTGAAAGAACTGTTAAACCTTGGAGTAAACCTGGTTTGCCCAGCCCTATTCGTTTTGCAAAGAATCGGGTTTTTGGAGCCGGAGGGGTTGAATTCCCTCGCCCTCGCTGGCGGTAATTTTCAAAACATCTTTGTCCACTTTGGCGAACTCTTTGTACGCGCTGTTGTACGAGGATATTGTGGTCCCTAAATTCGCTCCGAGCCGCTTCATATATTCTTCGTATGAAAGCAGATGGCGCCGCAAGTCGTCAACTTTTTTGATAATCTCTTTTGCGGATTCTTCTATCTGCATTGCCTTGAGCCCCTGCAGGACGGTCTGGAGATACGCTAGAAACGACGTGGGCGACACAATAATTACGCGGTACTTCCCTGCGGCCCGCTGGATAAGGTTTTCCGTCTCTTCGGTTATTGCCCCTATTTTATTAACCAGCAAATCATAATACACCGCCTCGTGTGGAATGAACATAAACGCAAAATCAGTTGTCCCCTGCTCTGGCTGTATGTATTTTGATGTTTCTACGATTCTGTTCTTGAGGTCGTTCACAAAAAGTTTTTCAAGCCTGTCGCGCTCTGCCTGGTCGCTTGTTTCCGCGATGCGGTTGTAGTTTTCCAGCGAGAACTTTGAATCAACCGGGATGATTTTTTCTTTCACGAACACCGCGGCGTCCACAATGGTTCCGTCGGGAAATCCGTACTGCATTTGATAGGATCCTGGCGGCAGAACGTTTTTAAGCAATGTTTCAAGATAGTACTCTCCAAGTATGCCCCTTTGCTTTGGATTTTTCAAAATGTCCTGCAGATTTCTAAGCTGGTCTGCAAATGAAATCACCTGCTTGTTCGTTTCGTCAAGCTTGGTGAGTTTTTCCGTCACGTCTTTGACGATGCCCATGCTTTCTGAAAACTGCCGCTGGAACATTGTCGCGGAATCCCCAAGCTTCTGGTCCATTGCCCTTCGCAGTTCCTCAAGCTGGTTTTGAATAAGCACAAGCGACCCTGCGCCCTGCTCCTGCGTCTGCGATTTTCTTGTTTTCACAAACATAAACCAAATCAAAACTCCAACCCCCGCAACCGTGCTAACCCCGATAAAAATGCCCAAGATGATTTCATTCATGTTCCTACCGTACCACTTTTTTGCCAAAACAAAAAGCGCCGGGCGCTTTGCCCAGCATTCTGCTACG
>CAYYFJ010000026.1:0-7621 GCA_964471385.1 uncultured Candidatus Saccharibacteria bacterium
TGGAAACCGAGGAGGGAGGGGAAGCTGGATCCGTTTATTTTGAGGTTTAAGGGGCAGTTGAGAAGAGAAGGACTGGGGTGGGTCATGGATTCTTCAGTCCCGGTTGAGGTTGTCATCACGTTTACCGACGACGTGCCAAGGTTAGAGCTTGAAAAAGAATCTTTGCCGATTATAGGAGGAATACAGAAAGAAATTGAGAGCTATTTGGCGCTTGCTGAAAAACTTTTTGAGCTTTTGAAAATCGGGAAGCAAAAAATGAGTGAGCTTGCGAAGGAAGGCGTGAAAGGAGCAGGCGAGCTGGTGCAGCAGGTTTTTGTTTGGATAGATAATTTGCGCAAACTTGCCACAAGCGGCACAAACCCGGATGAAGCAATTGGAATTGAGGTAGTTGAAGAAGAAAAAGACTCCAAAAAAGAAGCTAAAACCGTTGAACGGAAGAAAAATTCTTTCAGCAGACAAGTTGCTGAAAACAGCGGCCTGACTGCTGATGAGAAAAAGGAGGTCCAAAAAGTTCAAGGATTTTTAGACGGCGTTCAGGGCGCCGCGCTTGAAAACGTTTCAAAACAGCAGGAGCAAAAAGTTCCGGAAAAGAAAAAAGAGCAGTCCGCGCAAAAGAAGGTTGAGCCGGTTTTTTGCGCTGTTCCTTTGGCTGGCGAGATTGCGCCGAAAAGAGACAAGGTTATTTTGAACGAGATCGCGTGGATGGGCACAAAAAATTCCGCGAACGACGAATGGATTGAGCTGAAAAACACATCGTCTGACGATGTGAATTTGGAGGGCTGGCAGATGATTGATAAAGACCAGCAGATAAAGATAGTTTTTTCGGGCGATCACGCGATTTTAGCGGGAAATTTCTTTTTGCTGGAGAGAACCGACGAGAGCAGTGTTCCTTTGGCAAAAGCGGATGCCCTGTATTCGGGAACATTGGGCAATAGCGACGAGGTGCTGTATCTTTTTAATCAGCATTGCGGGCTGGAAGATGCGGTTGCAGCAAATTCAAGCTGGCCCGCGGGTGACAGCGAGAACCGCAGGACAATGGAACGCTCCCCCGATTTTTCGTGGCATACATACGACGGACAGGAACACGGCGGAATTTTCGGAACGCCGAAAGAAGAAAACAGCAATGAAACGAACAGCGAGCGCGGCGCCAATCCTTTGGCGGGCGCGGGTTCTCCACCGACAGTGGTTCGGGCAACCTCGGCAAACACAGGCGTTTTACAGAATGGTCCGGCTCCAGTCGCGTATCAGAAGATTCTCATATCTGAAATTCAGATTGAGGGGCAGACCGTCAAGGATGAATTTATTGAGCTGTATAATCCGAGCAATGCCGCTGTAAATTTGGACGGGTGGAGCCTGAAGAAAAAAACAGCAAGCGGAAACGAGTCAAATCTGGTGAGCGCGTCCGCGTTTACCGGAGTTATCGGGGCATACGGATATTTCCTTATCGCGCCTCCGTCCAACAGCGACGGAACTCCGAATTATCGCGGAAACCTGGCTCCGCACCTTGCATACTCGGGAACCACTTATTCAATCGCCGCGGACAACGCGGCGCTTTTGTATTATCCAAACGGCAACGTGTCAGACAAAGTTGGGTGGGGAGCGGCGCAGGATTTTGAAGCGGCTCCGGCCGCAAATCCCTTGCAGGGCAAATCTCTTGGAAGAAAAATGGCAGGAAGCGCGCATCAGGATACTGACAATAACAGCCAAGACTTTGAAATGCAGACGCCGACTCCAAAACTGCTCAACGAGCAAGCGGCGCCCACCTCAACCTCCGCCTCTACCCCTACTGATAGCGCTGATGATAGCAGTGACACTTCTTCATCATCCCAATCCCAGTCTCAATCTCAACAGCAGACCCAATCTTCACCGCCGCCGGACACGACTTCTCCCTCGGTTCCTGGAGTCCCGGCCTCTTCGTCAAGTGTTACCAGCGCGGCGCCGACATGGACATGGACGACATCTGCTGATTCTGAAAGCGGACTCGCGCAAACTCCGTACATCGCGCAGTGGTCGCTGGATTCCGCGTTTGGAACAGGAGTTTTTTCCGCGACAACAGCATCAAATTCTTATACCCATGCCGCTTCTCTGGCAAACGGAACGTGGTATTTCAGGGTGAAAGCGAAAGACATAGCGGGCAATGAATCTGCGTTTTCTTCTGCCGGGTCTCATATCGTTGACACCACAGATTCCATGCCTCCACAACTTACTCTCAATTCGCTTGCTGATTCTCAAACCGCAGGGCTATTTTCGCTTTCGTGGAACGGAACGGATCCTGACCCTGACCCTGCTGACGCAGTTCTGCCAAGCGGCATCAGCTCGTACTCCATATACTACGCCACAACCCCGTCAACTGACGGCGTATATATCCAATACAAAGATTCAAACAATGTATGGCAGAACTGGTGGCAGGGGCAGGCAAACGCAATTTCTCTTTCAGCCAACCAAACAACCCTCTCTCTTTGGGGATATGACGGCAAGCAATACTCATTTTTTGCAACGGCAAAAGACGGCGCGAACAATCAAAGCGCGACAGCAACCGTTTCAACCGCGGTCAATTTAACAAAATCGGTTGTGATGAATGAGATCGCGTGGGCAGGGACAAAGGCGAGCGCGACTGATGAATGGATTGAACTTTTCAACAACACAAGCGCTTCGGTCAGCCTTGCCGCTTGGCGCCTCAAGTCTTCAGACGGCAGCGGGCCTGATATTGTTTTGCAGGGGAGCATAGCGGCCAAGGGGTTTTATCTGATTGAGAGAACCAATGACGATCCGACCAGCGCGACTGCCGACTTGACCGCAAGTTTTGGAAATGGCGTTTCTAATTCTGTTTGCGAGGTTTTTTATCTCTATGACTCGGCAGGGGCGATTGTAGATCAGACCGCGTGCAAAAGCGGCGGAGAGTGGCCGGCAGGAAGCGCAAGCTCGTACTATATTTCTATGGAAAGGATAGGTTCGCAAACCGCAGGATCTGACATTTCAAATTGGACGAACAACAATCTCATTGTGCAGAACGGAAAAGACGCGAGCAATGTGAATTTGATTAACGGCACGCCGCGCCAGCAAAACAGCGTTTCAGGTTTAAACACTGAAATTGCGGACCTTCGCTTTAACGATGCATCGTACGAGTTTTCCACAATAACCATTACAAAACTGGGAAGCCCTTACTACGCCAATATCGCGAACTTTGCCGTGCCTGCGAACAAAACCCTTGTGATAGAGCCGGGGGTTGCTCTTGGCTTGCGGGGCGGGTCGTCCATTATTGTCGTTGACGGCACTCTGCAGGCGGTGGGAACCGCCGCAAACCCAATCACATTTGACGCGTATGTTCCTGAAGGCGCGAGTTCGGGTTTGTGGTGCGGAATGAAGTTTAATTCTTCCAGCGCGAATTCGCGCATTGAACATGCCGCAATCAAAAACGCGGACAGCCAGACCGCGGGATGCGGATCGGGCAACCCGACATTTGCCGTGTTTGCAAACGGAAGCAGTATGACGCTGAAAAACTCCACCGTTGCCGGGGGCAACGCGTTCAAGAAAATCTATTTGAAAAACTCAAACTCCGTGATTGACGGTGTCACGGTTTCCGGCGCGACAGGAGACAACTCATCAGCCTCTATTTATGTAGAAGGGGGAAGTCCGACAATTCAAAATTCTGCGATTTCCGGAAGTTCCATTGGCGTGTTTGCAGGACCGAGCGCCATTGGCGCGGCTCCAACAGTTTCAGGCAATATGTTCACTGGCAACACGTATGCCGTGAAACTGAACAGCGCGTTTGGCAGTTTCTCGGGGAATAGCGCGAACGGAAATACGTACGAGGGCATCTGGATGGAGGGAGCTTTGTCGTCCGCATCTTCTGCCGTTGATACCGTTACCATGCAGGCGGACGGCATTCCGTATATTATAAATTCATTTACCATAGATTCTGGAAAGACAATAAGCTTTGCCGCAGGGTCAGTCATCAAGTTTCTTAGCGAAGGGGAGCTGACAGTAAACGGAACGTTGAAAGCGTACGGAACTGCGGCAAATCCCGTGGTGTTCACGAAATTGAGCGGATCGGGATTCTGGAAGCGGATATACTTTAATTCCGGAGCTTCGGGATCCGCGCTGGAGCATACGATTATAGAATATGGAGCATCAAGCTTGAGCGATTATTATGGAGCGTTGTATGTGCGCAACCAAAGCGAGGTCGCGCTGGACAATGTGCAAATCAAAAACAGCGACAAAGCCGGCATTTTCTCTTTCAACGGCAATATCTCCGGGGATCAAGTTACATTCTCTGGCAATCAGTACGCGCTGTTTGTGCAGACGGGAAGTTGCCCCGTGCTCACAAACGCAGTGTTTGCAAGCGGCCAAGCCGTGAATAACCCAAGCGGAGTCTCATGCAGTTATTAGGTGCGGCCAGCGATTCACGAGGCGATTCACGAGGTTCGGCCTTGCCGAGGCCGAACCTCGTTACAATAGGGAACCCTCGCGGTCAGGCGAGGGCTTTTATTGGCAAATCTTCGGTGCGATTCTGCCGCGGGGAATTTTTATTGTTGCAGAGAGGGGAGTGGAAGCGCAAAAGAGACAACATTTATATTATAGTCAATGTGCGCTTGTATCCCTTTTATATCCGCTTCTATTCTTGCAATGTCTTCTGGCGAAATATCAACATCCAAACGAGCTGCCTTTGGATTGATAATTGCCAGAATATCAATCCTACGCACCATCATGCGGACGTTGGAGGGCATTATTTCTTCATCCAATGGGTTGATTACCATGAAATCTCCATTTGAGTCCCCTTTTTTTCTTTTTGAGAGTTTGGGTTTTGGCGCGGGTTTTGGCTTCGGAGCAAGAATCCAGGATGTCTGCGATCCCTCTCGGATTTTAATAAGGTACTGCATTACTTTTTACCCTCCCTTCTTTGAGAACTAAAGAAGAAACGAGCTCCAAAATTCCCCAATTTTTTCCATCTCTTCCGGAGTAAGGAAATCCGAAATTGGAAGAATAAACAGGATATGTTGCGCATCTCTAAGTTGCGCAAGCACACTGTCTTTATTGGCAGAAATAATTCTGCCGGGCCGCCAATCTCCATCAATCCAAAAAAATCCCTCCTTTTCTCTTTTCATTAAAGGCGCCTCCTTTCCTTTTGTAGTTTTACGCTATCACTATGTTTCAAAGTGGTCAAAGCGTTGAGGTTACCTACGGGGTCAGACCCCGTAGGCGCCATCATTATGTTTTAATATGGTCAAAGTTTTTTACGAGGTTCGGCCTCGGCGAGGCCGAACCTCGTAAATGAATACATTGCCATAGGAGGGGATTCTGGATATAGTGGAGTACTGTTCAAGAAAAGAATATGACCAGAGATTTTTGCATACGGTTGACATTCGCGGCGCACAGGGTGGCGAACGCGCTTGGAAACGAAGCGCTGGCAAAGCTTTTGAAAGAGTCCGCGAACGCGGTTCTTGCCGATTTTGTTTTTTTGACGGACAATGGAATTGTTTCTCCAAGCCAGAAGAAGGCAATCTCGGAGCGCGCGCTCTCGCAAATTGAAAAAATGGAGTACCTCTTTTGGGGAGCGAAAGGGCTTGGAACCGTGTCAGCTGAAAATTTTGCCGTGCTGGAACGAGACTACAAAACACTCAGAGAATTTTGCGGGAACATTCCAACAGTTGAAGCGGTGCGCGCTTCTTTTTCTGAACAGCGAAAAGAGGAAAAAGCTTCGTTTCAGGCTTCTCCCAAAAAACAGGAAGAGCGGAGCGCCCAACTTTCTTCACGGCAGAATAAGATTTTGGAAATTTTGAGAACCAAAGAAAAAGCGCAGGTATGGGAATTGCAAAAAGTTCTTCCCGAAGTTACAAAAAGAACCTTAAGAAGGGATCTTGACGATCTGCTTGAGAAGAAATACATAGAGCGGCACGGAGAGTGGAATGCGGTGTTTTACAGGATCAAAAGAAATCAGGAAATAGAGCAGAAACAGTAACTGTGGAAAACTTGTGCAGAAAAGTGGGACAAGTAGGACATATTAGGACAAAAACGATAGGATAATTTTTTGTCCTAATATGTCCTATTATAGAGTCTGTGTTGTCCTATCTTTGATAGTTGGGACATATTTTAATGAAAATATCAAAAGAGGAATTCAGCCGGATATACGATGAGTATATTGAGCCGATTTACCGGTTTGTCGCGTTGAAAGTAAACGCGCGAGAAATCGCCGAAGACCTTACCGCCGAGGTCTTTTTGAGATTTTGGAAGGGTAGGACGGACACGCCGGTTCAGAAGGTACGGCCATTTTTATATCAGATCGCCCGCCATGTCATCGCCGACCATTATAGAAAGCATGGAGGAAAACAGACAGTCTCAATAGACGCGACAGAAGATCTGCAAAGTCCTGCTGCTGATGAGCTTGTTGAACAGGCTTCTTTGCGTCTTGATATGGAGCGGGTGCAGGAAGCTCTGCGGGAGATTTCAGACGACTATCAGGATCTTATTATTTGGAAGTATATTGACGAGCTCTCAACGCAGGAAATTGCCCAGATAACGGGGAAAACCGAGGAAAATGTGAGGGTGGGGCTTCACAGGGCTCTACAGGCTTTAAGGGCAAAATTGGGGTGAAAAATGAAGCGCGGAAGAAAACACGGAGGTGTCAGACCTCCGTGTTTTCTTAAGGGAAACTAAGGGAAACTAAGGGAAATTAAGGGGAATTAAGGGGAATTAAGGGGAACTAAGGAGAATAAACAGGAGAATAAACTAAGGGGGGTGTAACGTTTTGAGGGGTTTTTACGACATCTTTAGTACAGAAGGATTTTTGGTTTTATGAAGGATTTACGTTCAATGTGAACGATATGAACGAACAAAACCTCTTTACAACCCTTCAATCGCTCAAGAATATGAAGCCCAGAAAAGACTGGGCGGTTTTGGCTAAACAAAGGATACTTGACGAGAGTTTCCAGCAGGAGGTACAATTGGGAAGCAATTTATTCGGAAAGATTGAGAATGCCTTTTCTCTCTTTAAGTATCTAGAAAAGCCGGCTTTTGTGTTGTCGGCTTTCAGTGTTGTTGTGGGAGGAGTTGTGTTTCAGATGTCGCGAAGCAGCCTGCCCGGAGACGCCTTGTATGTTCTGCGTTCCACTGTGGAGCAGACGAACGTTGCAATATCGTCCGTTTCGGGGGGAGAACAACCATTCAGACAGCTTCAGCTTGCGCAGAATCGCCTGAACGACATGAAGAAAATTGCCGAACGAAGCCAGGCAAAAAATCTTGCTCCGGCAATCAAAGAGTTTGCGCACAGCGTGAGCGAGGCGTCAAAAGGATTGTCGGCGCTGATTGCCGAGAATCCGGAAACCGCAGTAAAAGTGAGCAGAGAGCTTGAGAGCTTGATGAAAAACAGGACGGAGGTTGAAAAAGTTCTGGGAGCGAAAATCGGAGGCGATGAAAAAGGAGGAGAACTGGAAACGCTTACCAAGACTGTTGTGGAGCATGAACTGAAAGCGCTGGAAGACCGCACTCTGACTCCAGAGCAGGGAATACTGCGTGAAAAAGCGCAGGGCGCGTATGAGGCGGGAGAATATCAGGAAGCGCTTGAAGCAATCTGGACGCTTGGACAGAGATAAAGGCAATGAAAGATGAAATTGGTTATTGTATC
>CAYYFJ010000026.1:7721-9006 GCA_964471385.1 uncultured Candidatus Saccharibacteria bacterium
TTGGTTATTTCCCATTGAGGTCGAGCGCCCCTTGTGGGGCTTATGAAAAAAACAGAACTAAAGGTCGAACTTCTTCCTTGGGGAGGGAAACGAATTCCCAATCTAAAGGAAAAGGCCATATATAGCATTTAACACAAAAACAAAAAGATGAGTTCATTAGCAAGAAAGATTTTAACAGCCGCGGCCGTCACGCTTTTTGCAGTCGCAATGGCGGGAACAGCATACGCGGTAACAGCAGACGAACTTGCAAAGCAGATCGCTGACCTTCAGGCACAATTGACGCAATTGCAGGCGGCGGCTTCTTCAACAAGCGCGTCTTCAGCAGGAACAGTTTCGGGAGTTCCCGCAGGATTTACTTTTACCAAGAATTTGAGCGCGGGAGCCAGAGGAGAGGATGTGAAGAATCTTCAGATTGTCTTAAACTCTGACTCTGCAACGCAGGTTGCGGCATCAGGAGCAGGTTCTTCAGGAAATGAAACCACCTACTTTGGTCCCGCGACCAAGGCGGCTGCGGTGAAATTTCAGGAGAAATATGCATCTGAAGTATTGACACCGGTAGGATTGACAAGAGGAACCGGATTTGTGGGAGCAAGCTCAAGAGCAAAGCTGAACGCTATGCTTTCAGGAGCTGTTGCCCAGACACCGGCCCAGACTCCAGCTCAAACACCGGCGCAGACTCCAGCTCAAACTCCGGCGCAGACTCCAGCTCAAACACCGGCAGTAACGCCCACAACAGGAGCGTTTACCGTTGCTTTGGCGAGCGACACCCCGGCAACAACCACATTGGTGCAGGGGCAGAGCACAGCTTCTTTGACAAAGTTCACCTTTGCCAACGGCACAGCAAATTCCGTCAAAGTGACCAACTTGAAACTTCAGCGGCTTGGAGTATCAGCTGACAGCACGCTAAGCAGTGTGTATTTGTATGAGGGAGCTAGCCGTTTGACTGATTCTGCGAGCGTTTCAAGCGGCGTGATTACTTTCAACAATACAGCCGGCATTTTCGCGGTTCCTGCAAACAGCGTGAAGACCATTACAGTCATGTCTGATATTGCGGGATCCACAAGCGGACAGCTGGTTGGAGTTGGAATCGCCGCGGCAGCGAGCGTGACGACTGACGGCGCCGCTGTTTCCGGAATATTTCCGGCAAACGGAAACCTGATGAGCATTGCGTCTGCAACGTTGGCGACTGCCGCAGTCGCGGCTCCTACGCCCACCACAAACGCAAGCTTAACTCCCCAGAACGACTATCCGGTATGGCAGAGCACCGTGACTATTGGCGGAAGAG
>CAYYFJ010000027.1:0-5957 GCA_964471385.1 uncultured Candidatus Saccharibacteria bacterium
GGGTCTAAAAAACGGAGGTCTGACCTCCGTTTTTTGATATTTATTCTTTTTTTTCTTCTTGCTGACTGCTTTCATCTGGCTGATTATCAACAACCGATTGCTGCGGGTCGTTTACTATTTGTTCCGAGCTTGGTTGAGGGGAGTTGTCTGCGGCAAACTGAGCCAGCTTCAGGCTCATGCGGTGTTCCGCCGGATTGAGTTCAAGAATCTGAAAATCGTATGTTTCTCCCGCCGCTATCGCTTCCTCCATTTTTTTCCTTGTGCCGAATTCTGAAATGTGGCAAAGTCCCTGAATTCTGGGCTCTACTTCCACAAACGCCCCGAACGGGTTGAGTTTTGTCACCTTGCCTTTGATTTGGTCAAATTTCTTGTATTTTCCTTCTACTTCTTTCCACGGGTCTTCTTTAAGCGCCTTGATGGACAGGGAGGCGCGCGCGTTGGCAAGGTCAATGATTTTTGCCTTTATCTTGTCGCCCACTTTCAAAAACTTTGACGGGTCTTCAATAATCTGCCAGTCAATTTCTGAAATGTGGATAAGTCCCTCAACCTGGCTTGCTTCAGGCGCAAGGTTTTCTCCAGTCGGAAACTTGATAAACGCTCCAAAATCCACCACGCCCGTGACCTCTCCCTCCACCACGTCTCCGATCGCGTAGCGAGAGAGCGTTTCTTTGATTTTATTCTTTTCTTTGGAGCGTTCAGACAGGATAATTTTTCCTTCTTTGGGATCCAGATCAAAAATCTGGACTTCCAAATCTTTTCCGACGAATTTCTGCAATGCCTTGAGGATCTGGGAGCTGTCTCCTCCTTCCACTTTGGGGTAATGTTCCTGCGAAAGCTGGGACACGGGCAAAAACGCCTGCACGCCCATGAGCTCGGCTAAAAGCCCCCCTTTGTTTGCCCCCTGAATTTTTATTGAAATGATTTCTTCCTTTGCTTTGTTGTCCCGCAATTTGTCCCATGTGAGCTGGCGTCCGGCTTCCCTTACGGAAAGTTCAACATATCCGTTTTCATTTTCAAGATCCACGATTTTTGCCATAATTCTGTCGTCCACATTGAGGTCTTTCAGCATTGATTTTTCATCCAGAAACTCCCTGCCCCAGATGATTCCGGTTCCTTGGGGTCCCAAGTCCAGATATACCGCCGACCTTCCCTTTCCAACGACAACTCCCTCGGCAATGTCGCCGACCCTGAACGGTTTTACAACTTCCATCTTATTTGAGGATTGCATAAGTGTTGTTTTCATCATACCCACCACACTACAAAACTTTCCCAACTTTTTCAAGAGCGTTGTGCATATCTTCGTGTTGAACTGTTATACTTTCTGTGATAGAATTCAATTATCGCAAGCGTATAAAACGCTTCATTTTATCCTTTTGGCTTTCCGCTTGCGCTTTTGATTTTTGATATTTCTGTTTATGCAAATCATTTGGAAAGGACAATCGTGCGTTCAGCTTATTGCCTCAAGGATCAAGCAGGATCCCGTGAAAATCGTGATTGACCCGTATCAGGATTCGGTTGGTTTTAAACTGCCTTCTCTTGAAGCGGACATCGCGCTGGTCACGCACGACCACGAAGACCACAACAACCTTGCGGGGTTAAAGGGAGACCCGTTTGTCATTTCAAATCCCGGGGAATACGAGGCAAAAGGAATTTTTATTAAAGGCATTTCCTCATATCACGACGAGGCGGAAGGAGAGAAGCGGGGCCATAACACCATATACACGATTGAAGCTGAAGACATGAAAGTGTGCCACTTGGGCGACCTTGGCCAGCCCGAGCTTACCCCAAAACAGGTGGAAGCGATAGGCAGTATTGACATTCTGTTTATTCCCGTGGGCGGAGTGTACACCATTGGAGCTAAAGAAGCGGCAAAAGTGATTTCGCAGATTGAGCCCAAAGTCGTCATTCCCATGCATTACGCAATTCCAAAACTCAAGTACAAACTTGAAGGGGTGGAGGACTTTTTGAAGGCGATGGGAGCGAAAGCGCAGGAACCCCAGCAAAAAATTATCCTGAAAAGCAAAGACTTGAGCGAAGAAGAAATAAAAATTATGCTGTTGACCCCCTAAACTTAAATGCCAAATGCCAAATGAAATCCCAATGTCAAATGACAAATAAAAACATTTTGGCATTTGTATTTTGACATTTGACATTTTTCTTATGCTTCCTATTCTTAGCCGCATCCGCGAGCTTCCGGAAGAAAAGCGGAAAATCATTCTGTGGGCAGTAACAATTCTGTTTGCGGTTGGCCTGCTCTCGTGGTGGATTCCAAGAATGTTTGCGTCTTTTCGCAGTATTCGGAGCGAGGATTTTCAAAAAATGTTTCCCGTGCAGGATATAAAAAAAGACATTGAACAACTGCCCGCGATAGAATTGCCGACCAAAAACCTGCTGAACGATATCCAGCAGTCCCTGCCTTCAAAAGAAGAATTAGAAGTCCTTGAGAAAGAGGAGTTGAAATAGAACATAACGAACCAATGGCCGAACGCGAACCAAAACAGCATGCCGGAGAACTTGGCGCAGTGAAATCCCGCGAGATCACCGAGGAGATGCGCGGTTCTTACATTGACTACGCAATGTCGGTGATTGTGGCGCGCGCGCTTCCCGACGTGCGGGACGGATTAAAGCCGGTTCACCGGAGAATTTTGTACGCCATGCACGAAGACGGGCTGACGCACGGCGCGAAATTCCGCAAGTCCGCCACCGTGGTCGGATCCACGCTGGGCCGCTATCATCCTCACGGAGACGTGGCGGTGTATGATTCTTTGGTGCGCATGGCGCAGAATTTTTCCATGCGCTATCCCTTGATTGAAGGCCAAGGCAATTTTGGATCGGTCGATGGGGACCCGGCTGCCGCGATGCGTTATTCCGAGGCAAGAATGTCGCGCGTGGGAGAGGAAACACTACGGGACATTGAAAAAGACACGGTGAATTTTGTTGATAACTACGACGGCACGAGAAAAGAGCCGACCGTGCTTCCTTCTCCTTTGCCCCAGCTTTTACTGAACGGCACCTTGGGAATTGCGGTTGGCATGGCAACATCGGTGCCTCCCCACAACCTTTCTGAATTGGTTGACGCGCTGGTGTACCTGCTTGACCGTCCAAAAACAACAAGCGAAGACCTGTTTCAGTTTATCAAAGGCCCCGATTTTCCGACCGGCGGCATGATATACGGCAAGCAGGACATTATCAGCGCGTACTCGCAGGGCAAGGGCCCCATTGTCATGCGCGGCAAAGCGGAAGTTGTGGAGGACGAAAAAGCGAAGAAAACCCAAATTGTCATTACGGAAATTCCCTATCAGGTGAACAAATCCACGCTTGTGGAGCAGTTTGCCAATCTTGTGCAGGAGAAAAAGATTGAAGGTGTGAAAGACATTCGCGACGAATCAGACAAAGACGGCTTGCGCGTAACATTTGATCTGCAGAAAGATTCCCATTCCCAGAAGATTTTGAACCGGCTGTACAAGTTTTCAGATCTCCAAAAGACATTCCATCTGAACATGATCGCTTTGGTGGACGGCATTCAGCCCAAAGTGCTTTCGTTGGCTGAAATGCTTTTGTACTTTATTGAGCACCGCAGGCAGGTGGTGGAGCGCAGGACACGCTTTGAGCTTGGCAAGGCAAAAGACAGGGAGCACATTCTGGAAGGCTTGCAGAAATGCTTGTCTCACATTGACGAGGTGATCCGTTTGATAAGAAATTCCGCCAACAGGGAAGATGCCCAGCAGAATTTGATGAAGCGTTTCCGCCTCACGGAAATTCAGGCAAACGCGATTCTTGAAACCAAGCTTGCCCAGCTGGCAAAACTGGAGCGAAAGAAAATAGAAGACGAGCTTGCCATGGTACGGGCGAAAATAAAAGAATTGACGGAACTTTTAGGCTCTCCAAAGAAAATTGACGAAGTCATTAAAAAGGAACTGCTTGGCGCAAAGCAGGCGTTTGGAGACGCGAGAAGGACTAAAGTGCACATGCAGGCGGTTGGAGAAATCGCGGAAGAAGACCTGATTCCGCAGGAAGAAACCATCATCACAGTCACGCAGGGAGGGTATATCAAGCGCATCAACCCTGCGACGTACAAAATACAGAAGCGCGGAGGCAAGGGCATTATGGGCATGAAAACGGTGTCAGACGACATTGTGGAGCATTTTCTGTTCTGCCAGACGCACGACCAGATGATGATTTTCACGGATTCTGGCAAAGTGTTTCAGGTTCCGGCATACGAAATTCCCGAAGGCACGAGAGTGGCGAAAGGCAGGGGACTTTTAAATTTTGTGGAAATAGCTCCGCAAGACAAAGTGCTTTCCATATTTCCCATAGGCAAACAGGACGCGGAAGCGGGCGTGAAATACCTTGTGATGATGACCAAGAATGGTATTATTAAGAAATCCGCGCTGGAGGATTTTCAAAATGTCAGGAGATCTGGCATCATCGCGATTTCATTGAAGAAAGGGGACGTTCTTAAGGGAGTTGCGAAAACCACCGGAGAAGACGAAATTATCCTTGTAAGCAAGAGGGGGCAGTCCATTAGATTCAAAGAAAAAGACGTGCGTCCCATGGGAAGAGCCGCGGCCGGCATTCGGGGAATGCGCTTGAAAAAGAACGACGAGGTTGTTGCAATGGACGTGATCACAGCTTCCAACTCCCGACTTCCAGCCGTCAGTTCCGTGAAAACTTCAGAGAATATACAACATTTGTTTGTGCTCATGGAGAACGGGTACGGAAAAAGGACGGAGCTGAAAGAATACAAAGTGCAGACGCGCGGAGGGTCGGGAATAAAGACGGCGAACATTACGCCAAAAACCGGAGCCATGGTGTTCGCGAGAGTGCTTGCGGGCGACGAAGAAGAGCTGATTGTGATTTCCCGCAAGGCGCAGGTCATACGCACCGCAGTGGAATCAATTCCGAAAATCAGCCGCTCCACGCAGGGCGTGCGCATTATGCGCCTTGAAGACGGAGACAGGGTCGTGTCCGCGGCATGTCTCTGAAGTATTGCGCAAGTTTTTTGACGCGGTACAATAAACCAATGAGAAGAAATTTTTTATTATTGTCCATAGCTTTTTTTCTTGCCTTTTTTTTGGTTTTCAAAGCAGATACAGTTGTTTTGGGAGCGGAGTATGCGCAAGAAGGAGCTGCTTGCGTTCCAGATGAAACAAAAGACATATCCGCAATATGTGATAAAGCAAAGAGTTTAAAGTGTGAAAGCATTCCGATATCTCTTCCTAATTCAGCTCCTGTATCTGCATTTCAATGCAAGGCTCCATCTGCTGAAAAAGGCCAGCCTTGTGGACCGGACTTGCTTAAAGCTGAAAGTTCCTTTCTATGTAAGCCAGGATTGGTTTGTAATTTTGTTTCATTGTATCCCGAGGATCTATTTGACTATAGATGTGAGACTTATACGCCTCCAGTGAGTCTTCCCACCGTGAAAACTCCTTTGGCAGAACCTGTAAAACAGCAAAAAATAGGAATATGCGCGCCTTGTAATGTTGTTGCGCAGTGTATTGATTCTGCGGATCCCAAAACAGGATTCCAGTGTATTGGGGGAAGCGGCAGTGCGGATTCTAATGCAAAGCGGACAGGATATTGCCAGTATCACACCAAAGAAAACAAAGTCGCTTTGTGCAATCCTTTGCCGTCAGAAAACTTCAAGGAATTGTTGGACAATATCACGAATTTTATCTTTAACGTCGCGATTGTGCTGTCTCCCATACTGGTGGTGTACGCGGGCTTTCTCTTTCTGACTGCGGCTGGCAATCCCAAGCAGGCTGTCACCGCGCGCAACGTGTTGTTGTGGACTGCAATAGGATTTATTGTTATACTTCTTTCAAAAGGTCTGATTAAAGTATTAGAAGGAATTCTCGGGTTTTAATGAATAACTCAAAAGTCGATTCTGCCGGAATATTTCCGGATTTAAAGGTCTAATAAATTATAAAATTTTCTCGTACATGAAACAATTTTTA
>CAYYFJ010000027.1:6057-8429 GCA_964471385.1 uncultured Candidatus Saccharibacteria bacterium
CGGATTTAAAGGTCTAATAAATTATAAAATTTTCTCGTACATGAAACAATTTTTAGCAGGTCTTGTGATAATAAGCGCGCTTGCAGGATCAGTTGTTCCCGTTACTGTTTTTGCAGCTCTTTGCGGATCTTCAAACTGTGAGTCGGCGAATACTTTTACGAATGATAATCCCTCATGCGTGTGTGGCACTACAGCAACGGCCAGCGCCCCTGCGCCGTTTTGTAAAGCTTCTGTTGATAAAGGAGGGGGGAAAACCGGAGAAGTATTTACTACAAAAGACGCATGTCTGGGTGCAGTTGGAGGTCTTGAAAAAGGACTTGAGAAGCTTACTCTTCCGGTCAGAAAAGCATTCCCAGCCACAGGCCCTGGAAGCGTTGAAGCCTTTATTCCCATTATCAACAGAGTGGGGAATTATGTCTTCACATTCTTCATGGTTGCGGCGCTGATTCTGATTGTAATGAGCGCGTTGCAGTTTATCACCGGCGGGGGGGATCCTAAGCAGGTGGGAGAAGCAAGACAGAAGATGTTGTGGGCATTTGTCGGCATTGGGTTTGCTTTGCTTGCAGCCTTCTTTGACAATATTATTGCTTCATTTCTTGACATTAACGCCAAATAAGAGAACCATTCCAAGATGAGCGGAAAGAATACCATTTTTGTTTTGGTGTCGTTGCTGTTCGTTTCTCTTTTTGGTTTGGCGCGGCACATTGGATATGCTGCGACAAATTTAGATTTTGTTGGCAAACCATGTGCAGATTCTTCAGTATGCGGAGGATTGACCTGTGATTCAGGATTTTGCAAGGCAATGCTTAAGGAGGGGCTTGAAGGCGCGGGAGACGTGTTCAGGGTTTTGACGAAGATTGGGAATTATCTGTTCGCTTTTTTCATGGTGGCCTCTCTGTTTTTCACTGTGTGGGCGGCGTATCTTTTTGTGTCGGGAGGAGGAAATCCCGCGCGGCTTCAGGAAGCAAAACAAAGGGTTGTGTATGCCGTGATTGGCATTATCGTCGCTCTGCTCGCCGTGTTCTTTGACGATATTATCGCGTCATTTATCGGAGTTTCCATTAGATAGCATGTTCTTGTTTGAGGATTGGCTGTGTTATGATGATGCTACGGGGTCTGACCCCGTAGCATTTGTTTTATGTCTTGTACGATGAAGCGTTTTTTGAAACCTGAATATTGCATATATCTTGCGGTTCTTTTTTTCGTTTTTGTTTTAACAATAGTGCAGAAAAATAGCGCAGGCCCTTTGCACATCATCTTTTCAAACCTTGCATTTACAGGCATTACCGCGCGAAATTTTTTGTTTATTCTTTTGTATGTTCCGTTTCTTATTGGCGCTTTTCATGCGGGCCGTTTCTTCTTACTGCTTATTTTCAAAGACCGCGGCAAAAGCAAACTTTTTGAGACACTGCATCCGTCTTTGTTCCGGAACCGTTTCCTTCAGTCTTTTAAAAATTTCCTTTTTCTGGGCGTTCCGGCGATTGCGGCTTTATATCTTCTCGGATTTGCTCTGGGGGCGTTAAGCGAAGTCCGCGCTTTCTCGCTCACAGATGAATTTCTTATGCAAGCTGACCGCTTGCTGACAGGTTCGTATCCTTTTATTGCGCTTGGCAATATCGCGCATCCTGCATGGTTTGTCGCACTTGTGAGTGTTTTTTATTTGTGTCTCGGCATTCTTCTTCTTGTCTTCGCCGTGCATCTATTTATAGAAAAACAAGGATTGTTCAGAGAGTGCGCGGGAGCATTTTTCTTGGGCATGATGATGATGTTTGCATTGTGGTGGGTATTTCCCGCCTTGACCCCGCGCCAAAGGTTTTTAGACAATGTGTATCGCCTTCCCGTCCCGTCTCAAGTTCAGCAGGCTCTGTCTTTGTACCGTCCGCAAAAAGAGATTGTCTCGTTTTTTGATACATTGCGTCAGGAAGAAAAAAATATCTCCGTATTTGTCGTGTCAAACATGCCAAGCGCGCATATTGCGTGGGCTGTTCTTCTTGTGTATTATGCATACCGCGCGTTTCCACTGCTTTTGATTGCCATCATTCCTTTTGCCGTATTGTCGTCTTACGGGACCCTTCTTTTTGCCCAGCACTATTTTATTGATATTCCCGCAGGTTTGCTGGTTGGCATTGTCTCCATTTTGATTGCGCATTTTATGGCAAGAATTAGCGCGGACGAGAAAGAAAAAAAATTGTAGGTTTTTGCCCGGGTGGTGAAATTGGCAGACACGCAAGGTTTAGGACCTTGTGCCGAAAGGCGTGGAGGTTCAAATCCTCTCCTGGGCACCAAGCTCGCACTTATTTTCAAAATCGCTGACAATGAAAACAACGGGGTCAGACCCCGTTGTTTTCAGATTTTGCGCGCGCCGGATTTTT
>CAYYFJ010000028.1:0-8213 GCA_964471385.1 uncultured Candidatus Saccharibacteria bacterium
CTTTGGTAATATGTCTTTCCTGTTCCGTGAGCAATGGAAGACCCGTCAGGCCCTGCGCAGCTTGCAGGAGTTTCATGGGTTGCAGTGCAGAAAGCGTTGGTTCCTCCATTTTCTCCAGTGCATGACCAAGTGGCGTTTGTTCCAGGAGCAGGAAATTGAGGATTTGAGGGGTTTGCAGTTCCAGCAGAGCAGAGTTGAGGCCTCAATGATGTGGCACTATACACATAGCTTCCTTGTGCGTTTCCGCAAGAGCCGTTTACAGGAACTGGAAGATAATACCTGCACTCTCCTCCTCCTGCAGGGCAGGATTCAGAGCCATAGCCGCCGGTCCAGGAGGTTTGTGAGGTAAGTCCTGTTGTTTTTGTTCCTGAACATCTAATGCCACCAGTAGGAATATTTTCAGAACATGAAAATACTTCTCTTATCGCTATACATGTATTACTATTTATTCCTCCATTTTGCCCTTGGCAGATCCATTCAGTAGTTTTACCAGGAAGCGGGTCAACAGGACTTGATGGACTTGCCACTCCAGCCCCACACAAAGAATAACTTCCTGGAAAAAGTTCGGTCGCGCTGTAGGTTCGTGCCGCGCCTCCGCATGAGCCGTTTATGATGGGGGCGCAGACTCCTCCTTGAGTAGTGCATTTGTAAATGGTGCCAGCTGGACATACAGTGTTGTAGCATCCGTTATTGCACCACTTTACAGTGCACTCCGCATCATTGTTGTAATTGCACGGATTGAATTGAGAATGCGTTTGTTCGGGACCGATTGCGGAACAGCTTCCTCCTCCGTCGCATACATACCCCCTGTTATATACCACTGTCCCTCTGCAATAATTCGGCCCCTGTTGTACTTGTTTTCCTTCCTGGGTCGTATAGGAACACTCTGTTCCTGCTGGTTTTGGTTTTTCCCTATTTCCGTCCCAATAGGTGCACGGGTTGTCTTTCTCAAGTTTTTGGGAGGCGCAGGAAGGAACACATGTTTCTCCTGGACCGCTTGGGGTGCAGGTTGCCTTATTGGGAAGAGGTTTTCCGTCCAGTTGATAGCAGGTTATTGAGATCTCTTTTGGTTTATCATGTCCTGTGCAGTCAGGAGCGCATGTTCCGCATCCTTTCTCTGCGGTGCAAGAAGGAGTGCAGGAAGCCACATAGCCGTCAGAACATGTCTTGGTTTGAGGATAGCATACTTGCTCAACCGTGGTTGTCTTGATTGGGGTGCAGGGGCTTGGAGAACAGCTGTAGGTGGTTGACACCTTTTCATACTGGTTGTTCCAGCATTGAGAGAAGGAGGAGGCTTGGGGACATGCTTGAGAGCTGGGAGAACATTGCTGGGTTGTGGTCTCCCCTGTTTTAGTCCAGGTTTCCCATGTCCAGTCTGTTTGTCCTATGGGAGAACAGCCGTTCTTTGTGCTTGTCCACAAGTAACTCCATGGAGAATACTGCCAACTGCTGTAGGTGCATTTTGAACCAGTAGTGCAGGTTGCCGTTCTGGTTGCGGTGCTTGTGCCCGTGTACGTCCAGTTAAGAGTAGTACTCAACCCGCAGTATGTGCCGTATGAAACGCTTGACCAGTATTCTGTTATGACATTACTGCACGTCTCCACGAGACAGCTTGAAGCTGACTCTGCAAAAGAGTCCTGCGGATAAAAAAGAGAAAAAAGGAAAACAAAAGAAAGCAGGACGATTCCAGAATATATGATGCCTTTGAGTAGTGGTTTCATGCAGAGAAGAAGTATGGATTATCGGGAAAGAACAGTGATGCGTCCTGCTTGAAGCCTGCCTTGAGAATCTGCTGTTGTCTCCATTAATACAGAGTCTCCCGTCTTTAATTCCTGCACTGATGCTTCTTTCATCTCTATTGTTCCTGTGGGAGGTTCTCCTTTGATGGTTTGTTTCATCACTTTCACAGAGGGAGAGACTTGAACAGCAATCTTTTCGTTGTTTGCGGTCAGAACAATCTCCTGCTGTTGCATTGACTGAACAGTTCCCGACACTGTCGTTCTCCATTCCTGAACCATTGAGGAACGGGGAAGAACAGTATGTTCTCGCTCAAACTGCGCGAGAGCCTGTTTGTTCCGGATCATGGCAAATGAGTATCCTCCTGCAAAGCTGGCAAGCATGGTAAAGAGGACAAGGAAGGGAAGAGTCTTTTGGTTCATAGTATGATGTATAAATAGAACTACTGCTTACTTTATTTTTTCATTGATAAGTGTGAAATTGACTCCAAGCACATGGCTTGCTTGTTCCGATTGCCGGCTTTGTGGTCCTTTGCCGCTGACAATGACAGTTCCGCGAAGCTGTGAACCAAGAGGAATGTCTTTCAGCTGTATTGATTGAAAAGATCCTTGAGCGTTCTCAAGCTGTCTTGCGAAACTTGTGCTCTGGAGCGCGTCATTCATCAGTTCAACGCGTGTTTGTTTTCCTTCTTGTTCCAGTATGATATAGCCGTCTCCTTTTTCCGTGAGCGTTCCTTTTGCGCTTGCCCACCATTCATACAAGACAGGGCTGGACAGTAAAGAAGACGCGACAGGCAGGTCTTGCTCCGGCATTGCTTTGTTCTGTACAATCTGCGTTCCTCCCGCAAATCCTATGAATGTGCCCAATACAAATACTCCAGCAACTCCTGCAATATGTACAAAAGACCATGATTTCATATGGTGTGAATGTGTATCTTGATTAATTATACCCCACCCTTTTGATTATACAACCAGTCAAATCAAAGCACAAAAAAAACAAGGGTCGCGCGCTGTCCTGTCAGGACTTTGGCGCAACCCTGTTCCACACAGGCCTTTCGCCTCGCAGGATAGCAGGACGGGCCTCGGTTTCAAAGAGATGGTAGAAGTCTTCAACAGAGATGTTGAAGACTTCAGGAAACCACCTTCTCCAGGTGGCATTGTTTTCTGCGGCCCACACATCCCACAATGGCCGCGGTGGTCCCGCCTGAAAGCGCAGGAACAACTGGACATCTTCGCCCACAAGATAGTTCCAGGCGAAGAACCCAATTGTATAAGCACCTTCTGGTGTGCGATCAGTTATTGGAGGCAAACCCTCCTTAAGCGTTCTCCAATTCATCGCCCAAAACTCTTTGTAGAATTCTGGGAATGTTTTTTTCATGGATAGCCAGGCGAGGAAATCAGCCCCGCCCTCTCCACCCCACATGGTCCCTCCAACACCCATACTGCCAGTGGCTTCACCAATCTCTTCCTGCAGTATATGGGTGTATTCGTGGCGCAACCAGAATTCTGGTGACCGATAAGGTAGGGGCCCAAAAATACCCCGTTTTGCTGCGTTCCCATAAAAGTGAGTTCGATCGCAGTCATACTGTAACTCGCCGAGAAACTCACACTGCAATCCAATTTTGTAGGCCTTATTTGTCACAAAGAATCCTGCTATGGGAATTTCAGGGAATTTGGTGAGTTTGGAAATGGCGCGCCGCGCCTCCAGCATCTCCCTGCGGATCATTGCCTGTTCTTCCGCAGGGACGGACGCGTCAATCACGAACGCGATGTTGTCCTGCACTGTGAAAGTGACAGGAAAACCGCGCTCGTTGAGGAACTTGGCTGTTGCCTCGGCACGGGTCAACGGGTTTGGCTCGGGATTGATGATAATCCCTTTCTTGCCGTTCCCATTGCCATTGCCGTTGGGACCGCCAATGCCTCCTGCGCTGGAGGTAATCTGGACAGTCCGAGAATCCGGGATCCATTCCACGAATGCCCCAAGCATTTCTCCGACGAAACGCAGGGGTACCATGGTGCGGTTGTTGATGATCAAGGCAGGCACGTCAAGCTCAAACGTCCTGCCGTCAAAGGCCGCACGAGGAGACTTGATGGGAAGAATGAGCCTTTTTTTGTCTTTGGTTGTGGCCGTGACCCAACCGGAGTCCTCATCCCATCCCACCTTGGCCTCCAACGCCTCAAATATGGCCCGCATGGGCACCAGAGTGCGTTCATTGATGATGGTTGGCGGCACGTCCATGACAAGAGGACGGCCGTCCACCACCACACTGATGGGACTTTGTGCAAAGGCGGGAGAACCGCCAATGCCCGCGAACAGGATTACTGCCACCAGAAACAAGGATACCCTCTTTTTCGTGGACACTGCGGCACTCCCCTTCCTTTGGAATTTCAACTTAAAACTCTCCTTTTTCTCTTCTCTTCTTTTTATATTCTTGTAAAAGAGCGCCTACGAACTCCTACATACAACATAACAACCCCCACCCTCTTGTCAAGAGCGTGTACCAGAAAAATACATAGGCAACAGTTTTACATTGTGTAAACGCAAGAAACGAAAGTGTTGGCTTCGCGTTTCACTCACTAAATTTGACATCTTGATGCTTTAATGTCCGAGACACACCCGGTGTGTCTCGGAAAAGCCACAATTATTCGTTTCTTGAGCCGAGGGTAAGGGAGAGAGTGAGGTCTTTGCCGCCGCGAAGAATTTTAAGCGTCACAAGGTCGCCGGGATTGTATTTCTGGATAACTTTGGCGAGCGTGTTGTCCAGCGTAATTTTTTCTCCGTTCAGTTCAAGAATGATGTCCCCCTCTTTCAGCCCTGCTTTTTCAGCAGGAGATTTTGGCGTGATGGCAGGTTCTCCTTGTTTGCCTTTGGCAATCAGCGCGCCATTGTCAACCGGAAGATTTTCTTCTGATTTTACCTTCTCGTCAATCATCGCATACCGGACCCCGATAAAGGGCGAGCTGATACTGCCGAATGTTTTGACCTGTTCCAAGTCTTTCACCACCACGCGAACCGGCACGGCAAACCCGATGTTTTGAGCGTTGAGCACAGTCGCGGTGTTTACTCCGATAACCTCTCCCGCGAGATTCAGCAATGGCCCTCCCGAATTGCCCTGATTGATGGCGGCGTCCGTCTGTATGACGTCATAAATCGTTTCCACGAATCCCCCGCTCGCCGCGGTAATGGTGCGGCCCAATCCTGAAATCACGCCCACTGACACGGTGTTGCGGAATTCTCCCAATGCGTTGCCAATGGCAATAACAGACTGCCCGATTTCAAGCGCGCTTGAATTTCCAAGAGCCACATAGGGAAAGGGCTGGAGCAAAAGATTGCCTTTTGCGTCAAACTTCTGATCCTGGCTGATTTTCAAAATGGCAACATCCTGCACGGGATCCCGCGCCAGCACATTTGCCTTGTATGATTTCCCGGACACGGTGAACACGGTGTATTCCGCGTTTTTATCAACAACCACATGCTTGTTGGTGACAATAGTGCCGTCAGCTGAAACAAAAAATCCCGAACCCCGTCCGGTCTCCTGTTTTTCCGTGCCTTTCTGCCTGAATTGGGGCAAAGGAATTTCAAAAGGGCCAAAGTCTTCAAAAGATTGCTCAAACACCGGCACATCTTTGGTGATGACAATGCTGACCACGGCCGGGCTCACCTTCTTTACCACCTGAATCACTTTTTCTTCTTGAGTTGTCTGGGGAATGTACTCTTTTTCAATAATGCGCTCGGTTGTTTTTGCCGGGACATTGTTCTGTAAACGCTCCAGCGCGGGAATCACTTTGTAATACAGAGGAAGCGTCGCGGCAATGCCTCCCGCAAACCCCAGCACAACAAACACAATAACGGAAAAAGGAGATTTCCAAAACATCTCTTTCACGGATTGAGATATTGGCGTATCCGTCTGATAGGAAGGTTTTCCTGGAGGCAATGCCGGAAGATCGTAAAGTCCCATATAAAAATAACCTCAAAAATCAAATATCAAAAATCAAAATGGCAACTCAAAATTCAAAACTATTCTGCGAACTCCTTTGCGTTTGTACCGACTTTGCGCAAACGAATGACTGTTTTTGCAAGTATTTTTACGGTTTTTTCAATTTCTTCTTTCTTTGTATGCCGTCCCAGCGTAACACGCAAGGAGCCCAGTGCGTCTTTGGCATCAATGCCAAGAGCTAACAAAACATGGGACGCTTCTTCCGTCTTTTCAGAGCATGCGCTCCCTGTGGAAACCGCAATGCCCTCCTGATCTAACGCAATGGCAAGGTCTTTGCCGCGCACTCCTTGAAACAAAAAGTGCGCGTTGTTGGGAAGGCGCTTTTCAGAAGATCCGGTGAGAGACGCATTTGGAATGCGCTTGAGCACGCTTTTGATAAGCCGGTCTCTCATCTGGCGTATGGCAATGTTCATCACGGGCAAGCGAAGATCCATAAGCTGGGCGACAGCAAACCCAAATCCGACAATCGCGGCAGTATTTTCCGTGCCTGATCTCATTCCATACTCCTGATTGCCTCCATGAATAAGCGGCGCTATGTTCGCGCTTTCCCTTATGTATAAGGCGCCGGCTCCTTTTGGCCCGTAGATTTTATGCGAGCTTAATGTCAGCGCATCAACGCCAAGTTTTTGCGCGCCGCAGTCCAGCCAGTGCGCCGCCTGCACCGCATCCGTATGAAACAGCACGCGATTCCCGGGATGTTCCGCGTTATGCGCTTTGATAAGCTCCCCGATTTCGGCGATCGGCTGAATCGTTCCGATTTCGCTGTTTGCGTACATTATAGAAACAAGAGCCGTGCTGTCTTTGATTGCCCTCATCACATCTTTGGGATTAATAATTCCATTTTCATCCGGCTTGACGTACACTGCCTCAATTTCGCCCCGCGACTCCAGCTCTTTGGCGCACGCAAGCACTGATTCGTGTTCCACGGCAGACACGACAATATGCGCTTTTTTCGTTTCTGTCTTTTTCCGCCAAGCCCTCGCAACGCCCTGCACAACAAGATTATTCGCTTCGGTTGCCCCGCTCGTAAACACCGCTTCCATAGGAGAACAGCGCAAAAACTTCGCTACGGTTTCACGCGCTTGTTCAATGGCGGCTCTCACTTTTTGCCCGCACTGGTGCAAAGAGGAAGCATTTCCAAAATGCTTTTTCAGAAATGGCGCCATTTCTCTGAACACCTTTGGGTCTAATGGCGCTGAAGCCGCGTAATCCAAATAGATCTGCTTTTTCATCGCTTGTAATGGTTAAAGCGGTAGTGAAATATGTCTGACCGGACAGGGCCAATAAAGATCATATGCAGTTCGCACAACAGACATACAAGAGCTGTGCGCACCCATCCGTCCGTCCAAAAACGCCTTAATGAAATAACAATGCTTACAGAACGAATAATGCCAAATTTTCCGTGTTTTGCAACCTGCCTGACAAAATAATAGTCCTCTGCCAGCGTTAAGGTCTCATCAAATCCGCCGACTCCATAAAAAAACGGTTTGCGCACCAAAATTCCCATTGCTCCGTGGGGAAGAACGCGTTCCGTTGCCATTGCCATTGCGTTATAAAACACGCCAAACAGCAGGCGCGGGAACCAATGCCGCGGCCGCAGTAAAAAAGAGGCGGCTGAAAGTTTTCTTTTGAAAAACTCATCCAGCGCGTTCTTGAGAAAATTATCGGGCAACTCCACGTCCGCGTCAAGAAAAAGATACAATTCTCCTCGGGCAATTCTTGCGCCTTCGTTTCTCCCTTTCGCAGGAATGCCTCCTTTGACAACAACACAGCCGTATCTGGACGCAATCTCCCGGGTCCTGTCGGAAGAACCCGCGTCAGCGACAATAATTTCATACCGCAGATGTTCAATTCCTTTCTGGCATTTCAAAGAATCAAGAAGTTTGGGAAGATACTCCTCTTCGTTGAGAGTAGGGATGATGATGCTGAGCATAATATCAAATGTCAAATGTCAAAATCCAAATGTCAAATGAATGTCAAAGTTCAAAACCCAAATGTTAAACTATCTTTATTTGTCATTTGACATTGGGATTTCATTTGGCATTTGTCCGCCCAAGGCGGATCCGCCGCAGGCGGAAAATTTGGATTTTGGATTTATTGGAATTCCCCGACCCCCTCTGTGCGAGTGGCGGTATACATTATGGTGAAGGCTGGAATAATTTCTTTGCCTCGTTCCACATAGCAGGGTCATTTTGTTTCGTTTTCATCCAATACCACCACTCTGTCGTCTTTCGCAAGCTCAAGACTCCTTTAGACACCTTCGGTTTCTAACGTCCCGAGGCAAGCTCGGGACTGTTTTTCCACCACGGGAGGATACCCAATCCTCCCGACCCCTCCTGTGCAGAATGGTGGTATTGTATTTTATAATTTTGCCTCAAATAACTTCTTGGCTTCTTCCCACATTTCAGGATTATTCTGCTTTACTTTCATCCAATACCACCATTCTGATCCCCAGAGATAAAAGGTGTTGAGGCCGGTG
>CAYYFJ010000029.1:0-7918 GCA_964471385.1 uncultured Candidatus Saccharibacteria bacterium
GAGCTCTGCGACGGCAGAGCGAGAGTTGTAGGAGAGTCCTGCCGGGGACACAATGATCCGTACCCCATAAAGTGGACACGGAGCGGGCAAACTGCTTTGCCCGTGTCAGGACGAGAAGACCGCAGCGATATGCAATCAGCAGATTGCATCGCGAGGGGCGGCCTGCGACCGAGCTCTGCGACGGCAGAGCGAGAGTTGTAGGAGAGTCCTGCCGGGGACACAATGCGAGCAGTGCGGAGCATTGTGTCGGGCGCAAAAGCGCCCTGGGTAGCCGTAGCGGCGACAGTTTTTTGCCGAGTACGCCAAAGGCGGACGAGCATATATGATTGCCGCTATGGCGAAACCTTAAAGAAGAGTTGCGGAACGCAACATCTGCGAGCAGTGCGGAGCATTGTGTCGGGCGCAAAAGCGCCCTGGGTAGCCGTAGCGGCGACAGTTTTTTGCCGAGTACGCCAAAGGCGGACGAGCATATATGATTGCCGCTATGGCGAAACCTTAAAGAAGAGTTGCGGAACGCAACATCCGCGAGCAGTGCGAAGCATTGCGTCAAATGCTATGAATCTTTCAACTCCTGTCAGGTTTGCGCCGGGCGTGGGGCCTGTCATGCAAAAACGCCTGTCTTCACTGGGGATCACCACTGTTCGTGATCTTCTTTTTCATTTTCCTCGTGAATATGAAGACTGGTCCCACATCACTCCCATTGAAACAATAAAGGAAGGGAACTTTTACTGCGTATGCGGCGCTGTCAAAGAAATCACCCAGCACAGGACATTCAAAAAACGATTCTCACTGACCACTGCAGTGGTGGAAGACAAGACCGGAGCCCTCAAAATCGTATGGTTCAACCAGCCGTATCTGACAAAAGCTCTGCCTGCGGGGCAGAGCGCGTGTTTTGCGGGAAAAATCACAAGGGACAAATACGGCGTCGCAATGTCCAATCCTTCCTACGAAAAACTGTCAGAGCCTTTTGACAACATCACTCCTTCGCGCCTCACCCACATGGGCCGCCTAACTCCTGTGTATCCGGAAACCGCGGGGGTGTCTTCCAAGTTTCTCCGCTCTGTCATAAAAACCGCCATAGAATCGCTGGACGCGTCAGACAAAGACACGGACGCAATCCCGGAATCCATAGCAAGAGCAAAAGGGTTTCCGCCATTCGCGCAAGCGATTCGCCAAGCGCATTTTCCAAACACGGTCAAAGAAGCGGAAACCGCAAAAAACAGGTTTGCCTTTGAAGAACTGCTGTTGATTTCGCTATTCATACATTCCGAGCGCAAAAAAATCGCAAGCGTGAAAGCTCCCGCAATTTTATTTTCCGCTGAACTGATGAAAAAATTCACAAGCGCCCTTCCCTTTCAGCTGACCAGCGCGCAAAAAAAGTGCGCATGGCACATTCTCAAAGACCTTGAAAAGCCGCGCCCCATGAACCGGCTCTTGCAGGGCGACGTGGGATCGGGAAAAACAGTGGTAGCGGCAATGGCGGCGCTGTCCGCGGTCAAGGCGGGATATCAGGCCGCGTTTCTCTCCCCCACTGAAATTCTCGCAAAACAGCATTTCAAAACCGTCAGCGAACTATTGCGCCCTTTCAAGCTGGATGTCGGACTGCTGACGGGAAAAGCAGACCGGTTCATTTCAAAAAAACTTCCAAACGAGGTGATTGAAATTTCGCGCGAAAAACTTCTAAAAAAAGCTTTGAGAGGAGATATGCCCGTACTCATAGGCACGCATGCGTTGATACAAGAAACGGTGCGGTTCGGAAAACTCGGGCTTTTGATTGTGGACGAACAGCACCGTTTTGGCGTCAAACAGCGCGCAAAACTTTTGCGCGGCTCCGCGCTGATCCCCCACCTGCTTTCCATGACCGCAACGCCCATTCCCCGCACTTTAGCCATGACCATATACGGCGACCTTGATTTGTCCGTCATTGACGAACTGCCGAAAGGGCGCAAACCAATCATCACAAAGCTTGTGCCGCCAGACAAAAGAAAAGAAACATACGACTTTATCGGGCAGGAAGTGAAAAAGGGGCGGCAGGTGTTTGTGATCTGCCCGCGCATTGAACCTCAAAACGCGGATATGCAGTTTGCGGGAATGAAAGGCAAATGGAACGAGGCAAAAGCGGTAAAAGAAGAATTTGAAAAACTTTCAAAAAAAGTGTTTCCCGACCTTCGGGTCGCAATGCTCCACGGGAAAATGGCGTCTCGCGACAAAGAGGAAGTGATGAAAAACTTCAAACGGGGAAAAACAGACATTCTTGTTTCAACATCGGTTGTGGAAGTGGGAGTGGACATTCCAAACGCCTCTGTCATGGTGATTGACGGAGCAGAATACTTCGGCCTTGCCCAGCTTCACCAGTTCAGAGGACGGGTGGGAAGAGCGGAACACCAGTCATACTGTTTTTTGTTTTCTGCGGAATCTTCTTCGCGGCTCCGCGCGCTTGAAAAAACAGAAAGCGGATTTAAGTTGGCTGAAATGGACTTGAAGCTCCGGGGGCCCGGAGACTTTGCCGGAGTAAAACAATGGGGCATGCCGGATTTTGCCATGGCACAGCTTGCAAATTCGGCGCTTGTAACGGAAGCTAAGGAGGCGGCGCAAACGATACTGGAAAAAGATATCACAATGAAAACATATCCCCTGCTGAAAACAAAAATCTCCGAACTTCGCGAACGCCTCCATTTGGAATAATCTTTCTGATATTTCATATATGTAATGAAAAACACAGACAATATAGAAAGAATATTCATTGTAAGCATAACTCCGTATTTTCTTGAAAAGGGGAATGTTTGGTTTGAGGAAAATGAAAAAGAAATGCGAGACGCATGCAGAACACAGCCGTTTTTTCAGGAAAACGCGCTGTGGCTGGAAAAGAACGCTTCCTATCCCCTTTCCCAGCTTTTGCGCAAGCTTGACGAATTCGGATACGAAAAAGTGTTCCACGTGGAAGAGCCGGGAGAGTTCAGCTCGCGAGGAGGAACGGTGGAAGTGTTTCCCGTCAACAGAAACAACGCCGCACGCATTGAATTCGTCGGGAATACGATTGAAGGAATTGAACAGCTGGATGTTGCGGTGGAAGACGAAGAAAAATCAAAAGCTGTTTTGAAAAAGCGGCTCAAGTCGCAGAAACTGTACTCGGACCTCAAGGGAATCAAACCGGGAGACTATCTTGTGCATTTGGACCATGGAGTTGCCCGATTCATTGGAATAGAAAATTTTCAATTTTCAACGATCAATGATCAATATCAGAAAGGACAAGCGGAAAATAAATATTATGTGCTGGAGTACGCGGGGGGAGACAAGCTGTTTGTGCCGCTGGGTTTGGAGCGCAAGCTTTCGCGGTACATCGGATTTTCTCAACCCCATGTTTCGCGCCTTAGCTCAATTGCATGGCAAAAGACAAAACGAAAAATCAAAGAGGAGGTTGAAAAACTCGCCCGCCAGCTTTTGGAGCTTTACGCAAAGCGCGAGGTGACCGAGCGCCCCGCGTACCATAAGGAAGGAGAGATACACAAGGCGCTTGAGCATACATTTCCCTTTAGAGAAACGCCCGATCAAATACAGGTTCTGCAGGATATTGAAAAAGACTTTGCAAGAGAGCGGCCAATGGACAGAATTGTGTGCGGAGACGTGGGATTCGGCAAAACAGAGATAGCCCTGCGCGCCATGGTGCGTGCTGTGGAAAACGGCTGGCAGGCAGTGTTGCTGGCGCCCACCACCATTCTCGGACACCAGCACTATCAAACATTCCATGAACGGCTGAATCATCTTCCTGTGCGGGTTGCCCTGCTCTCTCGCCTTCAAAACAAAAAAGAGCAGGAACGCATTCTCCAGCAGATAAAAAACGGACAGCTGGATATTGTCATAGGAACCCACAGGATACTTTCTTCTGACGTTGCGTTCCGCAATCTCGGGTTTCTTGTGATTGACGACGAACAGAGATTCGGAGTGAAACAAAAAGAAAAACTGCGCGAGCTTCGCGCCGACCTTGATATGCTGTCGCTTTCCGCGACCCCCATACCAAGAACCTTATACATGGCTTTGTCCTCACTGCGCGCCATAAGTTTCATTCAAACTCCCCCGCCCGGACGAACGAGCGTAAAAACAACAATCGCGCAATGGAAAGAACCAACCGTAAAAGAAGCTATTAAAACAGAAATAAAGCGCAAGGGACAGGTGTACTATTTGCATAATCGTATCGGAAGCATTGACCGCATAAAACAATATCTGGAAAAACTTGTTCCCGGAATTTCCATTGGAATTGCGCATGGCAGACTTTCAGAACAGCAATTGATCAAAATCATGGATGACTTTCACGGCAAAAAGTTTGACGTGCTCTTGAGCACCACCATTATTGAAAACGGCATTGATCTGCCAAACGCAAACACTCTGATTGTCGGAGACGCGGCAAAACTCGGATTGTCGCAAGCGTACCAATTGCGGGGGCGCGTGGGCAGATCGTCCGCGCAGGCATACGCGTATTTTCTTCACGGAGCAAAGCTTTCAGACAAGGCAAAGCTTCGCCTCAAGGCGTTGAAGGAAGCCGAAGAACTGGGATCGGGATACCAGATTGCCCTGCGCGATATGGAGATACGCGGCGCAGGAAATATCCTGGGCAAAGAACAGTCAGGGTCAGTAAACGCGATAGGGCTTAACCTGTATTGCCAAATGCTGTCTGAAGCTGTTGAAAAAATAAAACACTAAATGAGTATTGAGTATTCAGTATAGAGTATGTAGTATTCTGAATACTGAATACTGAATACTGAATACTGCATACTGAATACTGCATACTTGTTGCTAAGGATGCTTGGCTTCGCCCAAATGAAAAGAAAATGATACATTGAAAGAATGCCAGATGAAATTCAAGAAATTGCGCTTGGAGACGCGAATTATCCAAAACTTCTCGCGCACATTTCAAACCCTCCAAAAACGCTGTACGCAAGGGGAGATATGCGGCATGAAGAATCATGCGTCGCCGTGGTGGGCACGCGGTCATGCTCGCCATACGGAAAACATCTTGCTTTGACCATTGCGGGAGACTTGGCAGACGCAGGGCTCACCGTTGTGTCAGGATTGGCTCCGGGCATTGACACGTGCGCGCACCAAGCCGCGGCGCGCCGCAAAAAAAGAACAATCGCGGTGTTGGGCACCGGAATTGACGAAAAAAGCATATACCCGCAGGAGAACATCGCGCTTTCGCGCGACATTCTCCTTCATGGAGGCGCTCTTGTCTCAGAATATCCGCCGGGAACCAATGGGTCCCGGTTTACATTTCCCCGAAGAAACAGAATTGTTTCCGGGCTTTCTCTTGGAGTTCTCGTAGTGGAGGCAAAAGAGAAATCAGGCTCTCTCATTACCGCGCGTTGGGCAATCGCGCAAAAAAGAAAATTGTTTGCGACGCCAGGCTCCGTCCTTTCTCCCACTTCCCGCGGCGCACACCTTGCCATCAAACAACTTGGCGCCCTGCTCGTTGAAAACGCAAACGATATTTTGCAGAAATTAAACATTTCTGCTATAGAGCAACCATTGTCAGCTGGAGCTGGCACGAGAGAAGAACAAAAAATACTTGCCGCGCTGGAACATGACATCCTCGTGATTGATGAAATCATTGATCGCACAGGCCTTGCGGCGCCGCTCGTTCTGTCAGCGCTTGCGATGCTGGAATTAAAAAACGTTGTGCAAAACCTCGGACAAAACACCTATGCAATTACTCATCGTTGAATCGCCCACAAAGGCAAAAACAATTGAAAAGTTTTTAGGCAAGGGGTACACCGTGCAGTCCTCGTTTGGACATATCCGCGACCTTCCCAAGGGCAAGCTTGGCGTTGACGTGGAACATGGTTTTGAACCGCAGTATGTCATTCCCGTAAAAGCGCGCAAGGTGGTCAAAGAACTGAAGGAAGCCGCGCGAAAGGCGGACGCCGTGATACTCTCAACAGACGCGGACCGCGAAGGGGAAGCAATTTCTTTTCACCTCAAAGAAGCGCTCGGACTGCAAAATCCAAAGCGCATTGTGTTCCACGAAATCACCAAGCACGCCATTGAAGAAGCGTTAAAATCCCCGCGCGGCATTGACCTCAACCTTGTGAATTCCCAGCAGGCCCGAAGGATTTTAGACCGGCTTGTGGGGTACAAACTTTCCCCGTTTTTGTGGAAAAAAGTTGCGAGAAATCTGTCGGCCGGCAGAGTGCAATCTGTGGCAGTGCGCCTTGTGGCGGAGCGCGAGCGCGAAATTCAGCAATTTAAACCGCAGGAGTATTGGAGTGTGGAGGCGATGTTGCGCGAAGGAACACGGAACATGGAACATGGAACAAAAGAAAAAAATACATTCGGCGCGTTTCTCGCAAAAAAAGACGGAAAGGCGATTGAAAAGTTGGGCATCAAAACAAAAGAGGAAGCGGACAGCATTCTCAAAGAGCTTGAGGGAGTGGAGTATAAAGTTGCGTCCATAGAAAAAAAGGAGGTGCGGCGCAATCCCCTGCCGCCCTTCACCACATCCACGCTCCAGCAGGAGGCATGGAAAAAACTGCATATGTCCGCAAAGACGACAATGGCCGCGGCACAGCAGTTATACGAAACGGGGCACATCACATATCACCGCACAGACTCGCTCAACATTTCCCAGAAAGCTCTTGAAGACGCTCAATCGCACATCTTGGAACGGTTCGGAAAGGAATACTGGTCAGCGTCTCGCGTGTTCAAAACAAAATCGCGAAGCGCGCAGGAAGCGCACGAGGCCATACATCCAACGTATGCTAACAACACTCCAGACACGGTGAAAACGGACACAAAGCTCAGGCCGCAGGCAATAAAACTGTACGATCTTATATGGCGCAGATTTATCGCCTCGCAAATGAGCCCTGCTGTTTTTGATTCAACCTCGGTGGAAATAGAAGCTGGCGCATACGCATTCAGGGCAACGGGACAGATGAAAAAATTTGACGGATTTTTGAAAGTGTACCCGATGAAGTTTGAAGAAATGGAACTGCCAAAACTTGCGGTCCACGAATTGCTGGAGCTTGTGGAATTAAAACCGGAACAACATTTTACCCAGCCGCCGGCTCGCTACACGGAAGCAAGCCTTGTGAAAGCCCTTGAAGAGCACGAGATCGGAAGGCCGTCCACCTACGCGCCGACTCTTGCCGTAATTCAGGAACGCGGGTATGTTGAGAAGGACGACCAGAAACGATTTATGCCGACAGATTTGGGATTTACGGTCAACGACCTTTTGGTCGCGCATTTTCCCGAGATTGTGGACATTGCATTCACCGCGGCAATGGAAAAAAAGCTGGACGACATTGCCGAAGGCAAACATAACTGGGTTTCCATGATGCAGGAATTTTACAGACCGTTCCAAGAAAACCTTGAGAAAAAATACGAGGAGGTTTCAAAAAAAGACGTTGCGACCGAAGCAACGGACAAAAAATGCCCGAAATGCGGGTCGGCTTTGCTAATACGGCTTGGAAGATTCGGGAAATTTTACGCGTGCTCCGCGTTCCCGAAATGCAAACACACGGAAAATCTGAACAACGGAGCAAATGGGCTTGGCATCAAATGCCCAAAATGCAAAAAGGGAGACATTGTGGAAAAACGCACAAAATCCCGAAAGATTTTTTACGGGTGCAATCAGTATCCCGCATGCGACTTTGCCCTGTGGGACAAACCGACAAAAGAACTCTGCAAAGAATGCGGCTCTCTCATGGTTGAAAAAGGAAAGAAGACCCGGTGTTCCAGTGCCGACTGCATCGCAAACGGAAAATGAAGCAACTTCAGTGCAGTGATTCTAAGCCGAGGTGACGGAACAGGCAGACGTACAGGACTCAAAATCCTGCGAGCGCAAGCTCATGAGGGTTCGATTCCCTCCCTCGGCACCAAGCGGGGTTCTCCACTGCCCTTTCAGAAAGGGCTGGGCGCCCCCAGCACC
>CAYYFJ010000030.1:0-7744 GCA_964471385.1 uncultured Candidatus Saccharibacteria bacterium
AGTAGGCAATTCAAGCATGGTATCTAGGTTCTGCGCCCAAGGCGCATCCGCCTCTGGCGGAGAATCCAAGTCCCGCAGCACTTCGATTTTCACTTCGTTCAAATCTCAGTGTCTGCGTTTCCTCGCCAAGCTCGGAATCTTCGACTCCTTCAATCCAAAGGCGATGAAAATCGAAGTCCCTGAGGAGAGTCAACGACGAAGGGCCAAATACGAGTGAAGCGTTCCATTATGTTTTATACTTATCTCTTAGAATGTGCCGACGGCTCTTTCTACGTTGGCTGCACGAACGATTTAGCGAAAAGGCTGAAACAACACAACGAATCAAAGCGGGGTGCGCACTATACAAAAATCAGAAGGCCGGTTGTATTAAGGTATTCTGAAAAATTTGATAATTTGAAAGATGCCAGAAGACGCGAGCAAGAAATCAAGGGTTGGCGTCGAAACAAGAAGCTTGATTTAGTAAGGCCTGATTGAAAGCCATCATTCACTATATGAACAAGGTGCGATCAATCTGCGTGTTTGGAGATAGTACGTCCTGGGGCGCGTGGGATATGGAAAAAGGCGGCTGGGTAGCCCGTCTCTGGTTTTATGTTGCAAACAGAAAACGGGAGGAGTACGTGGAGGTGTATAACCAAAGCATTTCCGGGGGCACAACAGAAACGATTTTGAGCCGTCTTGAATCCGAGGCAACCATCAGAGAGGCGGACGCTCTCATATTTCAGACGGGCGGCAACGACGCCTCCTATGAGCATGCGCCGGAGAGGCATATGGTTCCCATTGAGAAATTCAGGGCGAATATAGAGGAAATTATTATCCGCGCCAAGAAAATAACGAAGAATATCGTTTTTCTGGACCTCAAGAACTGCGACGAATCAAAAACCATGCCCGTCTCGTGGATTGACATTTATTACACCAATGCGAATATTCAAAAGTACAGCGAGGCAATGAAGGAGGTGTGCGAGAAACACGGCGTTCTTTTCTTAAACATTGCCCCGTTGGAGAATGAAGATTTTGAGGATGGCCTCCATCCAAACGCGGCGGGCCACCAAAAGATTTTTGAGCAGGTGAAAATTTTCCTTGAGGCGCAGGGGTGGGTATAGTAAGGTTGTCTTCTGTCGTCCCGCAAGCCGAGGCGGTTTTATTTTTGGCGAAGGATTTTTAAGAGGCATTTCTTTGGAAGGTATTGACAGGCTATTTGCATGTACGCTATTATGTACATATATGGACCCAAAGAAAACCATCTCCATCACGGAGGCCAGAAAGCGCATTTTTGAAATTGTTGAAGATGTGCAAAAGCCTGATACCCACTATACCCTGACGGAAAACGGCAGGCCCAAAGCCGTGATTTTGTCTGTGGAAGAGTTTGAATCCTTGTGGGAAACCATTCATACCTATGAAGATATTCCCGGCTTGGCAAAAGATCTTGAAAAAGCAGAAAAAGAATATGCGCGGGGGGAATATGTAACTCTGGAGGATCTTCTTGCAAAGGAAGGATACGTGCTGGCGGATAAAGGCAAGGAAAAATATGCGATACCGCGTCGTCATTCCAAAAAACGTACAAAAAAGAATTGATGGAATTCTGGAGCCCTATCAGGGAAGAATACGAGCTTCTTTTGCATGGCTTGAGAACGATCCGTATTCTGGCAAGCGTCTTGCGGGAAATAGAAAGGGAGAGTGGACGCATCGAGTCGGACCATTCCGTATTCTTTATCGAGTGAAGATGGCGGAATCCGTGCTGCTTATTACAAGCGTTGGCGATCGAAAGGATGTTTATAGATAGAGAGCAATGAAAAATTTTTTTACCCTTCGCGATCTTCCCGTCGCAGAGCGTCCTCGCGAACGCCTTGAAAAGTACGGGGCAGAGGCATTGTCTGCCCAGGAGCTTTTGGCATTGGTTTTGGGAAGGGGAGTGCGCGGCGAATCCGTTATGATGACCGTCCAGCGGTTGCTTTCCGCATTTGGTTCGTTAGGCGGGGTTATGGACGCTTCGCTCCAGGATCTGCGAAAACACAAAGGCATTGGCATCGCAAAAGCCGGGCAGATTAAAGCATGTCTTGAAATTGCCAGGCGATCTGCGGCGCAAAAAGCAGCGGTTCAGGACACACCCAACAAAAAAGACGGGCGCGTATGTTCTCCCCGCGAGGTGTATGCCATTGTGCAGAATAAACTTCGCGAGTACGCAAAAGAGCACTTTTTCGTTCTCTCTTTTGATGCGAGAAATAAATTTTTAGGCATGGATACTGTTTCTGTCGGCACACTCAACGCAAGTTTGGTCCATCCGCGGGAGGCATTTGAATCGGCGATACGCCGCCACGCCGACCACATTGTTATTGCCCACAACCATCCGTCCGGGGATCCTGATCCTTCCAATGAAGATGTGGAGGTTACAAAGCGGCTTTTCAACGGAGGCAACATACTTGGAATTGAACTTGTGGACCATGTGATTGTTACAAAAACGGGGTATAAAAGTTTTAAAGAACAAGGACTTCTATGAACATCAATTTTCTTGTATTGCGAGAATCCGCCCCTCTTGCCTACGGGGAAGAGGAGCGCGGACCTTTTTACGAAAAAGACCTTGTGCGGGCGCAGTTTGTGGCGGAGCTCAACGAACGCCTTGGATGGCCCCTTTCTTCTATTTATGTGAATGTGCTGGTATTCGCGGAGGGAGCTGGTTTTCAGCAAATTGATGTTGTGGTTAGTAATAAAGAGGGAGGGGTGATGATTGCCGCTCTCGTAGAATCGCCTCAAGAATACGAAAGTCAACGGGAACAGCGTTTGCGCGGCCTGTTTAAGATAGCTTTTGCTCTTGCCAAAACAGAGAAGGTTTACCGGATTGCTTATTATACAAGATGGTATGACAGAGGAATGCTTCGCAAACGCCAGATTATCATTGATTATGCGACGCACTTTACTTACGAAGCATGGGAGGCGGCTGGATTCCCGACGCTTGAAGATTTTCCCGCGCACGGCGCGTAATAATTTAGAAACTTTGTCTTTAGGTCGTTAAAGTCATGAACATGAAAGGAGAGATGCCGAAGATATATAATCAGGTCATGGATATTCAGAGGCCGGAGTCTTCACAGCCGATTCCTCCCCATGCCAAGCGCGTGTTCAAAGGCGTATTGTTTGACGTGTACCAGTGGGAGCAAGAATTGTTTGACGGGACAACAACCGTGTTTGAGAAAATAAAGCGGGCGGATACTGTGGTGGTGTTTTCCGCCACGCAAGACAAGCGCATTATTATTGTAAAAGAACAACAGCCCGGCGAAAAGCCGTTTGTGTCTTTGCCCGGCGGAAGGATTGACGAAGGTGAAAATCCGCTCGCCGCGGCAAAGCGCGAGCTCCTTGAAGAAACGGGGTATGCTTCAAATCGGTGGTCGTTGTGGGACGCGAGGCATATCGGAAGCAAAATTGACTGGGCAAACTATTTGTTTTTGGCGAAAGACTGTGTAAAAAGTGCGCAGTCCATTGTTGACGCGGGAGAAAAAATTTCGCTCTGTCTTGTTTCGTTTGATGAATTTATTGATATCGCAAAAGATGAACGGTTCCGCAACATTGAGGTCGCCCTTGCATTGTTTCGCGCCGTGGGGGACAAGAGAAAACTTGAAGAACTCCGAACGTTTCTTATGGAATGAATTGTGTTAGGTGAAACCTGGTTTCACCTAACGTGGGTGTCAAACAGGGAAAAATTTGATATGATGCAAGCGTTTGTTACAACGATTATGTTTTGCGTATGACAAAAGACAATCAAACTGGCAAGGGCGAATATCCCCGCATCAGAACCATTATTGAAAACCATAGGCCGGAAGCGACAGAACGGAGAATGGCGATGATCGTGGAAGAATTCCGCAAGGGGTTTGAATTTTTGAAACGGCAGGAAAAAACAGTTTCCATATTCGGAAGCGCGCGCTCCAGCCTGAAAGCTGACGTGTATAAGGAAGCAGAACTGCTTGCGGGGGAATTGGCGCGGCAGGGATACGCCATTCTCACGGGCGGGGGGCCGGGCATTATGGAAGCGGCAAACAAAGGAGCATGCGAGGCGGGCGGGCGTTCCCTCGGGCTTAACATTGAACTGCCCGGAGGCCAGCGCACCAATCAATACGTGAAAGAGTCAATTTCGTTCCATCATTTTTTTGTGCGCAAGGTCATGCTCGCGTTTTCTTCGGACGCGTACATATTTTTCCCGGGAGGATTCGGCACGTTAGACGAGTTTTTTGAGCTTGTCATGCTCATTCAGACAGGGAAAACCAATCCCGTGCCTGTTATTCTGGTGGACAAAGAATACTGGGCGCCCTTGGTGTCATGGATTGAGCGCGCGCTTTTTGAGAAAAACCGCGCCATTAACAAAGAAGACATGGAGCTTTATCATCTTGTTGACAACAGCAGTGAGGCGCTTGGCGTTCTCGCAAAACTTCTGCCAGGATAGCGCATTGTGTCCTATGGATTCCTATCAGCGGCCGCCAATTCATCCTTCGTTATCAGACAAGGTGTTCACCGTGTCTGAATTTTTAGATTTTCTCAACGCTCTTTTACAGCCTTGCCGCACTGTCGTGCAGGGTGAAATCGGCAAAGAGGTCAAAGGCTCGCCGCACTTATATTTTGACCTGCTTGATAAAGACGGCTCGGCGCTGAAATGCGCGCTGTTTCGCAATGCGCTCAACCGCGTTGGCATTTCGCTGAAGCCCGGCATGGAAATTCGGGTGGTCGGGTATCCGAACGTGTGGAAGCCGCGCGGGTCTTTGAGTTTTATTATTGAGAAGGTGGAGCTTGTGGGAGAAGGGGATTTGAAAAAGCAGTTTGAGGAATTGCGAAAGCGCCTTGCCGCCGCGGGATATTTTGCTCCTGAGCGCAAACAACCCCTTCCCAGATTTTGCCGCGAAATAGGCCTTGTCACGTCAAAACAGGCAGAGGGCGCGCTGGAAGATTTTAAGAAACATCTTGGCAGATTCGGGTTTCATACGTTTTTATACGACACAAGAGTGGAAGGGGCGTTTGCCGCAGAGAGCATTGTGCGGGGCATTGAGTATATGAATAGATACATGCCTCGCCTTGATGTTCTTGTACTGGCGCGGGGCGGGGGAGCGTGGGAAACATTCCAGCCGTTCAACACGGAAGAGGTTGTGCGGGCAATAGCCGCGTCAAAGATTCCGGTTGTTTCCGCCATAGGCCACGAAAAAGATGAAACCTTAGCTGATTTTGCGGCCGATGTGCGCGCTTCCACTCCCACGCACGCGGCAAAACTGCTCACTGATTCTTGGCGGGAAGCGTTTTTGGCACTGCCCGAGTTTGAGAAAAATCTTGCGGGATTGGCGCGCCAGCTTTTCTTGCGTTCGTTCCAGAAGCTTGATTTTATACGCAAAACATTTGACGCAATTATAGAATCCGCGCTGTCGCGTCGCATGCAGGCAATAGAGCAATGCGCAAAAGATTTTTCCCGCGCCTCGGCAAAATGGCTGGAATGGGCCGAGTGGCTTTTGCAAACGCAGGAAGAAAAACTTTTACTTGCGAGCCCGGAGTTCAAGCTGAAGCAAGGATACTCCATTACGGTTGACGGAGAGGGCAGTGTGGTGAGAGACGCTACATGTTTGCGTATTGACCAAACGGTTCAAACGCGATTTCATAAAGGTATGGCAGAGTCGCAGGTGAAAAAGATAAACGAGGTTTCATTGCAATGATTGAAGAAAAATTCAATTTTACAAAAGCGTACGAGGAAATAGAACACATCAACGAGTGGTTTCAAAAAGAGGACATTGATTTGGACGAAGCGCTGAAAAAATACAAGCGGGGCATGGAGCTTGTAACGCAGTGCAAGGCGCGGCTCAAAGACGCGGAAAACAAATTTGAGGAAGTGAAAAAAGAGTTTGCGGAGCAAAACGGCGCCGTATGAAAAACTATGCCAAAGTGGGCGGCCGCAAAGGAAAACCGGCGTACCGCACCCCCTCCGTGTTTTCCTATCAATCGCATCTCAAAACTCTGCGCGATAGAAATCCCCGCGGCAGGGCCGCGGAGCAAGCCAGAGAAAATAAACATATAACCGCATCATATGCCAAGAACAAAAAAACAGGCTCCTCATAATAATCATTTGCATGCGGGGCAAGCAAGAGGGGATCAAATTTTGTTTAACAAGCATGTCAGAGAGCGCATGGCCGCCTACATTGCAGGAGCATTTGGCATTACAGCCGCGCTGGCATGGAATGAAGCGATCAAAGCGTTTATTGAGTATCTGTTTCCATTTAGCACGGACACGCTTGCCATGAAATTCATTTATGCCATGGTTTTGACGGCGATTGTGGGATATGTGACGATGTATTTTATAAAAATGATCGGGCAATCGCACGAAACAAACAAGAATCAATAATAACCAAACAAATTCTCCGCCTGCGGCGGATCCGCCTCTGGCGGAAAATATCCAATGACCAAATAACCAAAATATTTTAGTGATTGAATAGTTGACGATTGGATATTGTTTGGTTATTGGTGATTGTTTCTTGGTTATTTTATAAACGATGATGCACGAATTGCCAAAACTTCCATACGAATACGCGGCGCTGGAGCCCTTCATTGACGGGAAAACAATGGAGATTCACCACGGAAAGCACCATGCCGCGTATGTCGCAAAACTCAATGAAGCGCTTGAGAAATATCCTGATTGGCGGGGGAAAACCGCAGAAGAGCTTTTGCGTTCTTTGGATTCTGTTCCTGAAGATATCCGGCAGGCGGTGCGCAATCACGGAGGAGGGCATTACAACCACTCGCTTTTTTGGACCATGATGCGCCCCGCGGGCGCTCCCGTTCCCGCAGACGCTGATTTTTTCAGGGCGTTTGGCGGCGCTGACGCTTTCAAAGAGCAGTTCACAAAAGCCGCGCTCGGAGTGTTTGGGAGCGGATGGGCATGGCTTGTGAAAGACGCCGGCGGCGCGTATTCTGTTCTGGCGACTCTCAATCAAGACAGCCCAATCAGCAAAGGATTTTTGCCGCTTCTGGGTCTGGACGTTTGGGAGCACGCGTATTATCTGAAATACCAGAACAAAAGGGCGGAATATGTGTCAGCATGGTGGAACGTGGTGAACTGGGAGCAGGTTATGTTGTATGATAAAAACAGGCAAGAACAATAAGAAGGCATGAAGATTATTTTTTTTGGAAAAGAAAAAATTCCAGCGCGCGCGGTTTCCATTGTCATAAAAGAAGGAAAGGACGAGAAAAACGTGTTTGTGGCGCTGACAGCGGAGGGAGGAAAAGAAATTCACCTTGGCATCGGCGAACGGAAAGACATGACCGGCCGCAAGCTTGTTCTTCTGGCAAGGCAGATTATTGCCGTCGCAAAATCGCACCGCATTGGCGCAATTTCCATTCGTTTTGCAGACTTTGCGTTTTCTCATTTGAAACTGCGCGATGAAGCAGTTGCCGAACTGCTTGCGGTGAATTTTGAAATGGCGAATTTTGAGTTTGTGGATTATAAAACTCCGCCCGAGGAAGGATGGAGTTTTGTGAATGAAGTCATGGTGACTGGCAATGGAACGGCGCCCATGAAAAAAGCGCTTGCGAAAGGGCAGGTTGTGGGAGAAGAGGTGAACGCGTGCAGAAAACTCGCGAATATGCCGGGCGGCGAGATGACGCCTTCTCTTCTCGCAAAAGCCGCGCAAGACGCCGCAAAAGGAACCGCGGTCAAGGTTGTTGTGCTTGGAAGAAAAGAAATGGAAAAGCTGAACATGGGCGGAATTCTCGGAGTGGCAAAAGGGTCTCC
>CAYYFJ010000031.1:0-6647 GCA_964471385.1 uncultured Candidatus Saccharibacteria bacterium
GTTGACCAGACAATTCTTGAGGGATTCTCGGGCTCTGACATCTGCGCCCATTTTGAGCGTGAAGGGATTTTTCCGCCCGGTTTTGCGGAATGGGACGCGGCAATGGTGGAACAATATAAAAAAGGGGAGGTAAGCTACCATGACCTTGCCAAACAAGTGATTGAACGGCTTACGCTGTATTTTAAGGGACGCGCCATCGGAGAAGTTTCAGATCTCATGGCGAGGTATTCTTCGCTTGTCACAAATAAAATATTCCCTTGGGTGTATCCGGTGCTTGATTTCTTGCGCGCCAAGAATTTCAAAATCGCTCTTGTGTCCGCAAGCTCGGAACCCTTTATTCAGACGGTTGCCAAACAAATCAATGCCGATCATATGATCGCGAGCACGCCGGAAATCCGGAATAACGAATACACGGGCGTGCTGCTGCGTTTTTTAAACGGAAACGAAAAGCTGGCCGCGATTGAAGAACTTATCAAATCCGAAAAGCCGGAACGCACAATAGCGTTCGGTGATTCAACGGGAGACGTTCCGATGCTGGAACGGGTTGATTGCGCGTTTCTTCACGAACCAAGCCAGCAGGAATTGGTTGAGCGCGCCCGGACGAGCAAAAACTGGTTTATCGCAGACAGATACACAATGGAAGAAACCGTAAAAAAAATACTGTTTCCATAAATCGCCATCGGGGCGATTTTTTGTTATGATGAAGGCCATGGCAAATACACAGCGCGTTGCGGCAATCATTCCCGCGTACAATGAAGAAAACACAATAGGGCGCGTAGTGCGCGTGCTGAAGCAGTCAAAGGAAATCAGCGAAATCATTGTCGTGGATGACGGATCAACCGACCAAACGGGAGTTCGCGGAACAGCGGCGGGGGCGCAAGTGGTTTCACTGGCTGAAAACAAAGGAAAAGGAGAAGCGATGGATTGCGGCATTGCTGAAACAGCGGCTCCGATTCTGCTTTTTATGGACGCTGACTTGCAGGGATTAAAAAAATCTCATATACGCGGCCTTCTCATGCCGGTGTTGTCCGGACACTGCGATATGATGATAGGAATCGTGGACAGGGGAAAACCTTTCAATGAAATCAACAAGTTTGTAGAAGCGCCGTTCAGCGGTTTGCGCGCGCTCAAAAGGGAATTATGGGAAGCGGTTCCCCAAGAAATGAAAAAGGGGTTCGCAATTGACAGCGCCTTGAGCATTGTCGCGAAAAAGCTTAAAAAGCGAGTTGGCAAAATAACATTGCGGGGCGTGCGCAATGTTTCAAAACCAAGAAAGCGCGGGCTTGTGCCGGGACTCTTCGCGTGGATAAAAATGTGGGGAGAAATCGTGTTTTCTTTATTGCGCTTTTTAAAAATTTAATGGGGCCGAACCTCGTGAATTCAAATGAAATTTTTATACGACGACAGTCTTACAAAAGAGCATGACATCAAACAGATAGGGGAACAGCTTGTTCCCTATATTGAGCGTTGCGAAAAAATCGCGATGGCAAATTCGTACGACGCGCCGGAATCCTCCCTGCACCTGCCGTTTGACAATAGCATTGCAGAAAAAGTGTTCGCGGCGGTAAAAGAAAAAGCCAGCGCACAGCTCAAATATATCGTGCTGATTGGCATTGGCGGATCAAACCTTGGGGCAAAAGCGGCGTACGACGCTTTGTTCGGCTATGCGGACGCGATCAATCCCGACCGGTTCCCGAAAATGCTTTTTATGGAATCCTGCGATTCTAATTATGCTCTGCGCATTCAAACATTCCTTCAAGAACAGGTGAAAAATCCGCGGGAATTGCTGATTGTTATTGCGAGCAAATCGGGAAGCACAATGGAAACAGCCGCAAACGCGGAATTCCTTTTGCAGACTCTTTCAAATAATATCAAAGATATTCTGGAGCGCACCCTTGTTGTTACCGACAAAGATTCTCCATTGTGGAAATCAGCGGGAGAACGGGGGATAGCGCTTTTGGAAGTTCCCAAAATCGTGGGCGGGCGATATTCAATATTTTCTTCCATTGGTTTATTTCCGCTTGCCGCGTCTCGCATTGATATTGCGGCTTTTCTTGAGGGCGCCAGACGATCGCTCAAGCAAGGGTTTGAGCGAAATATTGTTTCAAACCCGGCGGCGCTTTCTGCGGCAGTTCAGTTTTTTCATTTCAAAAAAGGAATCGGCCTGCACAATCTCTTTCTTTTTTGCCCCCAGCTTGAATCGCTGGGGAAATGGGCGCGCCAGCTTGCGGGAGAAAGTCTCGGCAAAGAACAAGACAACGAAGGCAATACGGTGAACGCGGGAATCACACCCATAGTTTCCATTGGCACAGCAGATCTTCACTCAATGCTCCAACTGTATCTCGCAGGCCCCCGAGATAAACTGACCACATTTGTGTCGCAGGAAACACAGAACAACGAAGCCGCCATTCCGAATGCTGAACCAATTATATTTCAAGACGCTGTGCAGAACATCAAAGGAAAATCGTTCACGGAATTGACAAGGGCAATCTTGGAAGGTGTGAAAAGATCGTATCGCGCGAAACAACTGCCGTTTCTGGAAATCGTCTTGGAAGACGCGGGCGAGAGATCGCTTGGCGAACTTCTTCAGCATACAATGATGGAAACCATGTTCCTTGCCAACCTTTTGCAAATAAACGCCTTTGACCAGCCCGCAGTAGAAGAATACAAGAAGGAAACCAAAAAACTTCTTCATTGAAACGCCGGCCGTGTCCGCATTGCGCGGCTGGCGTTTTGTTTTGCAATATTGGAAAAAGTGGTACAATCAACCCTGTGTAAAATTATTACAAAAGCATTATGTTCAACGATGAATTCGGGCCGGAGTATATAATAAAAGTGTATGATCCCTCAACAAAAATGGAGGGTTTTTTGGTTATTGACAATACCGCTATTGGAGTCGGCAAAGGAGGCATACGCATGACGGCCGACGTGACGGAAGAAGAAGTGGCGCGATTGGCTCGCACCATGACATGGAAAAACGCGCTGGCTGGCATTCCGTTTGGCGGGGCAAAAGCCGGCATGGTATGGCACGGGGGCACAGACGAGGAAAAGAAAAAACACGTGCAAGCGTTCGCCCGCGCTTTAAAGCCGTTTCTTGTGAAAAAGTACATCGCGGGACCCGATGTAAATTCGGGGGAAAAAGAAATGCAATGGTTTGTGGAAGCGGTGGGGGAGTGGCGCTCGGCAACCGGGAAACCCGCGAATTACTGCATGAACATATTCGGAAAAAAAGGAGAAAAATGCGGCATTCCCCATGAGTTTGGGAGCACGGGATTTGGCGTGGCCCGCGCCACGAAAGTCGTAGCCGACCTTGCAAGAATCTCGATGAAAGGAGCAACAGTTTCCATACACGGATTTGGAAACGTGGGAACGTTCGCTTTTAAATACCTTACGGAAATGGGAGCGAAAGTGGTTGCCATAGCAGACAGAAGCGGAGCCGTGCACGATGAGAGCGGGTTTGACTTTGACATTACAAACGGGCTTATTGAAAGCCGCAAGCCGCTCATAGAGTATAAAAAAGGAAAGAAAATCGCTCCAGAAGATTTCTGGAACATACCGGTTGATATTCTTATTCCCGCGTCCGTCACGGACGTCATCAACGACTCAAATAAAAACAATATCAAAGCAAAAATTATTGTGGAGGCCGCGAACATCCCGATGACAGAGAAAGTGGAAACTGAATTGTGGAAGAGGGGAGTGGTGATTGTTCCCGATTTTGTGGCAAACGCGGGAGGCGTGATCTCGTCTTACGCTGAATACAGGGGCTACAACCCCAAACGAATGTTTGAATTAGTGGAGCGCAGAATCACCGCCGCAACGGCGACAGTGCTGAAAGAAAGCTTGAAAGCAAAACGAAATCCGCGCGAAGTTGCGCTTGAAATCGCAAAAAAGAAAATTCTGAAAGCAATGTCACAACGGCGATCACTACGGGGTCAGACCCCGCGTTGACGATAGCGCCAGCCCTAAGCTAGCGTCAGCCTGCGGACGTACTCGCCTGTTTCCGTGTTGACTTCAATCATCTCGTCTTGTTCCACAAACAAAGGAACCTGAATGACAGCTCCGGTTTCAAGCACGGCAGTTTTGGTGCCGCTTTGCGCCCGGTCTCCTTTGACTCCGGGCGGAGTTTCTTTCACGCGCAAAGCCATTTTTACGGGAAGCGCAACATCCAAAATTTCTTCGCCAAACTTCAACGCCTCCACAATCGTGCCGGCAACAAGAAACTGCGCCTTGATGCCAAGCTGATCCTCTGCAAGCTCAAACCGCTTGCTTGGGTTTTTTGCCTGGGCAAACACATACCTGCCCCGGTTGGCGTACACGAATTTCGCCTGTAATTTTTCAAGCTCTGCCTCTTCAAACGTTTCTCCGGTGTGAAACGTTCTTGTGAGCAAAGCGCCGGTTTTCATATTTTTTATTTTCGCCTGCATGACGGAACTCCCCCTTCCTTTAAACACAATAGAATGTTCCAGCACGATATACGGCTGGCCTTCCATGATAAACTGCGCGCCTCGTTTCAAATCAATGTGGTTAAGCATAATTCATAAAACAATCTTTAATAATCAACGATCTTGTCTGCCAACGGGGTCAGACCCCGTTGGTGGCCCCCGTTGGCGGCCTGTTGGCGGTTATCCAAGCGTTGTTCCGATAAATTCAGGATGGCCTTGGAGGAATTCTTTTATTTTCATGGGTTTTCCTCCTTCAAGCTGAAGTTCTTCAATCGCGAGACAATCGTTACCGGTTTGCACCGCCGCCTCGCCTCCCGGCAACCCCGCAACTTTTCCAATTCCCGGCGGCGGCTCTTCTTGTTGTTTTAAAACTCTTGCTTTTAAAATTTTTAGTAATTTTGAAATTTTGGATTTATTTTGAAATTTGATATTGGGATTTTGGATTTTTATTTCAGTGTATGTTCCCGGCCACGGCTGAAACGCCCTGACTTGCCGATCAATGTATTCCGCGGACTTTGTCCAGTCAATTTTCCCGTTTTCTTTTTTAATCCGTTTTGTGAATGTCGCTTGCGAATGGTCTTGCGCCTGCGCGAAAATTCTGCCTTCAATCCATTGCAAGATCGTCTCAACTAAAAGCTCGCCCCCCAGTTGCGCCAGCGCGTCATGCAACTCAGGATATGTCGGTTTCCCTTTTCCGTTTGAAAATTGATAATTGGAAATTGAAAATTCTCTCTGCGACAGCAGAAGCCCGTGGTCTATTTTTTCGTCCATAAGCATAATGCTCACGCCCGTGGTTTTTTCGCCGTTCAGAATGGCTGATTGCACAGGAGAAGAACCGCGATATTTGGGAAGCAAAGACGGATGCACGTTCAGCGCGCCGAATTTCGGAATCGCGAGAATTTCTTTTGAAAGAATTTGTCCGTACGAAGCCACCACAAACATATCGGGAAGCAAATTTTCAATTTTTAACTTCAAATTTTCCCCGTCAGAAGGCTGTGCAACAGAAATAGTATATTGCTCCGCAGAAACTTTGGCGGGCGGGGGAGTGAGGATTTGCTTGCGTCCAACCGGCTTGTCCGGAGCTGTTACGACTAAAACCGGCTTCAGCCCGGACTGAACAAGTTTTTCCAGCACAATCGCTCCAAATTCCGGCGTCCCAAAAAACACAATGTTCATCGCACAATTTTCCACTCAATGGTTTTTTCTTTGTCGGCAAACTCAAGCCAGTCGCCGTCTTTCGTAACGACAAACCATTTCTTTTTCGCTTCAGACCACACCATGGGATCTCCTCGGTAAAACGGCTTTTTCACCACCTCTTTTGGTTTTAAGCGGTCAAGTTCCAGCCACTTTTTGAACACGGTTTCAATCGCGTAGTCTAATCCCCGGGACTGCGCCCACTCCGCCACTTTTGTCATTGCGTTTTTCGCATTTTCCACTGATCCTGCAAGTTCAATCAACTGTTTGGCAGGCCGAGTGAAGCGGGAATAGATAATCTTTTTCTTTTTGGCGTCCGTTTTAATCTGCTCAACCGAAAGCCCCTTGGTGCCAAAATAATGGTTCACAACCTGCTGGATACCGCTTTCTTCCTGCAGTTTTTTCCCGTTTTTTGCCGGTTTTTTTCTTGCTGTTGCCGTCTTCATACGCTATCACTTTAGCGTAAATTATGGTAAGATTCAACCGCTTGATTCACTGCGTTCGCTTAGAGCAAGATACTCTATGGTGCATAGAATTTTTATTGCCATCAATCTCCCCGAAAAAACAAAAGCGGAGCTTTTTGCTTTGCGGGAGAGATATTCTGAACTTCCGGCGCGATGGACAAAACCTGAAAATCTTCATGTTACGCTTGAATTTCTTGGCAATATGTCAGACAAAGAAATTGAGATTTTGAAACAAGCTGTGCGCACAGCGGCCGCACAATCAACGCCGTTTCAAATCGGGTTCAATAACATCGCGTACGGAGCGCATGAAAAAATGCGATCTATGATATGGGCAATAGGGGAGACACCCCAAGAACTTGCAAAGCTTCACGGCAAATTGCGAAAAGAATTGAAATCCGCTGACGGTCTTTCTATTGTACCGGAACCGCGTCCGTTTTCTTTGCACATCACGCTGGCGCGTTTGAACGAGTGGGAACTGCGGCGCATTGACCCTGAAGAACTGCCCGAAGTGAACCAAAACATTGATGTTTCGTTTGACGCCCGCTCC
>CAYYFJ010000032.1:0-4390 GCA_964471385.1 uncultured Candidatus Saccharibacteria bacterium
AGGGGAGTCGAACCCCTCTCATCAGCTTGGAAAGCTGAGGTAATACCGATATACGACACCCGCATGGCTTGGTGTCGGGGTGCCAGGAATCGAACCTGGGCTGCATGCTCCCAAAGCAAGCGTACTACCATTATACGACACCCCGAATTGCGTTCTCTAATGCGTCTCTTTTTATCACCTTTGGTTTTTCTGGTCAATTTATTATATAATGAATTTGTGAACTGGAAAACCGCCATCAGCGAACTCAATTTGTTTCAGCAGTGCAAAAAATACGGGATTCCGTTATGGCAGTGCCCGCAGTTTTTATTTGTGGTTATGGGAGCCGTCATTGGGGGATCAAGCATTGTGTTTTACCTTTTGGGGAAAAAATACGTGACCGATCCTTACATGATTACTCTGCTGATTCTCGCCGTCACCGGAACATTGCTCATTATCGCGTTTATCATCACCAACAGCTTTGAACGGCTGGCGGAGGCAAACCGCATGAAGTCGGAATTTGTCAGCATTGTTTCCCATCAATTGCGCTCCCCCTTGTCAAACGTGAAATGGGCGATTGAATTTTTACTGTCGGGCCGCGCGGGGGCCATTGAACAGTTGCAGGTGGGGTATTTTGAAATTCTCAAAGAAAATTCAGCCCGCATGCTGAACCTTGTGAATGATCTTTTGCAGGTGTCGCGCCTTGATCAGGGCACGCTTTCTTTTGAGAAAAAATCGTTTTCGTTTGCCGATATGGCGCAGGACGTGCTTCGCGAGTTTGCCGCTGTTATCAAAGCAAGCAACATATCAGTGACGGTGGAGGGAGAACAGAATCTTCCGCTTGCGACAAGCGATCCTTTCCGCGTAAGGCAGGTCCTTGTGAATTTGCTGGATAATGCCATACGATATTCGGCAAAACCTGCAAGCTCCGTTCCGCGCGACGGGCAGGAGAGAAACTCCATCAGGATACGGTATTTTGCGCAGGGCAAACACCTGCGCGTTGAAATTCAAGACAACGGAGTTGGCATAAGAGAAGAAGATCAGCCGCATATTTTTCAGAAGTTCTTCCGTTCGTCAAACGCTCTGCGCCATGAAACACAGGGAAGCGGGCTTGGCCTGTATATCGCAAAGTCCATTATTGAACGCGCGGGGGGAGAGATAGGGTTTCAGTCGGAGGAACACAAAGGCTCCACGTTTTGGTTCACGGTGCCCGTCGCCTAAGCAATACTAATTACTATATATGTATGAAAAAAATTTTAGTCATTGAAGACGAGTCCGCCCTTCAAAAAACAATCGGAGACGCGTTGGGCCAAGAAGGATATGAAATTGTAGCCGCCCTTGACGGGGAGATCGGATCCCGTTTGGCGCAGGAGAAAATTCCAGACCTTATTTTGCTTGATTTGATTCTGCCAAAACTTAACGGATTTGACGTGTTAAAATCGCTTAAAGAAAACCAGGCGACAGCAGGCATTCCCGTGATTGTGCTGACAAATCTTGAAGGCATGGGGGACATTCAAAAAGCGCTGGATTTGGGAGCCACGACATATCTCGTCAAATCAAATTACAGCCTTGAAGATATCATAACAAAAGTAACAGCCACTCTTTCAAATGCACGTTGAACCCCAACAATTAAAAACGTTTTTGCTTGACGCCGGGCTTGTGACGGAAAAACAGGCAAAAGAGGCGGAGAAAAAAGCGCAAAAAGAAAAGAAAAAACTGGGAGCAATGCTTGTCAGCGAAGGGGTATTGTCTGAAGACGAGCTTGTGAAAATGGAAGCCTATATTCTGGGCATTCCCTTTGTGAATTTGGCGGAAGAAACCATTGATCCTGAAGTGCTGAAAATTATTCCAGAGCCCATTGCCAAATCGCATAACATTGTTTCATTCCGCAAGTCGGCTGAAGGACTGGAGGTTGCCATGCTGGACCCCGATGATCTTGGCACTATTGATTTTATCAAGAAAAAATCCAACCTGCGCGTGTTGCCGCGGCTCACGACCCCGGAGGGAATGAAGCACGCTTTGCGCCAGTATTCAAAAACACTGGAAGCCGAATTCGGAGACATCATTAAAAAAGACGCGGGAGATTTGAAAACCATAAAAGAAGGGGAACGGGCGCAAGAACAAGAAGGCGAGGAACTGGCAAAAGTGGCAGAGGAGCTTCCGGTCATTCGCATTGTGGACACGCTTTTGAAACACGCGATTTTACAGCGGGCCTCTGACATTCACATTGAGCCTACCGAAAAAGAAGTGGTGGTGAGGTATCGCATTGACGGCATTTTGCGGGACGCCATGATTTTACCAAAACAGGCCGCGGGCGGCATTGTTGCCCGTATCAAAGTGCTTTCCAATCTTAAGCTTGATGAGCATCGCCTTCCGCAAGACGGCCGATTCAAAGTGGAAAGCGATGAATACAAATATTCCATTCGCGTATCTATACTGCCGGTGTTTGACGGAGAAAAAATCGTCATGCGCCTTTTGCCCGAGGGCGCAAAAGCCCTGACGCTAGACCAGCTTGGGCTTTTTGGCAAACCGCTGGAAGATGTTCATCAAAATCTTCGCAGGCCGGTTGGAATGATTTTGGTCACAGGCCCCACGGGATCCGGAAAAACCACCACGCTGTATTCCATGGTGGAATTGCTCAATACTCCGCAGGTCAATATCTCCACCGTGGAAGATCCCATTGAATACCGCATGCCGCGGGTCAACCAGACGCAGGTCAATCCGAAAATCAAATTAACATTCGCGTCAGGTTTGCGAGCGCTTTTGCGCCAAGACCCCAACATTATTATGGTGGGGGAGATCCGCGACAAGGAAACTGCAAACCTCGCAATCAACGCGGCGCTTACTGGGCACTTGGTGCTTTCCACTCTGCACACCAACAGCGCGGCAGGCGCTATTCCCCGTTTGGTGGACATGGGAGCTGAACCATTTTTAATTTCTTCAACCGTCAGCGTGATTCTTGCCCAGCGCCTTGTGCGAAAACTAAACGACGAAAAAGAAGAATATCATCTGAATGAAGCTGAAGTGAAAGCGCTGGAACCTTACTGTGACCTCAAGCGCGTTGAGCGCATCCTTCAGGAAGAAAAACTGCTTGCGAAAAATCAGACAATTCACCGCGCAGTGTTTTTCAAGGCAAAACCGTCTAAAGAAAATCCCGACGGGTATCAGGGAAGAGTGGGCATTTATGAAGTGCTTTCGGTAACCGAAAGCATCAAGGAACTTATTGTGCATAATGCGACATCTGACGCCATTCAGGAGCAGGCAAAAAAAGAGGGCATGAGAACAATGATTGAAGACGGATTTGTGAAAGCCGCCCGCGGTGTCACAACAATTGAAGAAGTCTTGAGAGTGATTATGGAGTAATTCTCGTTAGGCGCAGGCCTGCTCCAAATGGTGGTATGTGATAAGAAATATAAGGAATAAATGGTATGAAAAACAAGCTATAGCGCTTGTTTTTCTTGTGCGTCATTTTTCCTGTTTATCCACATTGACAGCGCACGCTTCAATAAGAGATAATATCCTAATGCACATATATGTGATACGGAATAATTTTTCATGAGGGCTGGATCTGAAAAAAACCTTGAATTTATTTCTCTGCAGGAGGCAACGAAACTCTGCTCGTATTCGCAGAAGTATTTAAGTTTGCGGGTGCGCCAAGGCAAACTGAATGCAATAAAAATTGGGAGAAACTGGGTGACGAAAAAACAATGGATTGATGAATATTTGCGCAGAGTTGAATCGCACAAAAACGGACATGTATCCCATTCTTCCACGGAGCGGCCTTATCAAACGACGGGGCGCATTGCGAAGGCATTTTTGCATAGCAATATTTTACGCGTTGCGCGCGCCGCGGCTCCGTCAGCAGTTTTTCTTTTTTTTGTTTTTGCCGCTGTCGCGTTTGGGAAAGAAAAACTCTGGAAAGAATTTGACCAGACAATTTCTGAAACTGCGAAGGTTGTTGAAACAGCCCTTGCGTATGGCGCGTCCGGGGCTCATAATGCGTTGCAACGCTTTGCGCAATATTCAGAACATTCGCTTTTTGCGATTGCGAAAGATGCGGATGATGTTGTGCACTATCTTGGAGATCAAACTTCGCGCACGCCGTTTTCCGCAGATGTTTTTGCAGAAAATGCGGAACTGCCAGCGTTCAATAGTTTTGCGGACGCTAACAATATTATTTCATCACTCCCTGATATTCCTGCTCATGCGATTGTCTCAACAATGTGGAACGCGGGATATCGCACCGAGTCATCGTCTCGCGAATTTCATCACGCGTCTTTGAATATTGCCAGAGAAGCGTCGTACGCCGTTCAGTCCTTTGGAAATGGTTTTACCGCAGGATCATCAAATCTTTTCATCTCCGCCGTTTCTTCCATTGACATTGCTTCTCTTGAACTTCCCGCCCAGTACTTTT
>CAYYFJ010000033.1:0-3835 GCA_964471385.1 uncultured Candidatus Saccharibacteria bacterium
ACCGTAAAGTCGTACCCCATTTCTTCAAACACTTCTCTGCGCTGTTTTGATGCCGTGCCTAGAATAATTTTCATAGGACTATCTTTGTAAGATCGCCGAAAAGAAAAATAGGTCCCATTCCCAGAATCTCCTCGTAGAACGGAGAGGAGTCCAGAACGGGATTGAGCACGTAAATCGGTTTTCCACAGTGAAACGCGATAGCCATTTCCATCAGTACGTTGCCTCCGATATATCCCGGCATGCCCTTCTTTTCTTCGTTGACCACCAGAATGGCGTCGCCCTCAACGATTTTGTTGTTGTGTTCGCGCATGCGCTCCGCTTTGACGGGATAATCGTCGGGATTCCGGAACCACGTTTTGTAATGATCCACCTCAAAATCCCCGCTTTGTTTCATTTTGTACGCGGTTGAGGGGATGCTGACCCGGAAGCCCTTTTTCACGAGCTCTTCTTCTATTTCAAGCGCCCGCCCGTAGAAAGATGCGCTCGAGCAAATTGTAATGATTTTCATGCGCGTTGTTTAGTATCTTTTGCGCGGGGCGCGGGGATACTGACGGAAGGGCCGGGGAGAACTTGCCTGCCGGGGACGGAATCTGCCGCGGGGAAATGACGGAACATCTGCCTGCGTCTGCGCCATTTGAACCGCGGGAAGCTCGGGCAGTTTTGAGATCGGAATATTTCTTCTGATGAGCCGCTCAATGTCGCGCACCTCCCTGCCTTGCTCTGGCATGGCAAACGTAATGGCATGCCCCCGCGCCCCGGCGCGCGCCGTGCGGCCTATGCGGTGCACATAGTCGTCTGATGTGGACGGCAAGTCAAAATTCACCACCAGTTCAATGCCGCGCACGTCAATCCCGCGCGAAGCAATGTCGGTGGCAATGAGCACGCGATACCTGCCCGTCCGAAATCCGTCCAGCGCTTCCCTGCGCTGGTTCAGCGACCGGTTTGAGTGGATTTCTGCGGCGTTGATTCCGTTTGCTTTCAGCTGGCGCGCGATTTTGTTGGCGCCATATTTTGTCTTACTGAACACAAGCGTTGAGCCGTGATAATGTTCCAAAAGCTTCAGCAAAAGAGCCAGCTTCTGCATTTTTTGCACAATAAAGAGTTCCTGCGTCACTCCCTCGGCAGTCGTGCCGGTCGGAGCTATTTCCACGCGGACGGGAAGGCGCATGTGGCTGGAGGCGATTTTCATGATTTCGGGAGGCATGGTGGCGGAAAACAGCATCATCTGGCGTTCTTTGGGCAGGGCGCGAAAAATCTCGCTGATTTGCGGGGCAAACCCCATGTCCAACATGCGGTCGGCCTCGTCAAGCACAACAATCCCCACCGCATTGAGAGCAACTTTCTTCTGTTTGAGATGGTCAATCAGCCGCCCGGGCGTGGCAACAATCACGCGCGGGTTTCTCGCAAGGTCTTTTATCTGAAGATACATTGACGCCCCGCCGATCAACACGGCAGTGCGAAGATTGATGACCCGCCCTATCCTTGCCAACGCCTTGTCCACCTGCAGGGCAAGCTCGCGGGTCGGCACAATGATAAGGCCTTTGGAGGCAGGCTGTTGGGCAAGGCGCTGAAGCATGGGCACGCCATACGCCAGCGTTTTGCCCGTGCCTGTTTGCGCGATGCCAACAACATCTTTGCCTTCAATGGCAACGGGAATTGCCTGCGACTGTATGGGCGTTGGCTCGCTAAACCCAAGCTGTCCCAAGGTTTCCAAAAATCTCGGAGCTATCCCAAGCCCGTCAAAGTTTGCCGCGCGCGCATGACTGTGTTTTTCAATGCGTTCCATTTGCAATATAAGTTTTATTTCTTTAGTACAATACCTCTTCAGTTTTCCTTGACTACGCTCAAGAACTTCGGTTCGGGGATCTGCCGCGGATATTTCTTTCAGCCAGATTTACTTTAAACCGACCTCCCTCTTTGGCAATCTCCGCCAGCGCGGTGCCCGATTGAAGGAAAATATCTTACAAAACGTACGTATTGAAATGTACAGAACAATTTAGCGGCTTTACTTGTGTTTAATAAATTCTTTCCTTGTCTCATGCAGTTGTCGTATGAAATCTATCAAAACTTGTCAATATCTACCAATATTTTATCAAAATCTACAAAAATTATCACTTTTTATTCATAACCTTTCAATGCATTTGGAAGACCAAGCTGAGTGGATTCAGTAAAGTTCATATTCATAGGGATCTATAACTTTTTATATCTTGTGCTTCTTCCTAATCCGATGCGCTCAACTTTTTTGAGGCGGAGCAATCTATCAAGTGCCTGACTGACGGTTGGCCGGGCCACTTTTGTTTTTTTGGCAATTTCGCCGGGGGTTGCCTCATCTACTCCTTGCAAGCACTTCCATACCGAAAGCTGCTTCTTTGAGAGAAGTTTTTCAATGTTTTCTTTGGAGAGTAACTCAACTGCCATCTGCGATTGCTTCAAAAAAATGGCGAAAAAGAAATCCAGCCATGCTGTAATATCTTCGTGGTCAGTTTTGAAAGTTTTCTGACTTCTTCGCAAAGCCATATAATAATCCGACTTGTTGTCTTCAATTAATTTTTCGTGCGAGACATAAGGCATATACAAGTAGCCCTCTTTAAGTAAAAGAAGGTTTGTTAAAATTCTGCTGAGACGGCCATTGCCGTCTTGAAATGGATGAATCTGTAAAAATTCAACCAGAAAATTGCCTATAATCAAAAGTGGATGGTATTTTTTCTCGGCCAGAGCTTCTTGAGTCCACTCCACCAATTCCTGCATTTCCTTGGGAGTAAGATATGCCGGCGTGGTATCAAAAAGAGTGCCAACGGATTCGCCGACTGCGTTAATCATTTCAACCTTATTTTCAGTTTTCTTGTATTCGCCTCTATGCAGTTCATCTTTTTTTACATACGTCAAAAGCTCTTTGTGAAAATGCTTGATTGTATTTTCTCCAAGCTGAAGAGATTTCCAAGAATCAAAAACATTTTCAAGCAATTCGAAATAACCCTTCACTTCTTGCCTATCGCGATCGGTGAATTTTTGAATATCAATGCCCCGCATCAGCTTTTCAATATCTTCGTCAGAAAGCCGAGCTCCCTCAATGCGAGTTGAGGCACCTGTAGAAGTAATCAAAACTGATCGTTTGAGACGGCCTAAAACTTGAGGGCCTAGCCGGGCCCCGGCGATCCACTGCCCCTTTAATTCGTCAATTCGTGTTATCTTCGACCAAATTTCGGCCGGAATGTTCGTGATCCTTTGGTCAAATCTGTTATTTTTTGCCATAACTTATCTTATACTTTAACTATATTAGATTATAGTAGATTGTAATTCCCACGTCAATAAAGCACAACAATACTAAAACGCCCATAGTGTTAGACGTTTAATATTGTTCACCGCTTCCGCACCATTCATAAAATAAAAAGCCCCATAAATGGGACGTTTTTGTTTTGTGGGCTCCATACCCTGAACGAAATCCAAACCCATTTTCGGGAAACCCCCGACGAATGAAGCTCCGCCAGAGGCGGACAGGCGCCCCGCCGCCGCTCGCTAACGCTTGCCGCATCACAGAAAAATACTCTTTGCTCTTTTCATTTTGCGCGCGCTTTGCAAAAACTTATCGGAAAAACTTAACCGAACCAAGTTTGACCAAGTTTTATGCCTTCAACTACAAACTTAATGAGGGCTTGTTCAAGAGCGTCCGGCTCGTCGGTGCCGATGCGATAGATTCTTCCATTTCTCATGGTGAGTTCAACCGCGTCAAAACCGGAAACATTAAAAATCCACATATGCGGCCAGAACCACAATCTGATGCCCCAGCCGTAATACCAATGATTTTTTACTTTCCTGACTGCGGCGACATCGGATA
>CAYYFJ010000034.1:0-3351 GCA_964471385.1 uncultured Candidatus Saccharibacteria bacterium
GCTGCGGGACTAGGATTCTCCGCCAGAGGCGGATGCGCCTTGGGCGCAGAACCTAGACACCATGCTTGAATTGCCTACTTCACCCCGCCAAAGTTCTTTCTGCGCATTGCTGCGGGACTAGGATTCGAACCTAGATTAACGGATTCAGAGTCCGCTGTCCTACCATTAGACGATCCCGCAGCAATGCGCAGAAATTTTTTAAATGCGTTGCCGCCATGCCAACTTTTGATTTCTTTTTCCCGTTTTCTTGCTTCTTGATATGTTTTATATTCTTCAAAGTAAAATAGTTTCCATGGCCTGCTAAATTTTGTGGAAAATACTTCACCGCGATTGTGTTTTTCTACTCTTTTCTCTAAATCTAATTTTGTAATTCCAATATAATATTTGTCTTTGAAATTTTCTAATATATAAAGGCGGCAACGCATAGTCGTATTATGATATTTGGCGGGGCAAGTTAGACGATCCCGCAAAAAGAAACCAAGGAAACCTTGTGTCCCCTACTCTATCTTTTTTGAGAGAGTTTTTCAATGGTATGGTACGACTATACTTTGAGATACCTTCGTATGGCGATCATGGAAGAAAGAACGCCAAGGCCGACGCCGACTATAAGCTGAAGAAAAACAAAAGAAAAGAAATTGCTCCAAAGGTATCGCGCCATATGAAACCCGGGCATAAGCAGAGCAAGCTTGGGAGAAAGATATAACACCGCGGGCATGAACAGCGCGAGAGATAACAGGCTGGCAAAAATTCCAATCACAATCCCCTGCACCAAAAACGGCCCCCTGATAAACCAGTTGGAGGCGCCGACAAGGCGCATAATTTCAATCTCCTCTCTTGAACTGTAAATAGTGAGATATATCGTGTTAAACGCGACAAGAACGGCAATGGCAGAAAGCGCTATGGTTATCCCCAAAAATCCTGCGTGCATGGCGTTGGTGACAGAAACGAGTTTTTTCAAAATAGGAGCTCTCTGGTAATAATCAATTTTTGACACGAACGGAGCAAAGCTTCCCTGCTGGAAAAAAGAAGAAATTGTTTCGTATTTGTTCGGGTCTTTTGACTTCACATTTAAAGACGCTAAAAGCGGATTCTGTCCAACTGCCTGCAATGCCTTCATAACGGCGGAATTGCCCCCATGAAGTTCAGAAAATTTTGTCAACGCCTGTTCTTTTGAAACATACGCAATTTCTTTCACTTCGGGAAGGCGAAGCGCCTGCTCTTTGATTCGCAAAATATCGTCTTCGGAAGCCGTGTCTTTGAAATACACGCTCACGTCCATGCTTTGCTGTACTTCGCGGATCAGAAAATTGCTCAAGCCTCGCAGAAAAAACAATGAGCTTACCACCAGAACCACGATTGTCATCACCAAAAGCGAAGCGGAGGACGAGCTTTTTTCCCTGCGTATTTTTTCCCACCCGGATTTGCAAATGCGTCTAAGAGATAACCACATAGACAGAAAAGTCAAAAGTTAAAATTCAAAAGGCAAAAGTATTCAGATGATGAAGCGGCCGCGCTCCTCGTCGCGCACAATCTTTCCGTCTTCAAGGGTTACTACGCGTTTTCCAAGCTTGTTGATAATGTCTTTGTTGTGAGTGGCAAGAATCACGGTCGTCCCGAATTCGTTGATTTTTACCAACAGGCGCATGATATCCTGCGTGTGGTAAGGGTCAAGGTTTCCGGTCGGCTCGTCAGCCACAATGATATGCGGCCTGTGAATCAAAGCGCGCGCTATTGCGACTCTCTGCTGTTCGCCGCCTGAAAGCTGGCGGGGATAATGATGGACGCGCTGGCTCAATCCGACAATCTCCAAGGCCTCCGCAACATCTTTTTGGATCACATCGTCTTGCACGCCAAGCGCCTCCATGACGTACGCGATGTTCTCAAACGCGGTTTTCATGGCAAGAAGTTTGTAATCTTGAAACACGGCGCCGATTTTTCTCCTGTGGAAAGGCAGAAGCGCGAAAGGAATCTGATGAACATTCTCTCCGCCAAACAGCACCGTTCCTTTCGTGGGAGGTTCTTCGGCAAGCAAAAGCCTCAGCAATGTTGTTTTGCCGGCTCCCGATTTTCCCACAAGCGACACAAACTCTCCTTTTCCAACTGTAAAGCTTATATTCTCCACGGCAACGCTGTTGGCGTTGGTGTTGTATGCTTTTGTAACGTTTTTAAATTCAATCATGGAATTCTATTGTTTGATCTCCGCCTCAATCAGTCCATCCAGCTCGCCGTCCAGAATCTGGCGCACGTTTGAAGTTTCATATTCCGTGCGGTGGTCTTTGACAAGCTGGTAGGGATGCAGGACATACGAGCGTATCTGGCTTCCCCATTCAATGGCGGCTTTTTGTCCTTTGAGCATGGCCAACTCTTTCTCGCGTTCCTGCTCTTTAAGCAGGTACAGTTTTGCCGCAAGAATTTGCATTGCTTTTTCGCGATTCTGTTGCTGGCTTCTCTGCGTTTGAGAAACGACGGCAATGCCAGTCGGCAAGTGCACAACGCGCACCGCGGTTTCCCGCTTATTCACGTTTTGGCCTCCGGGTCCCGACGAACGGAACAAGTCAATTTGCACCTCGTCTGGTTTTATCTGGATATCTTTCTCTTCTGCCATGTCAATCTGCGGCATCGCTTCCACGGAAACAAAAGATGTATGGCGAAGCTGTTTTGCGGAAAATGGAGAAATCCGCACAAGACGGTGCACCCCGCTCTCTTTTTTCAGCAGGCCAAAAGCATACTTTCCTTTCACTTCAAACACGGTCTGCTTCACGCCGATTCTGCCTTCAGGCCCCATATCGCCGAACGATTGGTGCACGCTATCCGTCTTCCAGCCCTTGCGCTCGCAAAAACGCTCGTACATTCTTGAAAGCATTGCGGCCCAGTCTTGCGCGTCCTGGCCTCCGGCTCCGGCCGTAATCGTGATCACCGCGTTTCCCTTGTCATATTTTCCTCCGAGAAAAACGCGCACCTCCTCTTGCTCCATTGTTTTCCCAATCTTGACAAGCTGATTTTTCAAGTCATCTTGCGATTTTTCATCGGCAAGTTTCGCAAGCTCCGCGATGTCCTTGATATCCGACTTCACAGAATCAAAACGGGAGATTTCATCCTGCAAATCTGAAAATTCCTTTGAAAGGCGGGCGGCTTCTTTGTTGTCGTCCCAAAAATCCGGCTGTTCCTGCAGTGCTTTCAACTCGCGCAATCTCTTGCGTTTTTTTGCCAGGTCAAAGACAGTCCTCCAGGCGTTTGAACCGCTCGTGAAGGTTGTCAATGGCCGATTGTATTTCTTCTATCATAGTATCATTGTACGCCGATAAGACGAAAAATCAATGGACGGCGCAAAGCGCCGCCCATCAATCAATA
>CAYYFJ010000035.1:0-2976 GCA_964471385.1 uncultured Candidatus Saccharibacteria bacterium
TTAAAAAGTTTCCCGAGCATACGGTCCAACTCTTCCGCGGTTTCCAAGTCTTTTCCAAATGGTTTTTCCACGATAACCCTGGTCCATCCTTCTTCAGGACTGCATGGCTTGGTTAATCCCGACTCTGCCAACTTCTCAAACAAGGTTTTGTAATATTGTGGAGAAGCTGCAATGTAGAACAACTTATTGGAGCACACCTGCCATTCTCCGTCTTTCATACCCAAAAACTGCGCGAGTTTTTGGTACCCTTCTTTTTCCTCGAACAAGCCCTGCTGGTACACAAAGAACTTGGAAAACTCACCGCTGCCGCCCACAGTGTTTGCAATCCAGGCCTGGAACTCCTCGTTACCAAGCTCCTGTTTTGAAAACCCCACTACCTGGAACATGTCGGGAAGGAGTTTCTCCTGATATAAATGAAAAAGCGCGGGAGCGAGCTTTCTTTTCATCAAGTCGCCTGTTGCGCCAAATATGACAAAAACAGTGGGAAGAAGATTGTGGGTGTTTGCGGGGTTCTCCATTGTGCTATTTTATGCTTCCCTCATTTTTTTCGCAATGCGCTCTTTTGCAATAGAAAGCGCGACTTCCCGCGGATTCTTCTTCTCTTTCAGGCTTTGCCTCAACACCACTGTCGCACTCTGGACGATCTTTTTCTCAACGGTCGCAAACATGCGTTTTGGATTGTAACCTCGATACTCAGCATATGAACTAATAACTCCTCCTGCATTAGCAACAAAATCAGGTACTACCAAAATGCCCTTTTTGAAAAACTCCTGCTCAATAGATTCCTGCATGGGGATATTCGCGCCCTCTACGATCAGCTTTGCTTTGATACTGTTTTTATTTCTCTCGTTGATAACATCGGTCACGGAAGCTGGAATCAAAATATCTACCGGCACTTTCCAAAAATCTTCTTGGGGTATCTTTTTCCCTTTGTATGTTGCGCCTTCTTTGGTTGCAATCGCGACAACGTTCGCGCCCATTTCTTTCAAATACTTTGCGGTAAAGCTCCCCACGTTTCCAAATCCATGAATTGCAACAGTCGCGCCTTTGATGGGAAGACGTATCAAGTCTGCCGCAACGAGCGCTGCGCGCGCCACCCCAAACCCCGTGCTTCCAAACTCATGAGGAATGCCGCATTTCTCGCCAGGCCTCCCAAAAAGTTTCATGCACAAGTTTGCGGGCTTCCCGGTCGCGCTTCTCCAGTCCTTTGTTGCTTCCACAAACCACTGCATTTCTTTTTCTCCTGTATTCACATCAGGGCCCGCGATGTATTTTCTTGGAATAAACGGTTTGATTGCCCGCGCGAAGCTCTGCACAAATTTCTTTTTGAGAATGTCACTTCCCCCCTTCCACACAATCCCTGCTTTTGCTCCTCCAAAGGGAATGAGCGCTAACGCGTTTTTCCACGTCATGGCCCGCGCTAGTCTTCTTACTTCCTCTTCACTCACGTCTGGAGTCATGCGAATGCCGCCTTTTCCCGGCCCAAGCCGCGTATTGTCTACCACCAAAAACCCCGTCATGCCAAGAGCAGGGTCATATACCTTCAAAACCAGCTCTGGACCATAGAAATCATATGTATCGTGTTTCATGCGGAAAACTTTTAGAGATGTTCAATTAAGGATTCATAGTTGATAAATCCGAGCAGCTGATACAGCCACGCGATCCACAAGGCAAAGTTGTTGGTTACCATCAGCACGCCCAAGAGAATCAAAAATACTCCGCCAACTGCGGAAACAACATTCAAATACTTGCCAAGCTTTGCCAGGTGCTGGGAAGCCCACCCAATTGCGAGCGCTGTTGCGAGAAACGGAACTGCTAATCCCAGAGAAAACACCACCAAGAGCAAAGCGCCTTTGCCCACTGTTACGGTTGAGGCGGCAAGCGTGAGCACAGTTCCCAAAATAGGTCCCACGCACGGGCTCCAGCCGAACGCGAACGCGCTCCCGAATATAAGAGAGCTTACTGGATTTCCTGGTTTCAAGTTCTTAATGCCAGGCACTTGCCGCTCTGCCAAAAAAAATCGAAACATGGGAAGCGTAGGTGCCAAAAGAAACAAGCCAAACAGAATAACAAACAATCCTCCAATTTGGGTAATGAGAAAGCGGTACTGAAGCAATGCGGCGCCGCCCAAACCAAACAAGCTTCCTAAAACAATAAATACTGCGCTAAACCCAATAACATAGAGGAGGCCGTTGAAAAAAATCTTGAGCCGTGCCCGTTTCGCGGTTTGGGGATTCTTGAGATCCTCCGCGGACGCTCCGCTAATAAAACTCAAATATCCCGGCACCAGGGGCAAAGTGCAAGGAGCAAGGAATGTGAGAATTCCCGCAATAAACGCGGGAATGATAAAAGGAGTTATTTCCATTATATGCAGCAGCTCAATTTAGAAATGTCTTTGGTAAACGACAGCGCGACTATTTTTATTGCTTCCGAAAGCGTCGGGAACATCGGCAAGGAATTAACCACATCGTCAATCGTGTTTTTGTTTTTCACCAGCATCATGGCTTCTGCGATAAGTTCGCCTGCGTTTGGCGCGAGAATATGAACACCGAGAATTTGGCGTGTCTGCGGATGAATTGCCATTTTGATAAGTCCTTCGGTGCGGCGCATGATGATCGCTTTTGGAATGTCCTCGAATGAAACCGTGCGGCAGGCGCACACACCCATTTGCTTTATCTGCTCGTCTTCGGTAAAACCGACACCGGCAAGCTGAGGATCGGTAAAAATGGTATAGGGCACGGAGTTGTAATCAATCGAAAGCGTTGTGCCTTTGAGCGCATTTTCTGCGGCAAGCGTGCCCTCGCGCCCCGCGGTTGTCTCAAGCCGTAGGGGTGCGTTGGTAACATCGCCAACCGCAAAAATGTTTTTGTTAGATGTTTGGAAATGTTGATCAGCGACAACCGCTTGCTGTTTGTCAACTTCAACGAGGGCAACTTCGAGGCCAAGCCCTTGCGTGTTGGGCGTTTTGCCTGCCGC
>CAYYFJ010000036.1:0-2819 GCA_964471385.1 uncultured Candidatus Saccharibacteria bacterium
CTCTTCCGCCAATAGTCACGGTGCTCTGCCATACCGGATAGTCGTTCTGGGGAGTAAGGTTTGTATTGGCAGTAGGCGTGGGATTTGACATCTTAACTGTTGCAGTTGTAAGCGATTGGGCAAAACCAAACGACGAGAAAAAAGACAGCATCATCGCAAGAAACGCAAGACCAACCACTATCTTCCTAGGCATGCAAAAACCCTCCAAATTGTTAATTTCCGCTATGCGGATTGCTGCTTGTCATTAAAGTACAATCTTTTACACTCGTCAAATTTTTTGGAAACTGAGTTTTCAAGCGATTGCTAAAATCCTAAAGAAGAATATAGTACACTTAGAACCATTTTAAGTCTAAGAAGGAAGGTGGGAACCATGGGCGACGAAGTAGTGTTCTTGTCCACAAGCGGGGGGCATTTGGATGGGATCGCCGAACGCGCCCTCTTCTGGAGGGAACGGCTCCTCAAGCGGCTGGAGCGGCTTGGAATGACCTTTGCGCATCCCAAGTTGGAAGAAGCGCTCCAGTTTGCCAGCATGGAGCTGGCAATGATTGTTGGCGCGAATGAAGGAAAGGAGGAGGCGATGCTGAATTTTGCCGCCGGAGCAATCCTGCGGCACGGAACATCAAAAGTGACCTCTGAAGAACTCTCTGCCTTGCTTAATAAGGCAGAGACAGAGGGAATTTCCGAAGAAATCCTTTCTCGTCTTGCCGTAGAAATTCGGGCGATCTTCAGTCCAGAAGGGGATAGACGGCCAAATAACCGTCGATACGGTTCAGGGCCGGGAGGGTTGGGAAGGTTGGGATAAAGGAGGACACATATGATGGCAAAACAGGCGGCCGCTCATTAGTGGCTCTTTTCTGCACAGGAGAGAGCCACATTTTGTTTTCTCTGATAAACTATCCTAAATTCATAGTACAGTTAAATGCCAGCTTTAGAGTTAAGTATTGCACTTGCAGGTTGAATCCGCCTTGAGTTTTTTGACAAAATCATAAAAACATGTCGGAGACACACCGGGTGTGTCTCCGACATTAAAGCATCAAGATGTCAAATTTTAGTTTAGCGAAACGCGAAGCCAACACTTTCGTTTCTTGCGTTTACACAATGTAAAACTGTTGCCTATGTATTTTTCTGGTACACGCTCTTGACAAGAGGGTGGGGGTTGTTATGTTGTATGTAGGAGTTCGTAGGCGCTCTTTTACAAGAATGTAAGTAAAAAGGAACGAGTTTTTTGTTCTTTGTTTCTGTGAAAATTCTCAGGAAAGGGAGGGATTGTCATGTCCGTCAAGAAGATAGCGTCCCTGTTGCTGATTGGCATGGTCTTCATGGTCTTGTTCGCGGGCATTGGCGGTTCTCTCGCCTTTGCTCAGAATCCTATCAGTGTGGTAGTGGACGGATACATCCTGCAAATGGATGTTGCGCCCGTCATCATCAACAGTCGCACTCTGGTGCCGATGAGGGCTATTTTTGAAGCCCTCGGATCCCAGATTGTATGGGATCTTGAGAAGCGGCGCATCAAGGCGTCAACACCATCAGGAATGGAGTTGGTGCTAACCATTGACTCCAAGAAGGCAATCCTCGGAGGATTTATCCTGACGCTGGATGTACCGCCCCAGATCATTGACGGACGCACTATGGTGCCTGTCCGCATCATTGCTGAAGCAATGGGGGCGGAAATATCATGGGAGAGTGGATCTTCTTTGATAACTATCGTCTCTGGCGCAGGAGGCATTGGCGGACCTGCTAACGGGAGGACTATCAAAGGGGTTCCGTTGGGTCCTCCGCCGGGTCCCATTGAAAGGGCAAAGGAAACGGCGCGGAAACTGCAGGAACTCGGGCACAAGGTTGAATTTGTGTCCGAATACCCTGTGGGGCTTGTGATTGATAAAACAGTTCCGAAAGAATTGCAGTCCCGTGTTCTTAAAAATACCTTAAATGCCCAGGAGGCAGTTCGTCGTTTTCTCTTCACGCCAGAGTTTCCTTTTACAGCGTTTGTTCTGCCGTCTGTTGATGCAGAAGCAGATGCTGCGTATCTTTTTAGGAAGGATAACTACCTTCCAAGTCCTGAGGAGCGCAAGACATATATTGCCAGTCTCCAAGGAGCGTCAAGTGCCGGAGCACAAGGAATCTGGAGATTATCCGCCGGGCTGGAAGATAATGCCAAGGGTCCTTGTGGCATCATCTCTGGAATGGCTCACGAGTATGTTCACCTCGTTCAGCAAGAATTTGGCGGCTCCTCTACCTTTTTGTTGGATGAAGGCATAGCCGAATACATTGCTATGCTAACAATCCAGCAATGTCCAGAGGTGTATAATCACATTAGGCATGAGCGATGGAACGCGGCAAAAACTGCGCCTCCGTTGTCTTCTTGGGATCTTAAGTTCAGTTCAGCGTCTTATGGGATCTCACTCTTGGCAATTGAATTTCTGGTGAACTCTCGGCGGTTTACTCCCAAAGATCTTGGTCATTTCTTGACAACCGTCCGTCTAAGCGGGCACAACTGGAAGGAGGCGTTTGAGGGAACATTCGGAATTCCCTTTGACGCCTTCTGGTATATTTACTCTAAGAAAGCTCTCCCTCGCATACTGGAGGATGAGAGCTATAGGCCAAACTTTGACGAGTATGTCAAAGCGTGGTATGTGCGGCCTCCCAAATAGGGCCGCACACATACAGTCAGCGCAGGAATGGGGGTCTGTCTCTCGTAGGACCCCCTTTTTGATTGATAAAATTGACGCTTGTTGACACTTCTTTTGCTTTTTTTCACGCCGTGATATCATAAAAAGCGATGAGAAACATTTTTCTCCAACAGCTCTTGTATTGCTTGA
>CAYYFJ010000037.1:0-2594 GCA_964471385.1 uncultured Candidatus Saccharibacteria bacterium
CCCCAGCCGTAATACCAATGATTTTTTACTTTCCTGACTGCGGCGACATCGGATAGCGGGAACTTCTTGCGGAAGATGCCCCAGCCAAAACGTATTTTCAAAAACTGTTCGTCAATGACAACGGTAAGCGTTGAAAACGATGCAAGGATAAACAGAATGAGCGCCATTATGGCGGTAATGGCAAAATTTGTGCCTGAGTAGTACGAAGGTGGTTCAGCTCTTGCCGTGATCTGAAGCCATGAAAAAAGAACCAATGCGGCCAGCGTGATAACCAGCATCAGGTAACCAATTTGTGTATGCTTGTATGCGGCCATAATTTTTTTAGTTTTATTGCGATGTTCTAATAATTTCTCGGCTAGGGAGATATCACCAAGGAAAAATAGGTGTCAGATACCTTTTTTCTATTTTTCTGGGGCAAATGAGGGCGGGGCGACGGACTCGTGAGCGTGCAGATCAATAATCTTCTCGGATGTATTGGTCTTTTTGAGTACTGCACTTTAATTTTGGGAAAAGAAATTTTTTCACAATGATTTTTTAAATAGAAATTCATCAAATTTCTTTTTTGTTTTGGCTTGACTCTGCTAATCCTTTTCACTAATATGGCCATAGTTTTAGAACATACATTCCAAGAAAAGGAGCGATAGTTGTGAGGCTGTTGGGAAAATGCCCGAATTGCGGCGCAGATGACTCCATCCTGTCGGATCCGCGGGAGTCGTACAAGGCAATGTGCGGCCAATGCGGAGAGGCTTGGAAAGACTGGCTGGAGCTCACCTCCAGCGAGAGACGGAATGGGAAACAGCTCATTCCGGTTGTGATTGAGGTCGGACAATGGGAAGCCGGAGTAACGTGGCCGCAAAGCTGCGAACTCCCCTGCGCTCGATTGATCGTCCGCACCCTCAACACCGCTCTCATGGTTCGTTTTAAGTTGAGAGCGTGTTTTGCGGCAGAAGGTGGAGTCGAAGGATGGGTCATGGGCGAAGCGATCGAGCTTCGCAACTTTGACGGCATAATCGCTCTCTGGAGCGAGTATAGATTTGACAAGAATCCCGCTTGCCAGAAGATTCTCAAATGGTACGCAGAAGCTCTGCGTGCACTCCTTGAGGAGGAGTTGGTCGTGGATGGCAAAAACTTCGGCCGAGGAGCGATTGCCAAACTCTCCCCGCAAGACCCGCTCTGCGAGGAAAAAGCAAATAGCTTGTTGTGGTTCGCCCTCCGAAAAAAGACCGGCAGTAAGGGGTTTGCGAATGCGGTCCTTGACCGCATGAAGATCAAGGGAGGACCAGACGTCGCCGGTCTCACCGACGAACAAATCCTCCAACTCTACATACCCCACCCCCCCCCAATAAGGGCCGTTGGCTCTGCGTAAACAACTCCGTCTGCGCAGAGCCTTTTCTTTTCAAAGAAAATAGGTGTCAGGTACCTTTCTTCTGTTTTTCTGGGGCAAAGGATGCGGGGCAACGGACTCGAGGGCACGGAGGAGCGAGGTCTGGGGAGGCCTTCCAGGGGCGGATAAAAATCCGTGCGGGCTTCGGCTTTCTTTTTTGAAAAAATGGCGGCTATGATTTTACGAAATAACAAAGCCAGTTTGTTTTTCGTTCGTCGTCCTCTCTATGCATGCTCATTTTTACAACAGAAAAGCCGTTTTGTTCAAGTAAATTTTTGAACTCGTCTTGAGTGTAGAACGAAAAATACCGACTTATTCCGCCACACTTATTTTCATCTATCATTCCCTCATCTATTCCATTTTTTTCCTTGACCGACACAAAACCGACACCGCCGATTTTGATAATTCGCTTTGCTTCCTGCAAAACTTCGGAAATGTCTTTTTTGGGAATATGTAGAAAGCTGGCGGCTGCCCAAAATCCGTCAAATTCTCCGTCTTGGAAAATGGTTTTGCTAAAATCCATTTTTTGAAATTTTCCTTTTGGCGCTCTCTCCCTCGCCACCTTTAACATTCCTTCCGAAGCGTCTATGCCTGTATAACCAAAACCATTTTCCACAAAAACAGCAGCGTCTCGTCCAGCTCCACAACCAAGGTCAATAACTTTTTTGCCGTTGATAATGCTTTTATAAAAATCAAACTCTTCAATCCAAAAATGAGCAAAATGGCCTGCACTGTAGCCGGAAGCAATTTTATCGTATGTTTCTGCTGTTTTTTGTCTGATATCCATGTTATTTTTCCTTTGACTCAAATTGAATAATTTGAAAGCCGTATTTTTCAACTTCTTCCGGCGACCAAAAAGTTTGGCCCTTGGTTTTGAAAATATAGGTGGCAACAACCTCAATTTTTCTTCCGGTGTATTCTTTTTTGTCTTTGTCCCATTCCTCCAAAACCAAAGTGTCGCCTTCGTTCACTTCAAAATCCGCAAGGCGTAATTCCAGCTTTTTCTTGCCGGAAACAATTTTCTCAAAATATTCTCGCCAAACTTTTTTATGAATTGTTGCCATAATTATTTTGAGCTTTTATCTACCAACTTGGGAAATAGAAATAGCAAAATAGGTGTCAGGTACCTTTCTTCTTATGCTCCTTAATCAAACTGAGTTTGTTCATTTTTGCATTCACGTTTCCGGATCGCCGAAGATTGGAATTTCAT
>CAYYFJ010000038.1:0-2401 GCA_964471385.1 uncultured Candidatus Saccharibacteria bacterium
TGCGAAATTCAAAGAACAGCCGCAGTTGTTTCAGCTGTCCGTGGTTCCTGTGGGGGGCGGGACGGTACAGACTGCGACCCTAGAAATTGAGTGCGGGTCAGATTGCGCGGAGCAGTATCTCAAGAAAACAATCGTTTCTTTGAGCGCGAATCCCAGCCAAGGATCAGTGTTTAACGGATGGGGAGGGGCGTGTTCTGGCAAAGGATTGTGCACGGTGACCATGGATGCGAAAAAATTCGTGTACGCGTTTTTTGGCGCATCGTCTCCGACGCTTACGGTTTTGAAAAACGGGTCCGGAACTGTGGAGAGCAGTCCGTCAGGGATATCATGCGGCAGTGTCTGTTCTTCGTCGTTTCCCGCCGGAACCTCGGTTTCCCTGACTGCGATTCCTGCGGCAGGACACCAGTTTGCAGGATGGGGCGGATACGGAGGATGCGCGGGAAAGAATCCGACGTGCGCTTTTTCGCTACGCATGCGAAAGCAGGTCGTGGCGAATTTCAAATAATGAGACACACCCGGTGTGTCTCCGACAGGAAAGCGTCAGATTGTCAAATTTTTGACAATATTCTCTGGACTTGCTACTCTGCATAAAGAGATTTTTTATTATTTATTTTGACCTTTGGACCATAATCAAAATAGATTTTTTAATGAAGCAAGTCCAATTGATCAACCGAACCTATGTCATTACTGACCCTGTTGTTACTGGGCCTTATTGTATTGGCCATTGGAGTGGTTCTTGGGTATTATGCTCGTCAGTCCATTGCTCTTCAACAGGCAGGCACTGTGGAGCAGAAACTGCAAAAGCGTCTTGGGCAGGTACAGGAAGAAGCTGAAAAAATTCTTGCTGACGCGAGAACCAAAGCGAAAGAGTTTCTGCGCGCGGCAAAGCAGGAAGAAGACGAGCGGCATCAAGCCCTTCTCAAAACAGAACAATTACTCTTAAAGCGCGAAAACGTCTTAGACAGGCGCATTTCTGATTTTGAGGAAAAAGAAAAAGAGTTGCGAAGCAAAGTTGAACGTCTGCGCGAGATTGAAAAAACCATAGAGCAGTCAAGGGCTGATATGGTGAAAAAGCTGGAGGCGATAGCCGGCCTGTCAAAAGAGCAGGCAAAAGAAGAGATTTTAGAGAAGACTGAAAAAGAGTTTGAAAAGGATATTCTCGCCAGAATCAAAAAACTGGAACTGGAGGGGCAGGAGCGTTTTGAAAGGCGCGCCAAAGAAGTGCTCACGTATGCCATACAGAAAGTAGCGGTGTCCCAAGCGCAGGAGATCACCACATCCGTAGTCCAGCTTCCTTCAGAAGACATGAAGGGGAAGATTATTGGGAAGGAAGGAAGAAACATCAGGACGTTGGAGCGTTTAACCGGAGTTGAACTTATTGTGGACGAGACACCCGAAGCAGTTGTGATTTCCGGATTTGATCCTTTGAGGAGGCACATTGCAAAAGTGGTGCTGGAGCGTCTGATGAAAGACGGGAGGATACACCCCGCGAGAGTGGAGGAAGAAATTACTAAAATACAGCAGGAGGTGGAACAGCAGGTGAAAGAAGCGGGGGAAGCGGCAATGTACGATGTTGGTATTGTGGGGGTGGATCCAAAACTTGTCCATTTGCTCGGCCGTTTGAAATTCCGCACAAGCTACGGGCAGAACGTGCTTTTGCATTCCATTGAGGTCGCGCATTTATCGTCAGCCATTGCAAGCGAAATCGGAGCAAACGCGTCCATAGCCAAGAAAGCGGGACTGTTCCACGACATTGGAAAGGCGCTTGACCATCAGGTGGAAGGGTCGCATGTGGATATTGGCGTGCGCCTTTTGGAAAAATTCGGAGCGGAAAAAGAAGTGATCACCGCCATGAAGGCGCATCACGAGGATTATCCGTATGAATCTTTGGAAGCCGTTGTGGTGCAGGCGGCCGACGCGATTTCAGGAGCAAGGCCCGGCGCCAGAAAAGACAGCGTGGAAAATTATCTCAAGAGAATTGGAGAGCTTGAAAATCTTGCGCAGTCATTTAATGGAGTGGAGAAGGCGTATGCCATTCAGGCGGGGCGCGAAATCAGGATATTTGTGAAGCCGGGAGAGATCACCGATGTTGCGTCGCAAATGCTCGCAAGAGATGTTGCCAACCGCATTGAAGAAGACTTACGCTATCCGGGCGAAATTAAAGTGACTGTCATCAGGGAAAACAGGTTTGTGGAATACGCCAGATAATGCGCGCTATATCTCAACACAAAAAAGACGCTCTCCCAGCGTCTTTTTTATGTATTGTATAGATGAGCGGGTGAGGGGAGTCTCCGCCTAAGGCGGATGCGCCTTGGGCGCAGAACCCTTTGTTAAGATGAGCGGGTGAGGGGAGTCGAACCCCTCTCATCAGCTTGGAAAGCTGAGGTAATACCGATATACG
>CAYYFJ010000039.1:0-2272 GCA_964471385.1 uncultured Candidatus Saccharibacteria bacterium
TTTTCGGGATCCAGCACAATCACGTCCGTGCCCATCATGAGCGATCGGAGAATCTCAAGTTTGACAGCATAAGAGTTATGTACAAACATTCCTCCTCTTCCTGCCACAAACACCTCATTGTCTACCGTAAGATCATAGACATATTTCTCTTTTTTATTCTCAGTTTTTTGAATTGCAACAATTGGATCCCAAAAAAGATCCGCACAGGCAAGTGCTTTTAGCTGGTGGAGAATTTGTTCAGCGCGTGGAAGAGCATGGAGAAGAATGTCTTGATACTTTTGCCAGACAAAATAGGAAGACTGTTGTATAAGACGGTATTGCGTGTCGTTTTTTGCTTTTTCGACCAAAGCATACTGAAGGCCCGGATGGAAGTGTTTCAAATGAACGCCGGTGGCGCGAAATCCAGAGCGGATGTTTTCTTTGATTGATTCTAGTGAATAAAAGAGGCCACGGGTCATTTGAATGACGGCCAAGGCATTTTTACAAAAAGGCGGCATTCCTTTATACCCTGCTGTGTACCAACTTGAACCAAGCGTATGCCATAGAGTCTTGTTCAGCGCAGAATTTGCCCGTGCTTCTGCCGCAATTTCTTGAAATTCAGGCAATGTTCCAAGGATGTTAAGTTTGTCCCCCAGTTTTTTAAACGCGAGTATTCTCTCTTCAATCTGTGAACACACGAAACGTAAAAGTTCGGGAGACGGATTAAATACCCCATTTTTAATGTTGATAAAATCATGAACATTAGAAAGCTGAAATCCAAAAAGCTTGTAGAGTTCAGAAAAGAGCGGAGCAAGCCCGGGAATCGTGTCAACATTTGTATTTCCTTTTTTTTGGGACGCGCTCCAAAGAAGGCCGCACTTTCTTTCTGAAACAAATCCAATATGTTCTGCAAATTGACGCAGGTATTTTTGTCCGGAAATGGAGATTGTATAATAAGAGCGCCTTTTTCTCATTGTTCCATTCGTGCACATTTTTTTCCTGCGTTTTATTCTTCCGATGATGCCAAATGAAAGAAGTCCATAGCTTATGTCAGAAATAAGCGCGGAAGATTTAGAAGTGGCGCTAATGAAACAAGTTTTTTCTACTCCCCCATCTCCTTCAAAATATGCAGAAAGGAAAGCCGCCTTTTCTTTTTGACCGGCAGCGAAGAACAGCGGGGGAATTCTTTTGTCCCGTGAGTTTCCCATGCAACCTAAAGAGCGCATCGTTGCGATAAATGTTTGTGAGGAAATAGCAATACCCCCCCCCACACAATAAAAAGGCACCTTCATATTTTGCAGAGCTTTTTTCATATCGCCCAGCACCTCGGCGTCCGTGTTGCTGAAAATAATACATTGTGCGGTGAATGTGCCTTCCGCAATAAGGTAGCCCATGACTTTCCACCAGTAAGAATCCAAAACAAAATGAACAGGATATTCATATTTTGTTTTGCTGTTTTTTGAACAAAAGACAACAGAGGAAAGCATGGGATTGTCAATATTGATGTGCAGGCACCGCAACAGATAAAGAAAATAAGGCAAAGGGACCGCTCTGCCATGCGCGTATTCGCAATGGTATCTTTGAAGATGAAGATAGCGGGATTGAAGACATTGTTTCATTGCCTTTTTGTAAGTTTGGAAAATCCATGACCCTCCGCGCACATACAATCGTTTTTCATCCCTCAGCAATTCTAAAAGATTAATAGGAAGCGGATCTTTATTATGCTCAGAACTGATTTCCCGAGGGACAGGGATACATTCTCCCCTTGCAATTTCAGAGCTTTTTGCCGCAACAACCGCTCCATTCTGCAAGACAACCATATTATGATCGCCTGTCGTAACTATTTTTCTTCCGCTTTTTGTTGTGAAAGCATAGAATTCCCGCGGCGCCTCTTTGCGCGCGGCCACTGTAACGTTTGACCAGGATCCATGCAGGGATTTATCAAAACTATACACTTGCAAACCGGGGTTTATTACTCCTTCCAATTCTTCATCTATTTTTATTGCGCCGCGAGCCGCAATAAGACTGTCCACCAATGTGCCAATCGGCGTCAGACGAATATTTCCTCCTTGCTTCACTAGTACCGGCTCTGATCCGAGGACGCTTTTACCGGAGCCAGAGCGCGCGAATATCGTCTCATTGTAATTGTCCATGGAAAAGCGGTCAAACAAAATCAGTGAGTTGTTGTGCATATTGACGCCGTACAAAATGCCGTCGTTTGAGCTCAAATCAAACGACACAAAAGGAAATGTGGAAGACAGGGGCTCCGTGTTCATGGAAGTGTGCACCTGCA